>CAZONJ010000037.1:0-28533 GCA_964581225.1 uncultured Terriglobales bacterium | reverse complement strand
ATTTGAACATAATGCAATTTGAACTGAATGCAATTTGAACCGAATGTGCAATTTGAAACTGCACCCGCAACTCAAACTTCAAACACGCAACTCATCTCTTTAATCTTGTCATCCTGAGCGCCGCGCGAGGCGAGTTTGCGAGCCAAGCGCAAGTCGAAGGATCTATGCATCATTTGCCCATCCAGGATTTCTCGAGCACTACGGGACTGCGGATGCATTAATCTTTGCTCTGCTCCAATTCGGCGGATAAATTCACATTGCCGCCGGTGGCTTTCAATTTTCGCTCCCAGCTTTTGTAACCCTTCTTCGTAATTTTCACGGAATGCTCACCTGTAGCAACGTTGAACGAAGAGGGAGTATTGCCAATGAAACTTCCATCCACTTCCACGTCCGCTCCGGGCGGAGTTGAGGTGATTGAAAGGGTCGTTTCGATCGAGGAATTGCTGGGCTTTGCAGCGCTTGCTTGCGGTTGATTGCCTTCTTCAAACTTCGATTTATCAAGAGGAATATTGCCAGCCACGTATGCCGTGATCTCAGTACCTTTCGGTATATTGAGGTCTTTGCCATGGACGAATAAAAACAGGGGAGCGGCAGGGAAGAAGACGATTCCAGTCGCTACCATCGCGCCCGTCATTGCGCCCACATGTCCTCCGCCTCTACCGTCCTTGACTGCGCGGAGAGGCACTTTCTCGCTGTCCTTCAGGCGAACAGAGTCGATATTGACGTCCAATTTTCCGCCTCGGCCCATGCTCTTCTTATGCTCTGCTTCCGTGATCGTGGCCCAGGCAGTACTGCCGTGAGGTATCACTAAAATGTTGTCCACTAGTACATCTTCCACAACTTCGAAATCCACCTGGTCTCCTTTCCTATCCGTGGCCGAGGAAAGATTTCGGGTCAGACGCAGCTTCACTGGCGTGCTATCTTCAAGCATAAATCCAACAGGAGCTGGCCGAATAGAAGAATTTTGCGTCGCGGTATTTGCAGCGCTTGATTGAGGTGCGGCTGACTGGCCGACGAGGCAATTGCCTCCAGCCAGAAGTAGACAAAAGACGAGAGCGCTTGCTTTTCTAAGCATAGTGCCACCTGCGTGGTGGGATTGAAATGCGGCGCGAACTTTATCAAATTTTGTGCTTGTCCACAACTAAATAATTTACGAAAGTCCTTGCTTTTATGAGATCGGTCACGAATCAGATGTCTTAGAAGTTAGAGACTTGGAAAACCTCTCGTAGGTAAAGCGCTCAAGACCGTCTTTGTTTGTCCATACAGGTCTATACCCCCACCCGCGCCTTATCCAAGGTAATTCTTGCCTTAAAAACTCCTGTTGAGCTTGGGCAGCTCTTGCTGTATTGTCCGCGCAGCATTATGGGAGGGGGGAATTTGCCGATCCAACTTGAACCGGAGCTGCAGCGCTGGGTCGATGCCAAGGTAATTGACCTCAGCATCTACGAGCGCATCCGCAATTTTGAGAGCACTCGCGAGCGCACTACCCGCCATAACCTGCCAGCCATTATCGCGATCGCCTGTGGCGCGGTGATGTTGGGAGCAGGCGTCCTGCTCTTTGTCGCCGCGCATTGGGAGGAGATGCCGCCGGCCACGCGCTTCTCGCTCGTGCTGTTTCTGGTGGCAGTCTTTCATTTCGCCGGCACGCTGAAGCCGGAGCGCTATCCGCTGCTCTCCCTCGGCCTGCACACCCTGGGGACGCTCGCCATGGGCGCAGGCATCTTCCTTACCGGCGAGATCTTTAATTTGCAGGAGCACTGGCCCACAGGCGTATTGTTATGGGCGGTCGGCGCATGGATTGGGGCATTGCTGCTGCGGCATTGGGGCCAATTTGCGCTGGCCGCAATCCTCACCCCGGCATGGCTGCTCAGCGAATGGGCGGAGGCGACCAGAAACTATCACGGCGCGGAAATCATCGCTTCGGAAGGCGTCCTGCTGCTTGCGATTGCCTACTTCACCTCGCGCTCCGCGACACTCAACAGCCTCTATCGCCGGGCGCTCACATGGATTGGCGGCCTCGCATTGGTCCCGGCATTCATGTACCTGGTCTTTGAAGGCGACCGTGAATACTACAGCAGCTATAACAGCCCGCCCGATCTTTCGCCTGCTCTGCGCCTGATGGGATGGGGCGTGGCCCTCGGCGCTCCGCTTGTGGTTTCGTTTCTGCTGCGCCGCCGCCAGGCCTGGCCCATGCTTCTGGCTGTAGTTTGCGTGGTAGTTCAAGGCAGGCTGCCCTTTTATTACGAGCCCGGCAATGACTCATTGGCGGTATATGCCTGGCGCACATTAGGTCCATACATCTGGAGTTCCGCCGGCTCCATCGGGCTGATCGCCTGGGGCGTCCGCGACCAGGCGAAGGCCCGCATCAACATGGGAATGGCCCTGTTTGCATTCAGCGTCGCCGCATTCTACTTCTCCGATTTATTCGATAAGCTGGGACGCTCCGTCAGCCTTATCGGCTTTGGCGTGCTCTTCCTGGTTGGAGGATATTTTATGGAGAAGGCGCGCAAGCGTCTGATCGCGCAGGTCGAAAAGGAGGCGCAATGATCGCAAAGTCGGCACGAGTCAACGGACTGATCGTCGTGGTATTGCATCTGGCGCTGGTCTCCAGCCTGGCGGGCAAATATTTATATGAGCGGGCGACCCGCCCTCGGGTATGGGTGGAATCGGTGAATTACGATCCCACCTTGCCGGTGAGGGGACGTTATCTTAGCCTGCGGCTTAAAGTCGATGCGCCGGGGGTCTTCAAAGCGCCTCCACTGGAAGAGGACAAGGCGCTGGTATCGGCGAAGCGTAAGAATCCTCCTTGCGCCAACCAGGAAATGGATGACGAGATGGGCGGAAGATATCGCTATTCGCGGCAAAGCGAAGCCGTAAGGCTGGAGGCGGAGAATGGCCATCTGGTCGCCAAAGCGGATTCACGCAGTGATGTGTACGCGGAGTGGGAGCGAGATTCGAAAGGTGTGGTCACCATCGAGGTGAGCCAGCCGGTTGCCTTCTTTATTCCCGAACATGCCTTCACTCCGGCCTCGCTGCGAAAAGGGGAGCAGCTCTGGGCCGAAGTTACGGTCCCGAAGAAGGGCCCGCCACGACCGGTCCGCCTCGGAATCAGGCAAGCCAACGGCGAGATCAAGCCATTATCATTGCAGTAAATGGAAGCCTACATCCTGCGTTCGCCCCGGCCTGGAGACATGGGTTGGATCATCTATCGTCACGGCGTTCTGTATCACCGGGAATACGGTTACAACGAACACTTCGAGGCGCTGGTCGCGAGCATCGCCGCCGAATTTGTTCAGCACTATGATGCCAGCCGGGAGCGCTGCTGGATCGCCGAAAAGGATGGCGAGATTGTGGGCTCGATTTTCCTGGTGAAACAATCGGAGGCTGTCGCCAAGCTGCGTCTGTTGCTGGTGGAGGTCAAGGCCCGGGGACTTGGGATCGGCGCTCGGCTGGTGAAGGAGTGCGTCAACTTTGCCCGTGAGGCCGGATATAAGAAGATCACGCTATGGACGCAGAGCGAGCTGCACGCCGCCCGTCGTCTTTATCAGAAGGCGGGCTTCCGCCTGACCGAAGAAAAACCTCATCACAGTTTTGGCAAAGACCTCATAGCGCAAACCTGGGAGCTGGATTTGTGATGGCTCTGAGGGCAGCTTTGCGATCGGTATTCCCGGCGGCGTCATCGCGCCAATCGTTCTGAAACCTGGAGCAGCCGGTCCACTCCTACCATTAGAATTCCCATCGCGATGAGCGTAGCCGTCTCCATCGTGAGTCTTTTCATGACTGTTTTGCTTCTGGTGGTGCGCCATACGATGGGGAGATTTACCGCGGCGCTCGCCAGCGAAGCCAGAATCGTTGCGCTGCCGGCCAGAGACGGGCTGATCTTTCCATGCATTGCCAGGGTGGCGGCTGCGGCCGTGGTGCTGGCGCTGCTCACCAGTCCTCCGGCAATGCTGACCGCAAGCATTCCGGTATTGCCCAGAAATTGCGTAAGGAGCGTGCCCGCCGCCTGAATCACGATGAACAACGCGCCAAAGCGCAATACTTTCCGCAGCGATACAGGCGAGGAGAGAGCCAGGGTGCCGGGAGCATTGCTATACCCATTTTTGGCGGCGCGGTCCACCAGGATCCATATTCCCGCAACCAGAATCATGGCGAGGACCGGAAGCACGGTTGCGCTCAGCGATTTCGGGGCGAAGAGCGTTACCAGAAGCAAGTTTCTGGTAAACATCGCCACCGTCGTGAGCAGGCAGAGGACGGTGGCCCGCGATAGCATTCCGCCTTCGCGGCTCGCCGTGCCGATCTCCGCCACGGTGGCCGTGCTGTTCACCAGCCCGCCAAAGATCGCGCTCAAATAAAGTCCGCGCGTGCTATAGACGCGCAGGAAGACATAATTCACGAAGCCGATTCCGGCAATCGCGATCACGCTGACCCAGGCGTCGCGTATGTTCAGCAGCTGCCAGGGATCCACCGCCCGGTTCGGCAGAGTGGGATAGATGACGAAGCCGATCAGCCCCAGCAGCACCGCGCTGCGGATCTCCTGCATCTGCAGGCCGCCGGCAAAACGGCTCAACTCCGTCTTCCATGAGAGGAGCATGGTCATGACGATGGCGCCGGCGACCGGCGCAAAGAGATGGCCCTGCCCCACCAGCAGGCCGAGCACATAGTTGACGATGAGCGCCGCCGAGGTGGTGATCTCGAGCGACCGGTCGGTCAGGACGGCCCGCGTATTCATCGCGATGACAATTACGAAGACGCCAATCAATCCCGCGATCTCGAGGCCGCTGCCCAGCGCAGTTACCAGCATCCCGAGAAGGGAGATCAGCGCAAAGGTGCGGACCCCTACGTCCTTGTTCGACCATTCACGCTCCATCCCGACCAGCATGCCGATGCCGATGGAAACGCCCATCTTGAGCGCTACCGAGTCTACGGGAAAGCGTATGGAATCGACTTTCATATTTTGAGCAGTTCGATGAGACCACTTTCACAAGGGATCTGCAACAGTATTGGTCCTCAACGGGTTGCAAGCTACTCTCGAAAGAACAGGCACTAATGGGGCGGCGATTCTCGGGACGGAATGGCTGATGGCGATCATCGCCTGCAACTCAGGAGGATGCTCCGCGTCTGAATTTCGACTGTGACTCGGTGAATCTGACATGGAACATATCTGCAGAATTAAAAACTATAGTAATTATTTCAGCATTTATTCTTGACATCCAACACTACGGGTGTAATTTTGTTTTAAACATTTCGCTGCAGAAATGTTTCGAGTTTGCCAACAGGTTTTACCGGGGTGGGATGCAATGGAGCGGAGCTTCAACTCGGCAGAGGCAATGGAGCTGACCGGAATTACCGCGCGTCAGTTGCAGTGGTGGGACGAGCGGGGAATCGTGGTCCCGCGCCGCCAGGGCCGCAACCGCCTCTATAGTGAAGAGGACCTGGCCGAGCTCGCCGTGATCGCCCAATTGCGCCGCAAAGGGTTCTCCCTGCAGCGTGTTCGCAAGGCGATGCGCTATCTTCAGCGCGAGTTTGGCAAGCGTCTGGTGGAGACCGTAATGGCAGGAGCGGAATATCATCTGCTCACCGACGGCCGCCAGCTCTATCTGGAAAATTCCGAGCGGCAGATTGTGGACCTGCTCAAGAACTCCCGTCAGCCGCTACTCTCGATTTGCATTACCGACGCGGTCCGGGAAATCCGTGCTGAAATCCGGCAGTATACAGCCAAACGAATCAAAATAAGCTCCAACATCAATAAGGAAAGTTCAGAAACAGGCAAGCAGCAAGACCGGCGCACCCGCCTTCTGCAGAAGAGTGCGTAAAGCAGTCGTGCGAGCGCCGTATCCCAGGTGAGGTAGCGGTCGGAGGTGACCATGGTGGCAGAACTGGACGTCCTCAACGAATGGATCCCGGAGCAGATGCATCCTGGAACGCTCTTTGTGCTGGAAAACGCCGGCGAAGAAGGGACCGGGGAAGACCCCTACTGGGCGGTGCTTGCATGTCCTTCCTGCGGGACTTTAGGACTGATTACCCGGCGGCAGGTGGTGGGGCTGGTCCCCGTGATCTGCGGCTCCGACAAATGCTCGGCGCAGTTCTTTCTGCGCGATGAACAGATCGAGGCCCGCAAACCCAGCTAGTTTCGTCCGGCAGCGGTTGCTACTGTGACCGGAATCTGTTCGACGATTTCGAGGCCAAAACCTTCGAGACCGGCTACCCGTCGCGGATGATTGGTGAGCAGACGCAGGCGAGTCAGTTTCAGGTCAGAGAGGATTTGCGCCCCAATCCCAATCTGCCGCTGGGTCCTGCTATGTTTTCCGGCAGTGGAAGCGTCCCGCTGCTCGCGATGGAATGAAAGCACCTTCTTCTCGTCTATCCGCTCTACCGAAAATCCCTTCGACGTCTGGTGCAAATAAATCAATGCCCCGCGATTGGCTTTCGCGATAATCTCCATCGAAGTTTCGAGCACCGCGTTGCAATCGCATAGAGTGGTGCCGAAGACATCTCCGGCCAGACAATGGGAGTGGACGCGGACCAGCACCGGCTCCGGAGTTTCAATGTCCCCACGCACCAGCGCAATGTGAGATTCTCCGCCGTCAACCTCGGACTCATAAGCCACCATGCGGAACTCGCCAAAGCGCGTGGGCACCAGAGCCTCTCCTACCCGGTGGACGTAGCGCTCATGCATCATGCGGTAGCGGATCAGTTCGGCGACGGTAAGCATCTTCAGGTTGTGGGCGCGGCAAAACTCGATCAGGTCAGGGACGCGCGCCATGCTGCCGTCTTCGTTCATGATCTCGCAGATCACTCCGGCAGGGACCATTCCCGCCATGCGCGCCAGATCGACCGAGGCCTCCGTCTGTCCGGCGCGGACAAGCACGCCGCCCTTTCTTGCTCGCAAAGGGAAGGTGTGGCCTGGCCTTACCAAGTCGCCCGGCCCGCTCCTGGGATCGATGGCGACCTGGATGGTGCGGGCGCGGTCATAGGCCGAGATGCCGGTCGTGATGCCATCGCGGGCATCGATCGACTCCGTAAATGCGGTCCCGTATTGCGAGGTGTTCTCGCTGGTCATCATGCCGATGCGGAGATAGTCGAGACGTTCTTCGGTAAGCGCAAGGCAGATCAGCCCTCTTCCATGCCGCGCCATGAAGTTGATGACTTCGGGGGTGACTGCCTCGGCGGCGATCGTGAGATCGCCTTCATTCTCCCGGTCCTCATCGTCGACCACCACGATCATTTTGCCGACGCGGATCTCGGCCAGAGCGGTGGGAACGTCGGTAAATGGAGCGGCGGATGGCATGGATATAGGGCTAAGATCGCTCCGCACACTTGCAGAACAGTCCGGCCAATCCTGCTAGCCTTGGCAAATCGGTGCGGATCCCTGCCCTTGATTCTAACAAATAGCAGGAAATAGACCTGCCTAATCCGCGCCGTAAAAGCTCTTCGGCTGAAAGAGCACTGCGCTAAAGCTCCTCGCAATTATCGTCTGAAATCAGGAGTGATTTTGATTTGCAATTGGCTGGGCTGCGGGGGAGAGGGAGCGCCACGACTCTTGTGCGCGGACAAAGAGCCTTTTCATGGCGCGCCAGAGCACGCGTATCAGCAGTATTGCCGCAACCAGCAGGACCACCGTGATGGCGGCCGCCCAAATCGGATGCCGGGCGGCAAACCAGGTCAGCCCGATGGCCGTCGCATCCTCTCCCATGCTAAGCGCGATATTAGAAACCGGTTCGGGAGAAGGTGTAACCGCCGCCCGGACGGCGGTCTTGCTGCCATGGGCGAGCAACGCTACTGAGCCTCCCAGCAGCGCGCTGAGCATCTGCGCCGAAGGAGAAAGCTGTGAGCTTGCGTGATAGGCGATCAGGGCGGCGACTGGAACCCGAATGAAGGTATGCAACGCATTCCAGATCAGATCGAAGGCAGGAATCTTGTCTCCGACAAATTCAATCAGGAACATCACCAGCGCCGCGGCAATGATCCACCAGTTCCCCAGCAAGTGCAGGTTGGCGGGCAACTGGAAAACGCCGGCATGGGCCAACAGCCCTAACGTTGCCACCGTGGCATAGACGTTCAAGCCTGCGGCAAAACTTGCCGCCACCAGCATTGCCAGCATCTGCGTGTGGTCAAAGTGCATGACGTCTTTGTAAGATGCAACAAAAAAGCCGCCATGAAAGGCGGCTTCCTGTATTAATTTTCAAACACTTACAATGTAGATTCGATTTCAAAACCCCAGGCTTCGAGCAATGGTTCCGGAATATATTTCGAGTTCTTGTTCCGGCGCGCCCATTCGCGCAGCCGGGTTGACCGGATGTACTGGTCCGGTAAGAGCTTGAACTCCTTCACCGCTTGCTCAAAGGAAGTCACTACAGGGATTACCGGTCCAATCGGCTCCGGTTTCCCCCAGTTTGGATTGCCACGACGCTTTGCCATAATTATGATTTCCGCCTTACCTGTAATTTATGACTACTTATTGGATTGCAGAGTCCGTAAGAGGATGCAAGCCTTTTACGAAGCTTGCTAAAAAAGCTGGCTCCCTCAGACGTTCCCCGTATTACCCCTAAAAACTTATGATTTTAAGGATATTATCTGTGGAAAACAACCCCATAAATATAAATATTTTAGGAAAAAGTAAGGTGATTACCCTAGACATAATGTACCAATTGGGACGGATTGTCCCACATTCCGGCCAGATCACACGAATTAAAGCTCCGGGCTAAGCAGATACTCCATGGTCTCCCGTTTTCTGACCAGCTTTACCTTACCGCCATCGACCAGGAGCTCGGCAGGACGAGGCCGGGAGTTGTAGTTTGAGCTCAGCGATAAGCCATAGGCCCCGGCATCGAGGATGGCAATGAGGTCTCCCTCCTGCACTTCGGGCAATTCACGGTCGCGCGCCAGGAAGTCTCCGGTCTCGCATACCGGCCCCACCACATCGAACTGGGCGGAGCCGCTGCCGTTAGCCTGCTCCACCACAGCGATTTCATGATGGGCTTTGTAGAGCGCAGGGCGAATCAGGTCGTTCATAGCTGCGTCCACGATCAGGAAACGCTTGCCGCCATTCTTTTTGATATATAAGACTCGCGCCAGCAGCGCGCCCGCGGGACCGGTAATCGCCCGCCCCGGCTCCAGCAGAAGATGGACGCCCAGGGAGCGCAGCGCGGAGGTGATGGCTTGAGCATACTGCTCAACCCGATCCTTGAAATCAAACTCCGTATCTTTTTGATAAGAAATTCCCAGTCCGCCTCCCCCATCGACATACCGGATGTGATGTCCCTCCGCCGAGAGCTGGCCAACCAGGTCAGCTACGCGCTGCATGGCGGCGGCAAATGGCTCGACGCTGGTGATCTGGGAGCCGATATGGACGCTCACCCCGGCAACTTCGAGGTACTTATACCGGGCGGCCTCGCGATAGATCTCCGGCGCACGCGCAATGTCCACTCCGAATTTATGCTCGCGCAGTCCAGTCGAGATATATGGATGCGTCTCGGCGAAGACGTCGGGGTTCACCCGCAGGGCGAAGCGTACTTTCTTCTTTAACTTTGCTGCCCGCTCGGCCAGGAGCCGCAGCTCGCCCTCACTCTCGACATTGAAGAGCAGGATATTGGCTTTAATGGCCTGGTCGATTTCGGGCGCGGTCTTTCCCACCCCGGAGAAGACCGCGCGTCGCGCTGCAGGCGGACTGGCGCGCCGCACCCGCTCCAGCTCCCCGGCGGAGACGATATCGAAGCCCGATCCCATGCGGGCCAGCATGCGCAGCAGCGAGAGATTGGAGTTGGCCTTTACCGCGTAACAGATGGTATGCGGAATTTTCCGGAACGCCTTATCGAAGGCCTTATAGCGATCGCGAATGAAACTCGCGGAATAGACGTAGAGCGGAGTGCCGTATTTCTCCGCCATGCGGCGGAGAGAGGCTTTATCGCAATACAATTGCGAACGCCCGCTACCGTCTTTGCTGGAAAGGTAATGAAAGGGGCGATCACCGCGATTTGCGCTTGTGCGATTCAATGGTCTTTATTCTTCCTTGGGAAATCGTCAGGATTTTCGGGGCCGTTTGGGCTTGCCGCTCGCCGGCAAGGCTTGCCCGTCTTCTGTGATCTTCAATGCCACCACCGTTTCGTCGTCAAACGAGGCGCGCCCCTGGGAATGTTCTCCGATCGCTTGAAAGATGGCAGCCACAATCTCCGCGGCCGAGGCATGGCTTACCCGGGAGACGGTCTGCTCGATTCGCGGCCGCCCAAACTGCTCTTCCTGGGGAGATACGGCGTCGACAATTCCGTCGCTGAAGAATACAAATACGTCCCCGGGCATGGCGGAGATTGCGATCTCCTCATATTGCGCGTCTTCAAACAATCCCAGCGGAAGTCCGGTCGCCTGCACCATCTCGATGGTATTGCCCCGGCAGAATATCGGTCGTGGAAGTCCGGAATTGGAGATTCGCATCACCCGCTGTATGCCGTCCCACATCGCATAGAGCACGGAAACATATTGCGCGGCGATCCTCCGCTCGTTCAGGGAGATGTTGATGGCGGTCAGCATCTGGGCGGGCATCGGCTGCATCGGCGCCTTGGAGCGCAGGATCCCGCTCACCAGAGCTGCATAGAGCGCGGCCGGCGCCCCCTTCCCGCTCACATCCCCCAGAGCGATGCCGGTGCGGCTTCCCACATACGGGAGGACATCGTAAAAATCACCGCCGATCGCCAGCGCCTGCAGCGATTTCGCGGCAATCTCGGCGGAGACGAGATGAGGGAAATGCTCCGGAAGCAGGCGGAACTGCAACTCGCGGGCCATCTCCAGGTCCCGCTCCAGCCGCCGCTCCTCCCGCGCAATGCGCTCATACAGGCGGGCATTTTCAATGGAGATGGCGAGCTGCGCCGCCATCGTGTTCATCGTCTTTACATGGTCTTCGGTAAAGTAATTGCGGCGCGTGTGCTCGAGATCGAGCACCCCAATCACCTTCTCCTTGTAGATCAGCGGCACGCAAAGCTCCGAGCGCGTCTCAGGATTGATCATGATGTAGCGAATATCTTTTGAAACGTCGGGGGCGAGCACCGCCTTGGCGTGTTGCGCGGCGTATCCCACCAACCCGCTTCCCACAGGGATTTTGTGCTTGAGCTGGACATTTTCACGAAAGCGGACCGAGAAGCGATGGTACAGGACGTGGTCGCTCTCATCGAGCAGCAGGATCGAGAACATCTGGTAATCAATCACGCGCAGCAGCAGGTCGCCAATCCGCTTGAGCAACTGGTCAAGATTCAGGATCGAAGTGAGCTCGCGGCTGATATCGTTGAGCACGGTCAGGGTTTGCGCCTGGCGCGAGAGCCGCGTATACAGCCGGGCATTTTCCACCGCGATGGCGATGCGCGACGCCACCAGCATCAGGATGCGGCGGTGTTCTTCCGTAAAATACCCGACCTCGCGCGACTGCAGATCGATCACCCCGATCACGCGGTTTTTTGTGACCATCGGCACTGCCAGCTCCGAGCGGACCCCGGGATGGGCATTGATGTAGTTGGATTCTTTGGCCACATCATTTATCAGGATGGAATTGCGCTCCTGCAGGGCGCGTCCGGTGACCCCCTGGCCGACTTTTACCCGAATGCGCTCCGCTTCCGGCGAATGTCCGATCTGGAAGCGCATGTGCAACTCTTGCGTGCGCTCATTCAGCAGCAGGATCGCGAATATTTCATAAGAGATCACCTGCCGGACCATCTCGGCAATGCGCTGCATCAGCGTATCCAGATCGAGCGTGGTATTCAGCGCGTCGACCAACTCCAGCAGAAATGTTTCGACCTTCTGGGCGGAATGGATTGACGGTTCCTGGGGAAGCGCAGGGGAGCTCACGGCAGATTTTTCCTCCTGCCGCAGAGCTGGATCGGATGCTTTTGATTCAAAAATGCCATGCTGAGACGAAACAGATTTCCTCTAGCTGGTTGCATTCTCATGATAGCAGCGCAAATTAAGGATTCGAGAGGCCAAAGTTAAGATGATTTATAGCGCTGGAGCCCCGAGTTCGCGGACGATCGCGATTCCGGAGCTGGTGCCGATCCGGTTCGCTCCGGCGTGGACCATGGCCAAAGCGTCCTTGGCCCGTGCGATTCCGCCCGAGGCTTTGACGCCGGCGCGATTGCCCACCACTCCCCGCATCAGGGCCACATCCTCGATGGTAGCTCCACCGCCGCCGAAGCCGGTGCTGGTTTTTACAAAGTCGGCGCCGCTCTTGAGCGAGAGCTCGCAGGCAATGATCTTTTCGTCCAGAGTAAGCAGAGAGGTCTCGAGGATCACCTTGAGGGTCGCCCCCGCATTGTGCGCGACTTCAGCCACTCCCTTAATGTCATTCAGCACCAGATTGCGGTCGCCGGACTTGAGGGCGCCGATGTTCAGCACCATGTCCAGCTCTTGCGCGCCCAGGCGGAGCGAATCCAACGCCTCCTGGCGCTTGGTGCAGGTCAGGGATGCGCCCAGGGGAAAACCGACTGGAACTCCGAGGGTAACGGGAGTGCCGCGCAGCAGGGAAGCAACCAGCGCCGCATAACAGGGGTTCACGAAAACGCAGGCAAAACCATATTGCAATGCTTCCTCGCAAAGCCGTTCTACCTCCAGCCGGGAAGCCTCAGGTTTGAGCAGGGTATGGTCGATGATCGACGATACGAAGCGCCAGTCACTTTGTGCTTCGCTCGCTGTCTTACTCGCTTCAGTAAGTTCGCTGAGATGCATCGTGATAGAACCATTTTAGCACCGGCGCATCCGGTTATTCGTCCAGCATGCTCTCCGGCATGGTGTAAATTCCGGGGAGATTGCGATAACGCTCGGCGTAATCCAGGCCGTATCCGACCACGAACTTATTTGGGATGGTGAAGCCGATGTAATCGCCATCGATCTTCTGGATGCGGCGCGCCGGTTTATCGAGCAGCGCGGCAATTTTGAAGCTCTTGGGATGGTGCGCCAGCAATAATCTGCGCAGATACGTCAGCGTAATGCCGGTATCGAGAATGTCTTCTACCAGGATGAGGTGGCGGCCTTCCATGGAGTGGTCCACATCTTTGATGAGGCGGACTTCACCGCTCTGCCGATGGCCTTTGCCATAGCTGGATGTGGCCAGGAAGTCGAATGTGACGTCAAGCTGGATGCTTCGCGCCAGATCGGCCAGGAAGATGGTTGCGCCCTTGAGCACGCCCACCAGGATGATCTTCTCTCCGGCAAAATCGGCGGTGATCTGCGCCCCCAATTCGCTCACGCGCTGCGCGATCTGCTCCTGGGAGAAGAGAAGGGACAACCCGGCTGATCTGCTGGCGGTTCCCATACGGTCATTCTGGACCAAATTCCCTAAGTTTGCGAGTTTTGTTTTGGCTTGCTTACAATCGTTATTTATTTCGCATGTAGAGGTTTTTCTTATGCCATTGCCTGAATTTCAGCAGCTCTGTAATGAAGCGAAAAAAGAAATTAAAGAAATCGACGTGCCCACGCTCAAGAAGATGCAGCAAAGCGGCCAGGACTTCGATCTAATCGATGTGCGGGAAACAGACGAGGTGCAGCGCGGAACCATTCCCCGCGCCATCCATCTCTCCCGGGGAGTGCTCGAGCGCGACATCGATAAGGTCACGACCGACAAAGAGCGTAAGCTGGTCCTCTATTGCGGCGGTGGAAGCCGCTCCGCCCTGGCGGCATGGATGTTGAAGAAGATGGGCTTCAAAAATGTAATCTCGCTGGCGGGCGGCTGGGGAGCATGGCAGAAGGGCCAGTAAATCCATACATGGCGGATTCCTCATGCGAAACAGCAACTGAATCGTAGGGAGACATGATGCTCGATTTAAAAGGTATAAAGCTGACGTGGCTGGGCCATGCCACCTTCCATATTCAGACTCCGGGCGGAAAATCGGTGATTGTCGATCCCTGGGTGATGAACAATCCGATGTGCCCGGAAAAGAACAAGAAGCTCGACAAGATCGATGTGATGCTGTGCACCCATGGCCATGGAGACCACATCGGCGATGCCGTCGAATTGGCCAAGAAGCACAATCCGAAGGTGGTCGGCGTTTACGAGCTTTGCCTGTGGCTGCAAAAGAAAGGCGCCAAGCAGATCTCTCCCATGAATAAAGGGGGCACGCAGCAGGTCGAGGACATAAAAGTCACTATGGTCCATGCCGACCACTCCTGCGGAATCGAGGATAATGGACAGATCATCTATGGCGGCGAGCCATGCGGGTATGCGATCGAATTCCAGAATGGGGTCAAGATCTATCATGCCGGCGATACCAATGTTTTCGGCGACATGCACATCATCCATGAGCTGTACGCTCCGCAGATTGCGATGCTGCCCATCGGAGACCATTTCACCATGTCGCCACGCGAGGCCGCTTATGCCTGTAAGCTGCTTAAGGCCAAGGTTGTGATTCCCATGCACTTCAATACCTTTCCCGTGCTTACCGGCAAGCCCGGCGATTTGAAGCGGCAGGTCGAGCAGTTTGGCGTTGAAGTCTGTGAGATGAAACCCGGACAGACCCTGGAGTAAATATGGCTACCTCTCCATATTGGCAGATGAGCGGCATCCTGCAATCCGATGTTGAAGACTATCTCTATAAGTTATTGCCGGAGCGGCATGTGATGTTGCGCGAGATGGAGGCCTATGCGGCGGAGCATAAGGTCCCGATCGTCGGCCCGCTGGTTGGGCGCTATCTCTTCCAACTGGCAACCATTGCCGGCGCCAGGCGGATATTCGAGATGGGATCTGCCATTGGATACTCCACCCTCTGGTGGGCGATGGCGGTTGGCGAGGGAGGAAAGGTGATCTACACCGACAGCGACCACAAGAATGCCGCGCGCGCCAAAGACAGCCTGCATCGTGCCGGGCTGCTCGACCGGGTGCAGATTGAAACCGGCGACGCAATCGAGCTCCTCTCCGAGCAGAAGGGGGAATTCGACATCGTCTTCAATGACATCGATAAGCCGCAGTACCCGCAGGCCTTCCGCATGGCCACAGCCAAGGTGCGCAAGGGCGGGCTCTACGTCGCCGACAACGCGCTCTGGGGTGGGAAGATAGCGCGTTCGCAGGAAGATGCCGATGAGAAGACCAGGGCCATTTTGGAGCATAATCGCCTGCTGTATGAGAAGAAGGATTTCTTTCCCACCATCATCCCGCTCAGGGACGGGGTCGCGGTCGCGGTGAAACAATAAGGCGATAACACCGCGGCGAAACCTTCCGAAGCCCACTGGGAGCGCGCTTCAATCCAGCCGCAGGAGGCGATCGCATCGGGCACAATGCCTGGACAAAAATAAAGGCCCCGCTTTGCGCAGGGCCTTGCGTACTCCAGGTTCTGGATTACGGCAACAGCCTGCCCAATGCCGGCAGCGACTTAGCGATGTCATTGAAGATGACGATCGCGGCAAAGAGCAGCAGGAAGACAAACGCTGCCTGGTAAATCCGTTCTTTGAGTTGGAGATTGATGTCGCGCCGCATCAGCCCTTCAATAAAGAGCAGCAAAATCACGCCTCCATCCAGGATGGGAATGGGGAAGAGGTTGAAGATGCCAAGGTTCAGGCTTATGGCTGCCATCAGGCTCAGGAGCGGGGTCCAGCCATGCTGGCGCGCCGCATCGCCCGACGCCTTCATAATGCCTATGGGACCATCCATCTGCCGCATCGAGACTTTGCGCTCAGCCATCTTCTTTACCAGCTCGAAGATCAGCATGGAAAATTTTTCGTTCTGCTCAATGGAGCGGCGGAAGGCTTGGGGCAGCGGCAACTTGTCTACGTGCTGCGGGGTCGCTGGCGTAAAGCCAAGATGATAGGACTTATCCCCATCGCCGTTATCGGAGAGAAACGGAGTGACGGTGAAATGAAGCTCCTGCCCATGGCGCAGCACGGCTACATCGACTGCTTTGCCCTTCGCCTCCTGCAGATCGCGACGGATAGAAGCGAGGGAATGGCAGGCCACATTGTTGATTGCCAGGATCTCATCTCCAGCGCGGATGCCGGCTTTGTAAGCGGGAAGGTTCTCGTCCGCCTGCGCCACCGAAACCTGCTCAAAGGGGACGATTGCGGCCTGTCCAATGCGATTTGGGCCAATCACGTCGGGAACGAGTTGGGAATGGATCTCCTGGGTCCCGCGACGGAAGGTCAGATTCAGCGGCTGGCCGGGGCTGAGCATGATCTTATAAAGCGTGTCTTCCCAATTTGGGTTCTTCAGGTTGTCGAGCCGGGTGATTACGTCGCCTTCCTTGAGTCCGGCCTTTTCCGCTGAAGAATTTTCCAGCACCGCCCCGATCTTGGTCGGCTGGTCGAGATAGAGATCGTGGCTGTAATGCACCATATCGACCCCGGTGAGCAGCGCCACAGCCAGCAGGATATTCATCGCCGGCCCGGCGATGGCGATCAGGAACCGCTGCCAGCGCGGATGAGACATAAATTCGCCGGGATCGCCGTTGCGCGCATCCATCGGGTTCTCGCCCGACATCTTTACGTAGCCGCCCAGAGGAAGCAGGCTCAAGCGGTAATCGGTGTCTCCCCGGCGAAAGCCGAAGAGCCGCTTACCAAAGCCGATGGAGAAAACCTCAACCCGTACGCCGCAAAGTTTGGCAACGGCGTAATGTCCGAACTCGTGCACCAGCACCATGATGCCGAGCACGAAAGCAACCGCGATGGGATAGATTAAAAATTGCATTAATTTTGTCTGCTTCTCTGATCTGCCAAAGTTTACATTAGTCCGCAAATGCCGGACGGGGATTTCCCACAGAGTGGGTGATCTTCGTAACCACCTCCCTGGCTAAGTCTCTGGCCTGTAAATCGATTTGGAGCACCTTATTAATAGATTCAGGATGGGTGGGGGCAGTTTCATCCAAAACCTGCTTAATTGTACGCGGAATATCGTTAAAACCGATTTTTCCGTCGAGGAAAGCCGCCACCGCTATCTCGTCCGCAGCGTTCAGGGCAATGGTCTTGGCGCCTCCGGCCTCAGCCGCCTCATAGGCGAGGCGCAGGCAAGGGAACTTCTCCATGTCCGGAGGACAGAAATCCAACTGTTTGAGCTGTGAGAGATCGAACTTCAGGTTAGACTCGATGCGCTCGGGAAAGGTGAGCGCATAAAGAATGGGCAGGCGCATGTCCGTTACCGAGAGCTGCGCCAGGATGCTGCCATCCTGAAATTCCACCAGCGAATGGATAGTCGATTGAGGATGGACGATCACCTTAATCTGCGCAGGCGGCAGATCGAAGAGGCGGCAGGCCTCGATCACCTCAAATCCCTTGTTCATCAAGGTAGCGGAATCGATGGTGATTCGCCGTCCCATCTTCCACGTCGGATGGTTCAGCGCTTGCTCTACCGTGATCTCCGCGAACTCCCGCTTGGGTTTGTGCAGGAATGGGCCGCCGGATGCCGTAAGCCAGACCGCGCTCACCTCGTCCATGCGCCCGCCCCTCATGCATTGGTGGACCGCATTGTGTTCGCTGTCGATGGGCAGCAGCGGCTTGCCTTGGCGGCGCGCCTCGGCTGTGAGCAGCTCGCCGGCAGCTACCAGGCACTCCTTGTTGGCAAGCCCAACAATCTTGCCCGCCCGCACCGCTTCGTAAGTAGCTTCCAGTCCGGCCACCCCGACGATTGCGCTCACCACGAAATTGGCATCAGGATGGGTCGCCACCTCCACCGTCCCGGCAGGGCCGTATACAACTTTGATCTCTGGTAAATCGGCCTGACGCAGGCGATGCCCCAGCAGCTCGGCATCCCGCGCCCGCGCCACCGATACCACTTGAGGCTTCCACCGGCGGCATTGCTCGAAGGCCCCATCGATATTGCCTCCGGCTGCGAGCGAAACCACGCTGAAGCGCTCCGGATACTCTTCGACGATCTTGAGGGTGCTGGTCCCTATAGAGCCGGTAGAACCCAGAATAGCGATGCGCCGCGATTTATCTTGAGAGAGAATTGAGGACTCCAGGACGGAAACAGCAGAGTGCTTGAAAGGACGTAGGTCCTGAGCTGAATTGGCAGCTTTTCGTCACAACTAAAAATGGATGAGACCGGATGTAGCATAGTACCACAGCACCGGCATAGCGAGCAGCATGGCATCGATCCGGTCCAACACGCCGCCATGGCCGGGCACGATCTCCCCTGAATCCTTCACGTTGGCGCCCCGCTTGATCATCGATTCCACCAGGTCTCCCAATTGGGCGGCGATATTGATGCTGATGGTGATCACTACCGCGAGCCACACCACATTGGGTTGGGAATGAGGCAGGTTGAACAAGACGCTGGTGCGGGCCAGCAGTCCGTGTCGGGTGGCGAAATCGGCAACCCGGCTGTTGTAGACCAGCAGCAGCGTTCCTGCCAGGCTTCCGGTAACCAGGGAGGCGAGCGCCCCTTCCCATGTCTTCTTGGGGCTGATTCGTGGCGCCATCAGATGACTGCCAAAGAATCGTCCGATGTAATAGGCGAAGATGTCTCCAATCCAGACCACGGCAAAGACATAGAAGATGGCCAGCGAGCCGTTGGGCAGCAGCGCGCGCAGCAGCACTAGATAGGAGAGCGTAAGCGCAATGTAAGGAATGGCTAAATAAGAGGATGCCGCCGAGGGAAGCGCCTGCCGGAGCTCGTGCTTTCGCATTGCCGCGATCAGCAGCACGAATGGAACAATGCCGATGAGGATGTTCAGGATCTGGTACAGATAGAGCGGCTCCAGCAAAACCCGCCAGCCATGGGCCGAGGGAGGAGGCATGCGCGTAGTGCGCAGCCGGATGCTCAGGTAAGTAAGGAGAAATTGCAGCGCGACGGCAATCATGGTGAGAGTGGTCAATGGCTGCAGCTCGTGCCGGGCCACCAGCCTCAGGTACTCGTAGGCCGCGAGCAGCGCAATCAAGCCGGTAATCAGGCAGAAGAGCCAGATAGGCGCCTTGAATAGCGCGAACAGGACCAGCACCACCAGCACAACAGCAGTAAGCACACGTAGCATACGCGGCAGTATACCTTACCACCCTGTTTCTCTGAGTGAATTCAATGGCAACGGCAAGTTTCGAGTTTCAAGTATCAAAAGACCGCAAAGAATTTGGTCATCGGGCCAACTGGCGATTTGAGAGATTGAGGGATTTGATACAGGCTGGTGTCAATTCATCTTGCGAATGTGCGGCTGAAATCGGCCAGCTCACCCGCTCGCCATATCACCCGATTTCTCAGTGTCTCTGTGGTGAAGAATTCACCGCGCCAGCTTATGCGCCTTGGAGGGGTGTTTGGTCGTCTCGAGCTCCTCAAGCGAGGCATCTTCCAGAGCGGAGAGCACCTCGGGCGAAGCGCCGGCATTTCCCAGTCCGCCGTATCGCCGTTCACGCTTCTGATAGTCGGCGATGGCAAGCAGCAGATCAGTGCCTTTGAAATCAGGCCACAACTTGCTGGTCACATAGATTTCCGAGTAGGCGATCTGCCAGAGGAGGAAGTTGCTGACGCGGAGCTCGCCGCTGGTGCGGATCACCAGATCGGGGTCGGGCTGCTGGCAGGTATAAAGATGCCGCGCGATCAGCTCCTCATCGATCTGCAGATGGGCGAGTCCGCCGTTGCGCTGGGCGGTCTTCAGAATGGACTGGAAGGCGTCCACCAGTTCAAGGCGGGCGCCGTAATTCAGCGCCAGGGTGAGCACCATCCCGTCATTTCGCGATGTGGCCTCGGCCGTCCATCGCATGATCTCCTGCACGTCCTCCGGCAGCTCATGCGTCCTTCCGATGTAGGTCATGCGGATGTTATTGCGATTCATCACTGGGACTTCAGACTTCAGATAGGTCTTGAGCAGCCCCATCAGGAAATTGACTTCAGCCTGGGGGCGGCGCTTCCAGTTTTCGACGGAGAAGGCGTACAGCGTGAGCCACGGGATGCCGCTGTTGACGGCGGTTTCGGCGATGCGGCGCACCGTCTGTACCCCGGCGCGATGTCCCATAAAGCGCGGCAGATGCCGCCGGCGCGCCCAGCGGCCATTGCCATCCATGATGATGGCGATATGCTGGGGCAGGCGGTGAGGGTCAAGTCCAGAAAAAAGTTTGGCTTCCTCTGGACGAAGTTTCGAACTCTTTTGAGGAGTGCCGTGTCCGCGCAAGTGCTTCATGCCGTAGAGCTTTAACCTAACACAGCGCAGCAGTGCTGGCAATTTGCTTCAGCCGGCGCAGCGGAACCGGATTCCATTCACACTGCCTGAAATTCCCTTCTCTAAAATGCCACCGTGAGCCGCTGCGCGGCGAAGCTTGAAATGTCATTGCCGGCCTGTGCGCGTCTTAAGCTTTGAAAA
Organism: uncultured Terriglobales bacterium; assembly: GCA_964581225.1. Taxonomy (GTDB): domain Bacteria; phylum Acidobacteriota; class Terriglobia; order Terriglobales; family Acidobacteriaceae; genus CAYTQA01. Next base: position 8,290 of record CAZONJ010000037.1, on the reverse strand, counting down.
TGTCATCGTGAGCGAGAGCGCGGCAAACCTTCCGCGCACGACTCGAACGATCTGCAGTTCGCCGCCTTCTGCAGAAACTCACCGCCAGCCCTACAGCACCTTCATAGGCAAACTAAATCCCCGCGAGGCGTATCTAAAGATTCATACAATAAAGAACAGCAGCTTCTCTTTATAGCGGCGGAATGGACGCCCCGTCTAAAATAAGTGCAAGGAAATTGGCTGATGTCGTTCCCAGTAATGGTGGAAAAGCGAAAACTCGGCAGGCCCATGTGTTGAAGCGTTGGTGCGTCTGGACAATTCTCGCGCTGCTTGGCCTCTCTGGAGCAAAGCTGTTTGCTGTGCAATCCCCGCTCGATACCGGCTACCGCCAAATGTACAACCTCGATTTCGTCACTGCCCACAAGACTTTTCAATCATGGCAGCAAGCCCATCCCGAGGACCCGGTTGGACCGATCTCGGACGCGGCAGCCTATCTTTTCGCCGAGTTCGATCGCCTGAAGATCCTCGAAGTGCAGCTTTTCACAGACGACGATCGCTTTGAAAAGCGCTCCAAGCCCGCTCCCGATCCGGCAACCAGGGGCGCCTTTGAGGAGCAACTGGCAAAAGGCGAGCGCATGGCGGACGAGCTCCTGGCCAGGTCGCCGCAGGACCAGAATGCGCTCTTTGCGAAAATCCTCGCCGACGGCCTGCGCGGAGATTATCTGTCGCTGATCGAGAAAAAAGATCTTGCCGGCCTGAAATACATGAAAGCCGGACGATCGCTCGCGGAAAAGCTTACCCAGATGAATCCCTCTTACTACGACGCTTATCTGGCCATCGGGGTTGAAAATTATCTGCTTGGGACCGACACCGCCCCGGTGCGCTGGATTTTACGTATGGGCGGAGCGGAAACAGATAAACAGCAGGGCATCGCAAGGCTGCGGCTTACCGCCGACAAAGGACATTATCTAGCTCCCTTTGCCCGCCTTCTGCTGGCCGTGGCTGCCTTGCGGGACAAAGACCGCGCCACCGCCAGGACCCTGCTCGCGGCGCTGGCGCGCGACTTCCCGCAGAACCATCTTTATCAAAAAGAGCTGTCGCGGATTCAATAAGCAATCCTTAAATTGTGCGCTGCGGCTGAATTTAATGCGTCTCGGATAGAGTCCAATGCGCGGTGGCCGATAGATCGATGTCCACCCTATCATTGACGCGCAAGATAAATGTGCTTGGGTTCTTCAGCCCCCATTGAACATAGGGCACGGCAAAGTGGGTCTTCACGGTAAATTCATCGCCCGCTACCCGCACCGGAACAGTCAATACAATCGGATGGTCGGAGCCATGCAGCCGGAATATTCCCGCCACCTGCACCTGGGAATCGCCTGACGAAGTGAGGCTGCCGCTCACATGCGTCGGCGTGAAGGCGATCTCCGGATATTTATCGCTCTCCAGGATTTCCTTGTGCATCTTGCGGTCGCGCGCCTTGCTGCCGCTATCGCCGCTGGTGGCATCGACGATGATCGTACCGCTTACCGCGCCGCTGGCCGGATCGAAATGAAGGCTTCCGCTCTTCAGTTTGAAGGTGCCGTGAACGGTGTGCAGCACATCGCCCAAAGTAAATGCGATCTGCGTTTTTCCCGGATGGAACGTCAGCATGCCGGAGGAATGTTGTGGCCTCTGCGCCTTGGCAGCGGCGCTGCAAAAAGCAAGGAGCATTACAAAGAGCGGGTATTTTTTATAAATCATCTTTAGTACGCGACCAGCAGCTTCCATCCCAGCGAAAAAGCTTCCGTCATTCCAAAATCAACTGGCGCAAGCATGCCGCTATGGATTGCCAGCACGCGCGAGAACAATGCGGGATTAGCGGAAAAGACGCGCAGTACGCGTTGCCTTAGCCAGGCATGGTTGTCCATGCCAAGCATGAATGCAGCCATGATGCCGGGAAGCCGCCATATTTTCTGGTGGGCTCCCTGATAGATTCGCAGATCGTTTTTCTTTAATGCCTCGCCCAAAGCGAGGGCTTGCTGAAAAGCCATCGAGAGCCCTTCGCCGGTGATCGCATCGACCGATCCGGACGCCTCTCCGATCAGCGCCCGATTGCCGCGATATACTCGCGGGAAACGTTGCGAGCAGGAAATAGCGCCCTGCTCTCGGGTCAGCAGCGGCAATTCTCCCCACCGGCGCGCAAGCTGTGGGAATAGGACCGCGACCTCCTTGAAGCGTGTCTTTGGATCGCTGGTGATCAGCGCGACACATATCTCTTTTGCATTCACCGGAGTGACGTACAACTGGCAACCTTTGTTCCAGTACACTTCGACAAATTCACTCCATGGCTCGCATTGAATATGGCGGCGGAACCCGTACCTGCGCCGCGCAGGGCGGAGAGCTTTCAATCCCATCCACTTGCGGAAGCGGGAATTTTGTCCATCTGCCCCGATCATCCATCGGCTGCGCACAAGCTGCCCATTTACGAAAACCTCGTGCGGACCCACTCCGCTGACGCGCGCTGCCCAGTGCATCGAAACGCCTGTCTCGGTCGCCCGGTCAATCAGCAACTGATGAAGGATGGTGCGCCGAATCCCTAAACCAAAATGCTGCGGAAACCTGCTCTCCACCGAAACCGTAGAATCGGCGAGGCGAATGCCTGTAAAGCGGGCCGCATCTTGCGAGGAGATGTTGACCCCAAGGGCCTCCAGCGCGGCCACTCCATTGGGCATGATGCCTTCGCCACACGCCTTGTCGATAGGAGGTTGGGCGATGTCGGCCACAGTCACCTCGAAGCCGGATTGCCGCGCAGCGATTGCGGCGGCCAGTCCCGCCGGTCCGCCTCCAACGATGAAAACATCGGTTTCGCCCATGATGTTGCGCATATCTCACCAGCGTAGAAGCACCAGCTCGGAGCAGAAGCCCGGCCCCATGGCCGCCAGCAGGCTGTACGTTCCGGGCTCAGGACGGCGGTTGTTCATCACCTCTTCCAGCACCAGCAGGACTGACGTGGAAGAGAGGTTTCCCACCTTGCGCAGCGACTCCCACGAGGCATCCAGCGCGCCTTCCGGCAGCTCCAGCGCCGATTCCATTGCCTCCAGCACCTTCGGACCTCCGGTATGCATGATCCAGCACCCGATGTCCTCCCGTTTCAATTCATGGTCTTGAAGAAAACTATCCACATCGTTTGCCAGATGGCGGATGACCATCTGCGGGACCTCGGCAGACAAAACAATCTGGAAGCCTTTCTCCGAAATGTCCCAACCCATCACTTCTTCTGTATTGGGATAGAAGACCGAACGCGTCGCCAGGATCTCCGGCCCATCGACGCCCCGCTCCGGACCCGCTACCAGGACGGCGGCAGCCCCGTCGCCGAAGAGTCCGGCGGAGATCAGGTTCGCCACCGAGAGATCGTTGCGCTGCCAGGTCAGCGAGCAAAGCTCCACCGAAAGCAATGCCGCAACCTGGTCAGGATAGGCGCGCACATAATCCGCGGCCCGCGCCAGTCCGGCGGCCCCAGCCACGCATCCCAATCCGAAGATAGGGACGCGCTTTATATTCGGCGAGAGTCCCATGCGGTTGATAAGCCTGCCTTCAATCGATGGGCTGGCAATGCCCGTGACCGACACAAAGAAAATCGCGCCAATCTCGCCCCGCGAAATCCCGGCGCGATCCAGCGCGCGGCACAGCGCCTGCATTCCCAGCTTCTGGGCAGTCTCGATCCAGGCCTTGTTGGCCTTTCCCCAGGTATTCATCTCGTCATACGCTTCGATGGGAAGCGAAAGATAGCGGCCTTCCACGCCGGTGCGGCCGTGAAGCCTGTCGAGCACCTGCGGGTTGTCGATCTTGTCCGACCAGTGACGCTTCAACGCCTCCCCGATCGCCTCCTGGCTGTAATAATTTGCTGGAAACGCGCTAGCTACGCTTGCAACCTGCATGAAAGCTCCTGCCCTTTGAAAGATTTGCCAGCTATATGGATGAACGCCTCGCTGCTCCCGACTTGCAGAATTTTTGGTGCATCGTGCATACAAATGATATTCCTGTTGCTGGCTTATCGGAGGACTTTTCGAGATGACAAAACAATGACAAATTCTTCGCTTTCTCATTGCGAGCGCAGCAAAAATCTTTATAAGCACTCTGGTTCTGCACGCAAAAAATAGCAAGCTTCCAGTTGCGAGTTTCAAGTTTCAAAAACAACCCAGGACCCGTCATTCCGAGCGTAGCGAGGAATCCCTATCACCACCATAGTGCTCCTCTTAATTGTCTTCCTGGGCCGCCGCGCGCGGCGAGCCTGCGAGCCAAGCGCAAGCCGAAGGACCTCGAGAATGTCGATCAACAATTGCCGTTCCAGGCTTTCTCCCGAAGCAAACACTCGTTATTCCGGGCGCAGCGAGAATTCCCGCCGGCATCAAGATAGTTATATGAGCACAGGTCGAAGCACCTTCGTCACTTCCGTTTGAAAATGGCCCGTCCTATACTTCCATGCACATGAGTACGAAGGAGAATCCCCCAATGTGCAGAATACTGGTTGTTTCAGCGGCCCTCATTGCTTTGTCGGCATCGATGATTGCGCAAGAAACCTCAATCGATGAGACCACAATGATTGCAAGCAACACATCGTCACTCAACGCGCAGCAGAGACTCGGCGCCTCCTCGACAGGCATAGAACCGTATCGCATCAAAGAGGACGTGCTGGGCGAGTCCCTCGCGCAATACCAGCAGAACAACAGCGCCCCCGCTGCTTCAAATTCCTATGGAAAATCCGGCGCCGCGCTGAAGGACTGCACCCTGCAGGAGAGCTTTGCGGCCGCCAACTCCCATGGAGTCGTCGAGTGTACAAGCTTCAATACCAATGACGCGGCAACCTACGCCGGCCTGACCTATCGCTGGAGGACCGTCAAGTTTGTGAACAGCAGCCTGCACGAGGTCGATATCGTCCTGCATCACAGTGGATATGAGTCTCTGAAAAATGCCATGATTGAAAAGTTTGGCAAGCCGGTGAGGATGGAAAAACAAGACCTCCAGACCGGGATCGCCACCCATTTAGAGGCCACCAATCTCTATTGGAACAACGGGACATCCACTATCGCGGTCTTCGAATACCAAGGCGATCAGGAGACCACCATGGTCCAATTCACGCTCGACGATGAAAACGGTCAAGCTCAGGAAACAGAAAAGAAAGAAGCGATCGCTACATCATCCTCGGATATGTAAGAGGTGCGTAGCAAATGTGAGCGACAATTTCATAGGGAAAACAGAAAGCCCGGCGCAAGGCTGGCCTTTGGTCTGAGGGGACTGTCTTTTTGGAACACAAGACTTCTGCCGTCCCGTCTGGGGCCGAAGCGGGAGCCTGCTGCCGAAATCCCGAGCGCAGCCGAGGGATCGTTGAAGACTGGTGACCCCGGGAAGATTCGAACTTCCGACCAACGGTTTAGGAAACCGCTGCTCTATCCATCTGAGCTACGGGGCCACGACTGCAACTATTTTAGCAACTTTGGAATCTGCTTCCCTACCACTGCAGCATGGCGACTCCGCAGGCGACCAGCGTTGCGGCCGCCCAGCGCCGCCAGCGCACATCTTCTTTCAGGATGTACTTTGCCAGAAGCGTCTCCAGCAGGTAGCTGATAGCGGTCGCCGGCACCGCAAAGCTCACACTCGCAATCGAGAGCAACGACAATAGGGCAAAAAACGAGACCGCCATCGCCCCCATGCCGCCCATGACCAGCGGATTGCGGAAGATGCGCGCCACCATGTGCGCCAGCGATCTGGGGCCAAGTTTCTCCACCTCGCCCTGGCGCTTCATGCCGGCCGTGTTCATCACATCGCCCACCGTATTGGCGAGCGCGATTATTATCACCAGCACCCACTTCATGGCGCGGACCCCGGCGGCCCATTGGTGGTGCGGGCCGGCGTCTTTTCCGCCAGAATCACGCCCAGCGTGATCACCGCAATCCCCGTCCAGCGCATCGCGGAGATGTGGTCATTCAGCAGAAAACGTCCCGCAATGGCGATCAGCGGATAAGAGATCGCCGTCACCGGCAGCACGAAGCTGAGGTCCGCCCGGCTCAGCAGCGCCAGGTCGGTAATCATCCACAGAACCAGGATGCCGATGCCGATCAGTGTCCATGGTTTGGCGAAGGCGCGCACGTAATCCAGCGGGGAAGCGGAGACGATCCGCCCCGCCTGCTGCATCCCCCGGCTCAGCGACACATTTCCCAGCACGTTGGTGAGGATTACCACCAGCGTCAGCATTCGGGTTCGATGGATCTCGATAGGAGTTTCCGGCTTCATTCCTGTGGGGTGAAGACGAGCGGCTTAGATTGGATGTAGGAAACAGGTCGCGGTGCCGCTTGCCGCAGTGCGGATTGACGAATCATAGAAGGATCGCGATTCATTCTATTGCAATGTGCAATGGGGGCAAAGTAGCGGATCCGGCGCAAAGGAGCAGCTTCCACGCTAAAGCGCCTGTCCGGCGCAGAAGCCCGAGGCCCAGGCCCACTGGAAGTTGAAGCCTCCCAGATGTCCGGTCACATCGACCACCTCGCCGATAAAGAAGAGGCCCGGGACCTTGCGGCTCTCCATGGTCTTGGCTGAAAGCTCGCCGGTATCCACTCCGCCCGCGGTCACTTCGGCCTTCTCGTATCCTTCGGTGCCCTCCGGGACGACCTCCCAGCGATGCGCCTGCCTCTCCAGTTGCTCCAGCTCGTGATTGCTCCAGCGCGCCGGCTGGTGCAGATCGAGCCAGCGTTCCGCCAGGCGGCTGGGCAATGTCGGGCGAAAGGCAGCCTTGGCCGCCGCCAGATCGCGGCCCGCGCTCCGCTCCCGCAGCGAAGCGGTCAGGTCGCGCTCCGGGGCCAGGTCAATCGCGATTGCGGTGTCTTTCTTCCAATACGACGAAATTTGCAGTATCGCCGGGCCGCTTAACCCGCGATGGGTGATCAGCATCTTCTCGCGGAAGCGTTGCCCGCCGATTGAAGCAACTACCTCGGTGGAGACCCCGGCCAGATCGCAATAGCGCTGGCGGTCGCCGGCGTTGAAGGTAAGCGGGACCAGCGCCGGACGGCACTCGCGGACACTCAGCCCGAACTGCCGCGCCAGCTCGTATCCCAGGGCCGTTGCCCCCATCTTGGGGATCGATAGTCCGCCGGTTGCGACCACCAGCGCCGGCGCGTGGAATTCGCCGCTGGCCGCGCGCACCATAAATTCCGTGGTGCGCCGCACCTCCTGGATTGAGGTCTGCGTGAAGATGCTGACTCCGGTCTCGCGGCACTCTCGCTCCAGCATTCCGGTGATCTCGTGCGCCGAGCCATCGCAGAAGAGCTGTCCCAGGGTTTTTTCATGGTAGGCAATGCGGTGCTTCTCCACCAGCGCGATAAAGTCGGCAGGAGTGTAGCGGGCCAGCGCCGATTTGCAGAAATGCGGATTGGCGGAGAGAAAATTCTCCGGACGGCAGTGCAGGTTGGTGAAGTTGCAACGACCTCCGCCGGAGATCAGGATCTTCTTGCCGATGCGGTCGGCGCGCTCCAGCACCGCCACCCGGCGTCCGCGCTTGCCGGCCTCGATGGCGCACATCAGCCCCGCAGCCCCCGCGCCCAGCACAATCGCATCGAAATTTTGCGTCATAGAAGCATAGGAGCGAGGGCCCGGCGGCGAATTTCCATTTTATCGATTTTATCGGGAGCTTTCGGCAGTGGTGAAGTTATTGGAGGCGAAAAGCGACTTTAATATTGACAAGTACTTTTATCGGCTTTCCTTCCCGCGTCGCGGGGGCAAAGCTCCAGTCTTTAACAGCTTGCACTGCATTTTCGTCGAGACCAAATCCAGCAGGCCTCTTTATTTGTGTTCTCCGGTTTGCCCCGTTCATCTACTATGAGCTGTAGCACCGAAATTCCTTGATAATGGTAGCGTTTGGCCAATAAGGAAGGTCCTGCATCGCGATGTCTTATTAGTTTTGGGGCAAATATTTTGGCTTGTATCTGAGGCGTAGAGCCTGGAACACTCTTGAAGCTCTAGAGCCTTTTACTGTTTGCTCCTATCCTGCTTACGACGTCACGCCAATAATCCGGGACTTGGTCCGGCTCTTTTTTCAAGTCAATAAAAATTTGATTTGCCAATTCATCAAGGGCCGATTGCGTCATCGCAGCAGATGGGAGATCGACTTCCATCCGAAGATCTTCCAGCTTGAAGAGGGAGATATGGTCTTTTTTATAGTCATAGCCAAGAGCGGTCCGCTCTCCGCTTAGTTCGAAGCTTTTGTTCTTCAACTCCTCTTTCTCTACCAAAAACTGCGCTGTGGTCCAGCTCCCCATTTTCCCAGTGTCCCTGAGAT
>CAZONJ010000036.1:0-28701 GCA_964581225.1 uncultured Terriglobales bacterium | reverse complement strand
TGGTTTTTCTTTACTTCGTCCGCTCTCCTCAATTAGCATCCCCACACAAAAGACAGTTTCAAGTTGCAAGTTCCGAAGCCACGGGGCGGGCAGCATAGGATAATCATGTAATTCTCAGTGTCTCTGTGGTGATCGCAACTCTCTGCGGTGACCGCAAAGGCAGTTCACTCTCAAGGAGGGTCGATGTCGCAAGATGATGGGATGGAAATCCAGGAGCTGCACGAGCAGGCGGAGCACACCCACTCCAATCCGCAGCTCATGCCGGTAAGCTTTACCATGAGTCTTCTGGCCGTCCTGGTGGCAATCACGACCTTGATCGGGCATCGCTCCCACACCGAAGAGGTGGTCACGCAGATCAAGGCATCGGATACATGGTCGGAGTATCAAGCTAAGAATATCCGCTGGCATACCTATCAGTCGCTGGCCGAACAGCTCTCGGTGCAATCGGTGAATGACGCAGAAAAAGCCGGTAAGGTCCTGCAACACTTCAAGCAGCAGGCGGAAAAATACGATCACGAGAAAGACGATCTCAACAAAGAGGCCCATGCCCTGGAGCGGGAGGTTGCAACCGAGGAGCGCCGGGCGGGACGCTTTGACTTTGCTGAGGCCCTGCTCGAAGTTGCTTTAGTCGTGACCTCGATCACGCTGCTCACTCGCCGGCGTCTCTTCTGGTATTTCGGCATGGCGGCAGGAGCGCTGGGCTTGGCGGTCGCTTTTACGGGGTTCTTCGTCCACTGAAAAACTGCTTTGGGGGACCAACTCCCATAAATTTACTATTCCATAATCGCTCATGGACTGGCGTGCAGCAAATGGGCAGCGAAGTTACCGCCGGGGCATGTCCTTTGGTACATGCGTGGAAAGGGAGGAAACCACATTGACCATGTTTCTCCACATAACTTCTGCTATATATTGAGCCCATCGTTTATTTCTCGCTAGAAATTAAAAGGACTCGTCGCGGACCGATTTTCTGTCGGGACGCAGATCGGTATGAGCACCTCCGCACCTTCGAAGCTTGTCTCCGGCGCCCCTCGCGTGCTGCCGCTGCTCATATATTTTGAGGCTGACCAGGAAATTAGCAAATTATTGCGTCCCATCCAGCGCTTCCGGCGAATTAACTTTACAAATTCACAGGCGGTTGCGCCGGAGGTAGAACGGATCTACGTCGTAGGCCACGAGGAGTTGGTCCGCCTTCGCTACGAAGAGTTCCGGCACCCCAATTCCAGGGTCATTGCCATCTCCTCTGCGCGCTTCCGCGAGCCGCGGCTGGATGGCGCCATATATGCTTATTTCCCGCCCAATACCGCGCCGGAGCTGCTGGAGCGGGCGATTGACAATGCCCTGGACCATATTCACTTCCTGCAGACCCGTCATGCAGCCAACCAGAAGCTGCGCGGCATCTCCGACCAGATGGGAGAGTTGAATGCGATTGGAGCGGCGCTTTCCGCCCAGCGCGATACTCCTAAACTGCTGGAGCTTATTCTTTCCAAATGCAGGGAAATCACCAACAGCGATGCGGGTTCGCTTTACCTGGTGGAAGCGGCTGGATCCGCCGCGACTCCCGACCAGCAATCGCTGCAAACTAATTCCGGCAACCAGCCGGAGCGCAAGCAACTGCGCTTCAAGCTGGCGCAGAACGATTCCGTGAAAATCGCTTTTCGCGAAGTCGCGATGGAGATCAGCGAAGGGTCGATCGCCGGACATGTCGCCTCCACGGGAGAAATTCTGAATATAGAAGACGCATATCACCTTCCCGAGGGGGTGCCGTACCAGATCAACCCCAAGTTCGATGAGGATTCCGGATACCGCACCAAATCGATTCTGGCGATCCCCATGCGCAACCAGAGGGACGAGATTGTCGGCGTCCTGCAATTGATCAACGCCAAGCGAAACAGCGAGGCACAGCTCACCTCGGTGGCAGAAGTTGAGGAGCAGGTTGTAAGCTATCAGTCCCAGCAGCAGGCGATTGTCGAATCTCTCGCCAGCCAGGCCGCAATCGCATTGGAAAACAGCCAATTGAATGAAGCCATTCAAAGACTGTTTGAAGGCTTCGTGCGCGCTTCGGTACACGCAATTGAAGCCCGCGACCCGGCTACTTCAGGACATTCTTTCCGCGTCGCAAATCTTACCGTCGCCTTCGCCGAAGCGGTGGACCGCGTAGACAACGGTCCTTACCGCGATCTCTCTTTCAATCACAGCGCGATCAAGGAGATCCGTTATGCCTCATTGCTGCATGATTTCGGCAAGGTCGGAGTCCGGGAAGAGGTGCTGGTCAAGGCAAAAAAGCTCTATCCGCTGCAGCTTGATCTGGTGCATGAGCGCTTCCAGTTCGTGAAACGCTCGATGGAGGTGGCATGCCTCCAGTCGAAGCTGCAGTATCTGCTGGAGCAAGGACGCGATTCGTATCTCGCCCGGCTCCGCCACTTTGATTCCGATCTAGCCGCCCAGCTTAAAGAAATGGACGACTTCTTCCAGGTAGTCCTCAGCTCGGACATTCCTACTGTGCTGCCGGAAGGAGATTTTCAGCGGCTGCTCGAAATCGCCTCCCGCCGGTATTCCGATTATGATGGAAGCGAAAAGCCTTTGCTGACGCCGGACGAAGTCCGGCTGCTCTCCATTCGACAGGGCTCGCTGGATGACGATGAGCGGTTGCAGATCGAGTCTCATGTGGTGCATACGTTTAACTTCCTGCAGCAAATCCCCTGGACCAGCGAAATCAAGAACGTTCCACAAATCGCGCGCGGACACCATGAAAAGCTGAACGGGCAAGGCTACCCTTACAAGCTCACCGCGCCCGAAATCCCGGTACAGACCCGGATGATGACAATTACAGACATTTTCGACGCGCTCTCGGCCGCAGACCGTCCTTACAAAAAAGCGGTGAGCCAGGAGCGCGCGCTCGAGATCCTCGAGGCTTCAGTTCAGGATGGCGAGCTCGATGCCGATCTCTACAAGATATTTCTTCAGGCCAGGATCTACGAAAAGTGGAAGGTAGAAGCGCAGGCGTATTCGTAACTCGCGCTTCTCTTTTTACTGCAACGCGATCACATCAATTTCCACCAGGGCATCTTTAGGCAGCCGCGCTACTTCCACGGTTGAGCGCGAAGGCGGCGTCTGCCCATCCGCGCCGGCGAAATGACGGGCGTATACCTCGTTCATCGCCGCGAAGTGATTCATGTCCTTGAGAAAGACCGTAGCCCGCACAACCTTGTTCATCGCGCTGCCCGCGGCCTTGAGGATTGCGGCGATATTCTTCAGCGCCTGCTCGGTCTGGGCGGCAATATCTCCCTGGACTAATTTTCCGGTTTGCGGATCAAGGGCGACCTGGCCCGAGGTAAAGACCAATCCGTTTGCCTTGATCGCCTGCGAGTATGGCCCGATGGCCTGCGGCGCACTCCGGGTTGCGATAGCTTCGCGCATTCATTCCCTCTTTGCTAGATTTTTTTGACTCTTTGCACATCATAGATTCCGGGAATGCGGCGCACCCCGGAGATGATGCGGTCCAGATGTTTCACGTCTTCAATATCGACGGTGATTTCGATGGTCGCCCGCGCATCGTTGGTGCGCACGTCCATGTGCCGGATGTTGGTGTCATCGTTGCTGATGGCAGCGGTAAGGTCTTTGAGCATGCCTGCGCGATCGTCGCACAGGACGGTCAGCTTCACCGGATACGTAGATTTCTCCGGTCCGGCATGTTTGGCCTTGGCCCATTCCACAAAAATTCGCCGGTCCGACTCATACATGAGGTTGGTAACGTTGGGACAGGCCTTCGAGTGTACCGCCACCCCTTTGCCGCGGGTCACATATCCGACAATGTCTTCGCCGCGAATCGGATTGCAACATCGCGCGCGATAAACCAGCAGCTCATCGTGTCCCTGCACTTTTAGCGAATTGCTTTCTACGGTAACGCCGAATACGCGCCGTACTACCCCGCCAAATCCGGTAGGCTGCTGTTCGTCCTCAATCGGTTCCGCGCTTCCGCTGGCCGGGGCAAGGTTCTTCAGCACGCTTTTGGCGGAATACTTGCCATATCCTATGCCGGCCAGCAAGTCGGCCTGCCCATTCACGCCGTACTCCGAGCCGACGCGCTGGTAGTCGGATTCGCTCAGGTTCTTCATGTTGACCTGGTACTTGCGGGCCTCGCGGTCGAGCAGCTTGCGACCGATTTCCATCGCCCGCTCCCGCTGGTAGAGGTTCAGCCAATGCTTAACCTTGTTGCGCGCGCGCGAAGATTTAACATAGCCCAGCCAATCGCGGCTGGGATGATGTCCGGTTTGGGTAACGATCTCCACGATGTCCCCATTGCGCAGCTTGTAGCGCAGTGGAACGATGCGTCCGTTGACCTTGGCCCCGGTGCAGGAATGCCCGACTTCGGTGTGGATGGCGTAAGCAAAATCGATGGCGCAGGCGTCGCGCGGCAGGATTACGACCTTGCCCTTGGGAGTAAAGGTATAGACCTCTTCGGGATAGAGATCGATTTTGAGCGTCGACAGGAATTCGTTTGGATCGGAGACGTCCCGCTGCCATTCGACCACCTGCCGCAGCCATGCCAATCGCTGCTCGTCCTTGGCCGAAACCGGAGAGCCGTCTTTATATTTCCAGTGGGCGGCGATCCCTTCCTCGGCCATCTTGTGCATCTCTTCGGTGCGAATCTGCACCTCGAACTGCATTCCGACCTCGGCCATGACAGTGGTGTGCAGCGATTGGTACAGATTTGCCCGGGGCATGGCAATGAAGTCTTTGATTCTACCAGGCACGGGTCGCCACATACTGTGAATCGCCCCCAGCGCGCTATAGCAATCCTTTACCGATTTGGTGATGATGCGGACCGCCAGCAGGTCGTAGACCTGGTCCACCGTGATGTGCTGCCGCTGGAGCTTTTGGTAGATGCTGAAAAGCCGTTTGATGCGGCTGTCCACCCGCGCTTCGACTCCCTGCTCCTTCAGCTTGCGCTCGATGAGGTCCACGATTTTGGCAAGGAACTCCTCGCCGGATTTGCGGCGGGCCTCCACCTCGTCCTGTATCTGCTTGTGGCCGATGGGATCGACATATTGAAAGGCAAGATCTTCCAGCTCGCCGCGCACTTTTCCCATGCCCAGTCGATGGGCGAGGGGGGCGTATATGTCGAGGGTCTCCTGCGCGATGTGCAACTGGCGGTCGGGAGGGAGATGCTCCAGGGTGCGCATATTATGCAGGCGGTCGGCCAGCTTGATGAGGACGACGCGAATATCGTCCACCATGGCCAGCACCATTTTGCGGACATTTTCGGCCTGGCGCTCCTCGCGGCTGGCAAGGTTGATCTTTTCAATCTTGGTAACGCCTTCGACGATGCGCGCCACCTGCTCGCCAAAACGTTTTTTGATGTCTTCTATAGTGACGGGAGTGTCTTCGACCGCATCATGCAGGAGCCCGGCAGCAATGGCGGTGGAATCCAGCTTCATCTCCGCCAGCACCTGGGCGACTTCTACCGGATGGATCAGGTAAGGCTCCCCCGAAGCGCGGGTCTGTCCTTGATGATGCTCCAGGGAAAAGTCGTAGGCGCGCTGAATCAGCTCAAGATCCTCATTAGGACGGTTCTCGCCAACGGTCTTCAGCAAGTCACGAAATTTCGTGAGCGTGAGGACGTTGGTCGCGAGCTGTTGGCGTAGAGTCGCCATAAGTGATTATAACGTGAGGTTTTGCGGCCTCCGAGAGCGGCAATTCACTCCAAAGTATTAGATTCCGGGGGAGTCTAAGAAGCTTCACCGCGGGCAGCGCAGTAACTAACGCCTGGACGGGATTACCTTGGGCATAGCTCCTCCCGTATGCCGGCCTGTCATCAGGTCAACCGTGAATGGGAGATCCCGGTCCTGGACCGGCTCCCATCCGTAGCCTGCGAGCGCCTGGCTGCCGATCTCTTCAATGCGAATCCCCTCCCAGGAAAGCGGAGCGGTCTGCCAAAGCGCGCCCCCGGCGGTGAATCCGGAGATGGTTTGGAAATCCACGAAGAGAAGCGCCCCGGCCTCGACCGCCGCCCGTACTTCGAGCACCGGGCGTGAAGGAACGAAGCGCCACTTCTCCGGCTCCCTCACATTGACCAGGTAGGCGTAGCCCCCGCAGACGGCGCACAGCCAGTCGGGATGAGGCGTGCCGTAAATTCCAGTCACAACCGAAGGCGAGTCAAAGCCCAAGGCACAGACGGCAACAAACCGGGCCGAGTTTTCAGGAACAATGCGAAGCAGCAGCGCGCCCCGTTCAACTTCTTCCGCCTGCTTCGGATAGACGAACTGCCGGGGCTCTTCGATCAGCATGGGCAATCGCTCAAGTATCTCGACCTTGTAATTTTGCGGGAAGGCGGATTCCATGCGCGTCGCTGGCATGGCTTACCCGCGCGCGGCAAGGAACGCCCGCACGCGCTGATGGACGCTCATGACGTGGGTCGGCAAGGAAAGTTTGCTGCCGTTTTCGATGATCGGAACCAGTTTGTCGAACTCTGGGCCGGAATGGGAGCCGGTAAGCATGATCCGCACAGGATGAAACAGCTCCTTACCTTTTGCCCCAGTCTCCTGCTTGACCGCGTTCATGACCTGCTTGAAATGCTCCGTGGTAATCGATCCATTCCTCTGCGCAAGCTCCTCGATCTTCGCCGAAAATGCCGCCACGACCTTGCCTCCGCTCTCCGAATTCAACAGCGCGCGGTTCTCTTCCGAGGAAATAGCTGCGAGGGCATCGTAATGAAAAACCAATGAGGAGCGCTCGGGAAGCTGCTCCAGCCGGTCCACCGCAGGCGCGAACAACCCCACCAGCTGGCTCAGCCACTGTAAAGTCTGGGGACCAAGCTCTTCGTCATAAGGGAGCAAGCCGTTGTTTCGGAAATAGGGGATTGCGAGCTGGACCAGCCGCTCGATGCCGCTCAACTTGATGTAGTGCCGGTTGAGCCAGGAAAGTTTCTCCATATCGAATACCGCCGGAGAAGCGGTCACTCGTTCAAGCTGGAACTCTTTTATCAGCTCCGCCGCAGTGAAGGTCTCGCGCTGCCCTCCGGTGGGCGCCCACCCCAGCAGCGCCAGATAGTTCATCAACGCCTCCGGCAGCACCCCCATCTCGCGAAAGTTGGAGATGGAAGTTGCGCCATGCCGTTTGGAGAGCCGCTCGCGGTCCGCGCCCAGGATAGTCGAGAGATGCGCAAACTCCGGCGTCTTGAAGCCCAGCGCTTCGTAGAGCGCGACTTGCTTTGGGGTATTCGAGAGGTGATCGTCCCCGCGCACCACGTGCGTGATCTTCATCTCGGCATCGTCGATGACCACAACATAGTTGTAAACCGGAATGCCGGACGAGCGCACAATAATGGGATCGCTGATTACCTCATTGGGAAATTCGATCTCGCCGCGAACAAGATCATGAAAGCGGATTGGATGCTCCGGGATCTTCAGGCGAATGGCCGCCGGCTCCCCGGCAGAGCTGCGCCGCTGCGCTTCGGCAGGATCTAATTGGCGGCACTTGCCGGAATAGGCGCGCTGGTCGGTCTCCGCCAGCTCCCGTCTCCGTTCCTGCAGCTCTTCGCTGGTGCAAAAGCAGAGATAGGCTTTTCCTTCCGCGACCAGCTTCCCGGCGTAGCGCTGATAGATTTTCCCCCGGTCCGACTGGCGATACGGGCCGTAGTCGCCCCCCACATCCGGACCTTCGTCCCAATCCAGCCCAAGCCATTTCAGGTCTTCGAGCAACTGGGATTCGTATTTCGCTTCGCTGCGCTCCACATCGGTATCTTCAATACGGAGGACCAATGTGCCGCTA
The DNA here is from genome assembly GCA_964581225.1 of uncultured Terriglobales bacterium. GTDB lineage: Bacteria > Acidobacteriota > Terriglobia > Terriglobales > Acidobacteriaceae > CAYTQA01. Next base: position 20,931 of record CAZONJ010000036.1, on the reverse strand, counting down.
TGCTGGCGGGCAAAGAGCCAGTTGAACAACGCGGTACGCGCATTGCCAACGTGCAGCAAACCCGTCGGTGATGGCGCAAAGCGCACGCGTACTTTTGGATCGACAGCCACGATTTCATGTTAGCAAATTAGCGATTTGGCAGGAGAAAGCAGTCCATTCGATGGACTGTTCGTGGGCGCGCAGAATGGCTTGTTTCTTATCTTTGCAAGAGGTCGACCGGCTGCCTTACATCGGTGACGCGGAAATATTTGGCGAGAGCAGGATGCCGCCTGGACACCGCCTCGTACATTGCATAAGCCACGTTGCGATAGGACTGATGTCCCGCCGGCGTCGTCCGCAGCTCCGAGATATACACCGCTTCGGCGAAGTCCATCTTGAAGAGGGTGCGTTTGCGGTAGGCGAGCGGAATAGCATATTGCGCGCTCTGCTCCGCCTCCGGCAGATTGCTGGATGCGATCTTCCAGACAGTTGTTTCCGCTCGCTGCATGGTCTGCCGATAGCGGTCGAGCATTCCGGCCTTTTCGATCTCCGGTGGAATGTCGGCGCCATGGACCGTGGTAAATCCCTGCTCCACCTGGATGCAGCGGCGATGACGGTGCATATCGCGGAAGCCGCCGATATCCATGAGGATGTCAAAGCGGAAGCCCTGCCCGGCGCTGAAGTGGCGCAGCATCTCATCGTGTCTTCCCCGGCGCCGAAGGCCAAGATCGACGATCTCATCGCGTCGCGCCCCGCTCAAGCCTGCAACCTTCTCGCGCAACTGGCGATATCCGTAATGGCAGTTCCCGTAGAGCAGCGTTGTTGCCAGCTCCACCTCGAGCGGCTCGTCTTCCAGCAGATCGACCAGTGGAGCGGGGGCGATTGGCGCGTCCTTCATCAGCTCGCGGACCGCCTGGGCAAGCTCGCTGCGCGTCTCCATCTCATAGGGATTGGGGTTGGCGTACTTCACCAGCGTGGGTGAGGCCTTTACCTCTTTCAGCAATTGCTCCTTCGCCTGCGAGCCCAATGCAGGGTCCAGCGCGGAGATCTGCTTCACCAGCTCCTGCCATTTCTCCTGATTCACGTTGTAGGCGGGCTGGCTCGCGGCCTGCTTGAGCAACTCGCCCAAGTTGCGGACCTCGGCATGAGGGTGGGAAAGCAGGCGGGAGATCTGCGTCTCCAGCGTGCGAGCGTTCACGATTTGACCCAGCGAGGTGTTGGTCGCGAGCGGCAGCAGATAACGGGAGACGTCGAAGGCGCGGGCGCGCAGCGTGCGCTCGTATTGCGCCTGCTCCATCTCCGCCGGTTTGGCGACCTGGGTTGCGAGATAGCGGGCAACTTCGTTCGAAACCGACTCATACTCGGAAAAGAGCAGTTGAATAGTTTCGGTATAGAACTGGCGAAGCTCCTCATCGCCGGCAAAGTCAGGCGAATAGAAGCCGCTCTTCTTGAAATTCTGGTAACGGGTAGAGCGCTCCTGCCCGTCCCAGCGCTGTTCATCCGCCACGGTAATTGCCGCCAGGATCGACAGCTTTTCAATGGCGAAGGCAATGTGCGCCAGGTCGGCGATGGAGCGATGGCCATACTGGAAATAAAAGGTGTTCAGAAACTGCTCGGCCTTCTGCTCGCTGATCTCTCGCAGCGACTCCTTCATGGAGAGCGCCGAACGCGAATACTTGGCCATGGCATAAGCCTGCACCTCGGGCTCGACCCCGTGGACGGCAAAGACGTTCACCTGCGGAGTTTCAAGTTTCAAATTGCGAGTTTCGGAAGAGGACGGGAGCTCCACCATATTTGTCTGCGGACTAGCCATTTTATTCTTTTGATCCAGGACGGCGGGATTTCTTTCTTCAACTTTCGTTCAAAAGCAATCCGGAAGCAAGCGGGGAATCACTCTCATTGCAGATTTCTGTGGAAAGCGAGAGGCAAGCTCATCGCAAGAGATGCCGTTCGCATCCATCAGTTAAACGCAAGCCAATGGAAATTGCCCACCGAGCCGGTTGCGCCATTGCTGTCCATTACAAGTCGAATAACATGCTGTCCGGCGGTGAGATTCACTGCCGGGCCGGTGAGCGTGGTCCAACTCTGCCATCCGCCGGTGTTGGGGACGGTCATGGCGCCGGTCACATTGCTGCCATCCACTTCAATATGGAAGGCGCCACCCTGCCCATTGCTCGCCACCCGCACGGTTGGAGTATAGGTACTCGAGTTTGCTACGTTGACTGTGTACTTCAGCCACTCGCCGGCGGCGGTCCAGCCTACATCAAAGCCGCCTGAATCGGTTGAGGGCTCCAGGTCCACGCCTTCCGCGGGACGGTAGGCCCCATCCTGATTGATGGAGCTGGTATCGTGATAAGCCGTGCCCTCGCCTCCCATATCGTAGTTGGCCGCCTGCACCGTTCCCGGCAACGAGGCGCAGCTGTTGTTGAAGCAGCCCTCTCCGCTGGGCAGGGAGTATACGCGCACGTAATCCACGTACATCGAGATAGGAAATTGACTGGTGGAATCCGGATTGCCGGGGAAATTCCCGCCCACCGCCATATTCAGAATAATGAAGAATGGCTGGTTGAATACCCAGGAGGTCCCGGCAGGCAGCGAAGCCGGGCTCTGGCTCGCATACCAGCGATTATCCACAAAAAACATTACCTGATTGGGCTGCCATTGGATGGAGAAGGTGTGAAAGTCGCTGTCAAAGCGGGCGCCTCCGGGCAGCTTATAAGTGGCGGTAAGCCCCGATCCTCCGGAGTAGCCGGGACCATGCATAGTGCCGTGATTGATGGACGGCTCCGAGCCGATATTCTCCATGATGTCGATCTCGCCGGAGGCAGGCCATCCGACGGTGCGAATGTCGCTTCCCAGCATCCAGAAGGCGGGCCATGAACCCTGTGTGGACGGGAACTTGATACGGGCCTCTACCTTTCCATACTGGAATTGCTGAAGTCCCGCGGTCTTGATCCGGGCGGAGGTATAGGAGCTGGGGCCGGTCTGGATGGCAGTGATGACCAGATTTCCCTTTCCATCCTGGACCGCGTTTTGAGTGCTGCTGGTGTAGGTTTCGAGTTCGTTGTTTCCCCATCCGCTGGTCCCAAGATCATAAGTCCAGTTGGCCGGGCTGGGTGCAGTGTTGGCAGCGCCATTGAATTCATCGCTCCAGGCCAGGGGCCAGTTGCCGCCGCCGCTTGCATTCAGGGCCGTTGTGGGCGCGGGAGGCGGGGCCGGCGCATGGGTCTGCCCCTCTCCGCAACCAAGGTTAAAGAGGACCGCTGCAATCAATAAGACCAGCGATATAGTTTTTCGCGGAAACGGTTCTTTGAATCCACAGTGTTCATTCACGCTAGCTCCGTTTTTACACTGCGCCATCGAAATCGAAAAGCCAAAAAAATTTACCCCCCGCTCTCCGCCCTGGCGCTATCGAATAAAAGTTCAAGGCTGTCGGGGCCGGCATGGTAAATCACGTAGCGGCTCCCAGTGTCGCCGTATGCCCGAAAGAGCAGGTCGCCGCGGCCATCGCCATCGGCGTCTACCGCGTCCACCAGCTCCAGGCGGGGATAGACATCGAGGTGGTCCGAGTCGGTGACCGAGGAAAAGATCTTGCGCACACTCAGGTCTACCTCCACTCGGGCGACCACTGTGGCAAATATCTTTTGTTTCCCCTTTGCACTCCAGCCGCTAAGCACCAGGACCGGCGTGTTGTTCAAATACAGGTCGAAATAGTTGAATTTTACATCCTGCAATGGACCCACTAGCCGTTTGGCGCGTTTGGCGATTTCCTGAGTAGCCAGCTTCAGCGCCGCTGCCCGATAATTGTTTTCTTCTTCCGGCTTTAATTGGAGAGTAAAAGGACGAGGCTCCTGCCCATATTCATCGGAGACCGCGACCATGGTCCTTAAAGCCGTAGATTGAAAGATCTTCATGGGATCGCGTTTTCCCGCAGCCTCCTCCTGCTCCTCTTTGGTGGTGCGGCGCAGCTTGGGACGATTTGGATCGCTGTCATTGCGAACATCTTCCTCCGCATTCGAATCCTTGAATACCGTGGGGATCCCTCCCCTTTTTAGATGGGGACGATCAGGGTCGGCATCCGATGCGGATGTATCCGGCTGGCTCTTGTCGGGCTTGGAATGCGGCGGAGCATTCGGAGTCTGATCCGTGTCCTTGTCCTTTTTGTGCCTTCCCTCGTCGGGCACGTAGACCGTAGGATGTCCCACTTCGGGTTCGATCTTCGTCTGCCTGGCGACCTTCGTCCGCGCGGACTCGGGGTACGGCTTGAACGTGCCCAGGCCATACCAGCGGTCTTGCTGGCGCGAGGATTCGCTGGTCACAAATTCGCCCACCAGATTGCCGCTCTTCAGAACCTCATACTCCACGCCCGAATCGATGGCCATAGGCACCGGAGTGGCGCGATAGATTCCGGCATCGTAATACCTGCCCTGGTCCAGAATCGCGATGGGCACCAGTATGCTGGTTCGTGCGTTCGGCTTATTCGGGTCTCCTTCCCACTGCACTACCGCAATCGCACGCGGGCCCTTGCGGATTTTAGGCGCGGCCTGGAGCTGCGGGAGAGAGCTGAAAAACAGCAAGGCCAGAATGAGCGGCGTGACGTAGCTGCGGGCGGTGCGATATAAAGGGGCTTCCCCATTCCCATGATTGAGGAGAGATTGAAATATGGAAATCAATGATAAAGCTCCTGATTTTACCCTGCCCAATGAAGCAGGCGAGAAGGTCTCGCTCCACGATCTTAAGGGGGAGACGGTCGTGCTCTTCTTCTATCCTAAAGCAGACACTCCCGGCTGAACCATTGAAGCGTGCGGGTTCCGCGACGCATTCAAGAAAATCGAAAAAGCCGGAGCGCGGGTACTGGGTATATCTGGCGATACGCCCCAGGCCCAGAAAAAGTTTAAAGAGAAGTACGATCTGCCCTACACGCTGCTTGCCGACAGCGACCGCAAGATCAGCGAGGCCTTCGGCGTTCTCAAAGAGAAGAACATGTACGGCAAGAAGGTGAAAGGAATCGAGCGCACCACCTTCGTGATTAATGGCGAGGGGCGCATCGTGCGCATCTTCCCCAAGGTAAAGCCGGAGGGCCACGCCGAAGAGGTGCTGGCGGCATTGAAGCAGGGCTAAATTCAGAAAAAGGGGATGGAACTCCGTCCCCTTTTTCTGAACTGCAAAGCTATCTACGATGGCGACGAGCTGAAGAAGATGCGCCCGACCCACTCACAGTAAAGGTCAAACTCCGTTCCGCGCCCAGCACCGCCTCCTGCTTTCCGGAATAAGCAGCCACTCCGGTTCCCGCTCCGGCGCCAGCCAGGCTTCCAATCGCAGCCCCTTTGCCACCGCCGGCCAGGGCCCCAATCACCGCTCCGGCTGCGGCCCCGCCGCCGATCTTGGTTGCGTTGCTCTTGGTGTGGCTCTTGCCCCGCACCGAGCGTGAAGAGCTGGTGACGGGAATGCCGTCGACCGAGGTCAGACGGACAGAGAGAATTCCAGGGGCGTGCAGGCGGCCGCTGGATTTGGCTGTAACCACTCTCCCGACGGCAGGAGCGCCCGCTTTAATAATCGTTTGCCCACCCGATACTACATCGCGGGCCACCGTAGCATGGAAGGTCTGGCCGGCATGAGATGTGCCCGATGATAAGGTGCTTCCCAGCCGCACCGTCACGGGGGTCCCCGCCGGGATTGTGGCTGCGCCTGCCACTGAAACCATAAAAACCAGAAATAGCGCTAAAGCGTTTCCATATCTCTTTTGCATGTCCTCTGCTCCTCGAATGATTTTAGTGTCGCGATTTTAGTGCCAACAGCTCCGATATTGTGAGTGGCCGGTACAGGAGTATCTTACGGCTATTGGAGGAATCTTCAACCGGTCAATTCCATCCGGGAGTATATAGAACTTTGGTTCTATTGCAGCCTGAAATAAAAGCGGCGACTCCTGTAGAATCTTGCCCGAATGCTCTTTGGACTTATCGGCGGGGTCGCGGCGGCGGGCGCAGCTTCATGGCTGGGATATAACTGCTACGCCCCGGGCTCCCAGCTATACGGAAGCACTTTGTTCGCCGGCGACGATCCCCGGGCAATCAGCCTTACCTTCGATGATGGCCCCAACGATCCTCATACCTTGCGCCTGCTGGATGTCCTGGCGAAATACAATGTTAAGGCGACCTTCTTTCTGGTCGGGAAATATGTGAAGCAACGTCCGGAGATCGCCCGCGCAGTGGTGGCCGCGGGACATGCGCTGGGCAATCATACTTACTCCCATCCCAACCTGCTGCTCTGTTCGGGAAAGCGGATCTATAGCGAGCTGCGGGATTGCGCGAGCGCCATTAAAGACAATACTGGAGTCGATGTTGCATTATTCCGTCCTCCATTTGGGGCGCGCCGTCCGGCGGTACTCAATGCCGCGCGAAGCATGCATTACACAACCGTGATGTGGAACGTTACTTGCTTCGATTGGAGCGCCACCTCTTCACAGGCAATCGAATCCCGAGCCCACCGCCAGATTGCGAAGCAAACCAATCAAGGCAAGATAGTGCTGCTGCACGATGGCGGCCATCTCGCCATGGGGACCGACCGCTCCCACACTGTGGCCGCAGCCGGGCGGCTGATCGCGCGCTATCAAAGCGAAGGATACAAATTTCTCACCATTCCGCAAATACGGCGAAGGGACCTATAACCGCGAGTCGATGGTCCTGGACGTAATTATTCCTCCATCATTTAAGATTGTTCTGTCATTCAGCTTTTCAGAAGCGAAAACAGGAGCTCATGGCAGCCACAATCCTTGATGGCAACAAGATCGCCGCAGAGATCAAATCCGAGGTCGCGGAAGAGGTGCGCCGCCTCGCCGCAGCCGGAATTCGTCCCGGACTGGCGGCCGTGCTGGTGGGCCACGATCCGGCCTCGGAAATTTACGTCCGAAACAAAATCAAGACCTGCGAAGAGCTGGGAATCTACAGTGAGAAGATCGCGCCGCCCGAGACGGTTTCCACCGAGGAGTTGCTGGCCATCATCCAGGAGCTGAACCAGCGCGATGAGATTGACGGCATCCTGGTGCAAACCCCGTTGCCTAAACATGTAGATAGCAAAAACGTGCTGCTGGAGGTCTCTCCGCAGAAGGACGTGGATGGTTTTCATCCTATCAATGTTGGGAACCTCTCCACCCAGCGCCCATCGCTGGTCCCCTGCACCCCGGCGGGGGTGATCGAGATTCTGAAGCGCAGCCGCATCGCGATTCGAGGCGCGGACGCGGTCGTAGTCGGACGCAGCGACATTGTGGGCAAGCCGGTGGCCATGCTGCTCTTAAATAACCATGCTACGGTGACAGTTTGCCATAGCCAGACCCGCGATCTGGCGGGGCACACCCGCTCAGCGGACATTCTGGTCGCGGCCATCGGCAAGGCGGGCATGATAACGCCGGAGATGGTGAAGCCGGGAGCGACCGTGATCGACGTGGGAATCAACCGCATCACGGAGCGCGCGGAATTCGATAAATTTTTTAAGGGCAACGCCAAGCGTGAGAAGACCTTTGCCGAAAAAGGAGCGACGCTGGTGGGCGATGTCGATCCTCGGGTGGCTGAGATAGCAGGAGCATTCACTCCAGTGCCGGGCGGGGTCGGCCCGCTGACCATCGCCATGCTTATGTCGAATACGGTGCGCGCGGCCAGGATGCGTCGCGGGCTGCAGTCGTCATGAGCCTGCATGTCGGTCTTACCGGAGGGCTGGCCTGCGGCAAATCCACCGTTGCCGGAATGTTTGCCGCGCTGGGAGCGCATGTGGTCCAGGCGGACGCGATTGCCCACGAGCTGATGCGCTCCGGAACGCCGGTTTATGAAGAGATCGTAAGACATTTTGGCGGCGAGATCGTCCAACCTGACGGCGCTATCAATCGCCCCATGCTGGCCGAGATGGTCTTCGCCGGCGGACGGATCCAGGAGCTGAATAATATCGTCCATCCGGCGGTGATCGAGCAGCAGGAGCAATGGATGTTGGAGATGGACCGGCAAGATCCCAAGGGTATTGCCATCGTGGAAGCGGCCCTGATCTTTGAGGCCGGAATCAGCCGCCGCTTCGATAAACTGGTGGTAGTGACCTGCGATCTGGAGCAAAAAAAACAGCGCTTCGCCGCGCGCGTTTTGTCCCGGGCAGAGCAAAGCGATCCACAAAAGTTGACTCTGGCCTATGCCGAGGCGGAACGCCGTATACGGGCGCAATGGCCGGATTCGGAAAAGGCCGCCGCCGCCCATTTCGTTATCTCCAATGCGGGCAGCCGGCAGGAGACTGAGGCGCAGGTGCGCGAGGTCTTCGCGAAATTGAAGCTTGAGGCTGGGAAGCTATAGCAAGGAACAGAGACATGAAATCATTTCGCCCATTTCTGATCGGAGTGCTGCTGGCACTCGCTTTCTTCTTTGTTACTACACACGATTCTTCGTTGTCCCGAAGGCTGCGGTTCTCTTCCGCGCCGGAGTGGATCGCAGATCCCGGAAAGGTAGAAACTACTTCTGCTGCCCAACCTCCGGGCCTGGATCCGGAGGAGAAGAACAATGTTGAGGTCTATCGCAGGGTATTGCCCTCAGTGGTGAACATCACCTCTACCGCGGTGGCCTTCGATTTCTTTTATGGGCCGGTGCCGCAGCAGGGGCAGGGATCGGGCTTTGTGCTTGACCGGCAGGGCCACATCCTCACCAACTATCACGTGATCGCCGGGGCGCGGCAGGTTGAGGTCACCACCTCCGATAAAAGAAAATACAAGGCCCAGGTAATCGGATTCGACCGGCCCCGCGATCTGGCGGTAATCAAGATCTCCGCCGAGAAGGTCACGCCCGTGACTCTAGGAGATTCGAAATCCCTGGTGGTAGGGCAGAAGGTGTACGCCATCGGAAATCCCTTTGGCTTAAGCGGCACCATGACCCGTGGCATCATCAGTTCGATCCGTTCCGTGAACGGGCCGGAAGGCAGCGCCATCGATGAGGCCATCCAGACCGATGCCGCAATCAATCCGGGAAACTCCGGAGGGCCGCTGCTGAACTCCCGCGGAGAGGTGATTGGGATCAACGCGCTGATCCTTACCGGAGGGGCCGAGCAGAGCGCCGGAGTAGGCTTCGCCATTCCCATCAATACAGCCAAGGCGGTATTGAACGATCTGTTGACGACGGGGAGCGTGCGCCGTCCTTCCATCGGCATCATGGGCCTGCCTATCGGTCCGGAGCTGGCGGAGCAATTAGGGCTGGCGGCGGATTCCGGCGTGCTTATTCAACGCGTGGTTCCTGGCAGCGCCGCCGATCGGGCCGGGCTGCGCGGCGGCTCCGAGCGGGCCTTCCTGGGAAATACCCCGATCATGGTGGGCGGGGACCTCATTGTCGCAATCGGTGGAGAAGACGTGAATGATACACGCGACATCTCCCGCGTCATGAACAACCATCGCGCCGGCGACACCGTGAAGGTGACGGTTTATCGCGGAAAGCGCCGCATGGACTTCAACGTCACGCTGGGCGAGGCGCAGAACGAAGGCACGCGTACCTGATGGACCCACTGCAAATCACACAGGGACGGCTGCATTCCAATTCGCAACTTGCCCGGCGGCTGGAAGACGCAGAGCTTTGGGGCGGGAAGCGCTTCGCAGCCGCCATCCAGAAGCTGGATCCCTCCACCAAGGCGGAATCCTTCCAGATGGCGGGCGGGAATGCGATGTATATGGGCGGTGGACATCCACTCACCCAGGCCATAGGAGTTGGTTTGGGGCGTCCGGTAACTCCCTCGGAGTTTGACGAGATGGAAGATTTTTTCTTCTCGCGCGGGGTGGCGGCGCAGATTGTGATCTGCCCGTTTACCGACAAGTCCCTGATAGAACTGATGGGGGCGCGCGGATATTCGCTCCACCATTTCGAGAACGTGCTCTACCGCCATCTGCTGCCCGACGAGAAATTCAAAATGCAAATCGATGGCTTTCTGCTGGAGCGCAATAAGCCGGAGTACTTCGAGTCCGCCGCCTGGGTGCAGGCGCAATGCTTCTTCCGAGAGGAGGCAGCCGATTATCTTCCGCTGGCATGGGCCTCCTTCCTGGTGGAAGATTCACTCTCGTATATCGCCTGGGCAGGGCCGGAGCTGGTGGCGGTCACCGGCGGGACCTTGCTTCGCGACCTGAAGCTGGCGAGCTTGTTTGGCACCAGCACTCTTGCCCCTTATCGTCGTCGAGGCATACAGACGGCAATGATGCAGGCGCGCCTCGCCGATGCGGTGGCAGCCGGATGCGACCTGGCCTTTGTGGGCGCCATGCCCGGCAGCACCACCCAACGCAATGCGGAGCGGCTCGGCTTTACCGTGGCTTACAGCAAGACCGTCATGCTGCGCCTGTGTCCGGGCACGTCCTCCCGATAATGGATTTGCAATGCGCTCTGCCAGCTATGGTTTGCAAATCACATCCACAGAAGCATTTGACTCTATCCCTTCCGCTGGGCTAGCCTCAACAAGATTAGTTCCGCCCGGTCTTACGGATGTAAGTGACTCAAAAACGAGGAGTTAGGCCGGGGCCGATATTCGGCACGCTTGTCTCGACGAGGTGTTGGCGGGCAGAGAGGCAGGCCTTCACTAAGATGGAAAGGCAGTGGCAGACCGATGCTGCGAGGCATGTCGTCATACGTTTTCTTTAAAGAGCGATTGCATCCTGGCTCGCTTGAGCAGATGCAGCGCGGCGGAGCGCAGGCAATCGAGATCTTTGCCGCGCGGCATCATTTCGATTACACCAGCCGCGCCCATATCCGCGAGCTGGCCGCCTGGTTTGAGGACAATGATCAGAAGCTCCACTCCCTGCACTCGCCCATGTTCGGGGGAGACGATACCGGACGCGGCACCGCTCCGCCGCTCAATGTGGTGGATGGGGAGAAGCTTCGCCGTATCGAAGCTATGGACGAGATCAAGCGGGCGATCGAGGTGGCCGAGCATCTCCCTTTCCGCTTCCTCATCCAGCATCTGGGGACGCCCAATGAGAGTTTCACTCCGGCAAAGTTCGATGCTGCGATGACCGCGGTCGAACATCTGCGGGCCTTCGCCAAGCCCTTGGGCGTCATGGTCCTGGTGGAGAATATCCCCAACGATCTCTCCACTCCGGAAAAGCTGGTGGAGCTGCTGCGCACGGCGCATTTCAAGGATGTGGGATTATGCTTCGATATTGGCCACGCCCATATTGGCGAGGGAGTGCGAGTGAGCTTCGAGATGATGAAGCCTTACATCCATTCCAGCCATATTCACGACAATAAGCAGGACCGCGATTCGCATCTTTGGCCGACGCAGGGCACAATTATTTGGGACGATGCCATGGAGCTGTTGCGCAGCGCGCCCCATGTGCCTCCGCTTCTGCTGGAAATCGAAGGCGTAGAGAAGGTCAATGTGCCGCAAACCATGACCGAGACATTCTTCAAGCTGGAGAAGGCAGGCTCAGCAGCCAGGGCCTAGATTGAACGCTCCCAGCCAGAGGCCGCTCTTCGGGCAGGCACGGCCGGGGCAGAGTATAAAGGGAATCCGTGGAAGAGAACAAAACATCGGCAACAACTATCGCAGCGCCAGAGAGCGCGGAGTTTCCGGTCACGACGATCGCGAAAATCGGAAGCCGCGAGGGCCAGGGCGTTACTATTCGCGGCTGGCTCTATAATCTGCGCGAAAGCGGCAAGCTGCTCTTTCCCATCTTTCGTGATGGCAGCGGCTCCATCCAGGGAGTGCTGTTCCAAAAAGCGGTCTCGCCGGAGATCTTCGCCTCGGTAAAGGCGCTCACTATCGAATCGAGTGTAATAGTACGGGGAAAGGTGCGGGCCGATGCGCGCGCGCCCGGCGGCTACGAGCTCGACGTCGCGGACGTGCAGGTATTGCAGCGCGTGCCCGACGACGATCCTTATCCCATCTCGCTCAAGGAGCATGGCGTCGAGTTCCTGATGGAGCACCGTCATCTCTGGGTGCGCTCGCCCCGGCAGGCGGCCATCCTGCGCACCCGGGCCGAGATCATCAAGGCCGCGCGCGACTTCTTCGACGATCGCGGCTTTACCCTGACCGATCCGCCCATCCTTACCCCTGCGGCCTGCGAAGGCACGACTACGCTTTTTCCCGTGGACTACTTCGACGAGCAGGCGTTTCTTACCCAGTCGGGACAGCTTTACATCGAAGCTACCGCGATGGCGCTGGGCAAGGTCTACTCCTTCGGGCCGACCTTCCGCGCGGAAAAGTCCAAGACCCGCCGCCACCTCACGGAGTTCTGGATGGTCGAGCCGGAGGTCGCCTATGCCACGCTCGACGACATCATGGAGCTGGCGGAGAACTTTATCAGCTTCCTCGTGCAGCGCTGCCTGGAACGCCGCCGCGCCGACCTGGAATTAATCGGGCGCGATGTAGCCAGGCTGGAGAATATCAAGACCCCGTTTCCGCGCATCAGCTATGACCAGGCGGTGGAGATCCTGCACAAGGGGCACGCCGAAGGCAAGCTGGAAAATAAATTCGAGTGGGGTGGCGATTTCGGTTCGCCCGACGAGACTTATATCTCGTCGCAATTTGACCGTCCCGTCATGGTGCATCGCTATCCGGCGGCGGTGAAGGCCTTTTATATGGAGCCCGATCCCCAGCGCCCCGATCTTGCCCTGTGCGTGGATGTGCTCGCGCCGGAGGGATATGGAGAGATCATCGGCGGCTCGCAGCGCATGGCCTCTTATGAACTGCTGCTGAAGCGGATCCGGGAGCACGATCTGCCGGAGTCCGCCTTCAAGTGGTATCTTGACCTCCGTAAGTATGGCGGCGTGCCTCATGCCGGGTTTGGCATGGGCATCGAGCGCGCTGTGGCCTGGATCTGCGGGTTGGAGCACGTGCGCGAAACCATACCTTTTGCGCGCACCTTGAACCGGATTTATCCCTAGACCTTTCATGAACAATACTGCACAGAAGACCAATGAAGGGAAGGGCAGCAAGCCGGCGGCCTCCCGCCATGGCTCAACCTTTGGAGGGAATATTACCGCTAAGAAAATCCGTGTGATCGGTGTCCCATTGGACTTGGGCCAGTCGCGCCGCGGCGTAGACATGGGACCCTCGGCGGTCCGCGTTGCCGGACTGGAGGCGCGTCTGGAGGCCCTGGGACACGTAGTCGAGGATTCGGGCAATGTCGCCGTCGCCATTGCCGAAACCAAGAAAGAAGGCGATCCTCACGCAAAATATCTGAAAGAGATCGCCGTCACCTGCACCAAGGAGGCCGAGCTGGTGCTGAAGACGCTGGAGCAGGGGATGGTGCCGCTGGTGATCGGCGGGGACCATTCGGTGGCGGCGGGCACCGTCTCCGGCGTGGCCGCATTTCATCGCCGTGAAGGACATAAAATCGGGCTGATCTGGATCGATGCCCACAGCGATATCAATACTCCGGAAACCTCGCCCAGCGGAAACGTTCATGGCATGCCGCTGGCTGCCATCCTGGGGCTGGGGCCTTCGGAGCTGGCCAACATCTTCGAGTTTTCGCCCAAAGTCGCGCCGGAAAATTGCGTGATTATCGGCGTGCGCGACATTGACGGCACCGAGCGGGAGAATATCCGCCGCGCCGGCATAACCGAGGTCTACACCATGCGCGACATCGATGAGCGCGGCATGCGCAGCATAATGGAAGAGGCGCTGCGTACCGCCGGACGCGGTACCGCCGGCTATCATGTCTCGCTCGATATGGACTGGATCGATCCGGAGGATGCGCCCGGCGTGGGTACCCCGGTGCGCGGCGGCGCAACCTATCGCGAGGCCCATCTGGCGATGGAGATCATTGCCGACCACGGACGCATGAGCAGCTTCGAGATCGTGGAGGTCAATCCGGTGATCGATGAGCACAACCGCACCGCCGATCTGGCGGTGGAGCTGGCCATGTCAGTCTTCGGGAAAAAGATCCTCTGATTTCCGCTGCAATTTCTTATGCGCGAGGAACGAAAACTTCAGGGCGTCTTTGTGGCAATCGCACTGGAACAAGGCTGGGCCGCCTCGCTGGAAACAGCATCGTAGCTGGCTTTTGCGAGATGCTCGACCCGCGGAGTATCTCCCAGGCGCACCGCCAGCGCTTTTTCATAGTTGTCCATGGTCCGATAGTGTCCCATCACGTAGCGGGAGACAAAACGAAAGACCGGATTGTAGATCTCTGAAGTCTCGGTAAGGCGAAGCTCGGTCCCGCCATCATGCGGGAGAAGATCGAACTTCCAGATGCCGCTGAAGGCGCTCTGGTCGACGATCTTGCGCACCAGCCGGCGCGGCGGACAGGACTCGACCGTCTCGTAAACGACAGCAGAGCCGCTGCGGTAATGCTCTTTCCATACCGCATGACCATCGCGGTCGGCCAGCCGCTCTTCCGATTCCACCTCGTGACGCCAGGTTGGGTCAGAGGCAAAGTCATTAATCGTTTGCCATACAGTGCCTGGAGACTCGTTCAATTCGATGCGGCTCGATGCCACGTGCCGCTGGCTTAACAGGCGTCCACCCAGAGCGGGAACGGCGACCAGCAGGACCACGATCGCCATACATAGCAACACCCAAAGCTTCCATCGCGCTATTGCCGCCATAATGCCTCCTTTGGGAGAGGGGCCCCATGCGTGCCGCGAATGATAGATTAAATAGTAAGCTTCTTCAACCCGATACTGGTGGAGTAGATGGCAAAAAAAATACGGGTAGGTGTTCTCTTTGGCGGGCGCAGCGGGGAGCATGAGGTCTCCCTGTTATCCGCGGCTTCGGTCCTCAATGCGATTGACCGCAATAAATATGAGCTGGTACCCATCGGCATCACCAAGGAAGGAAGATGGCTGACGGCCTCCCACGCCGAGCGCCTGCTGAAAGGGACGTACAGCGGAGACCGCTCCTTACGCGCCGGAGATCCGGAGGCGACCTCGACCGCTGCGGTGCTGGCCAGCGGCGATGCGGTAATTGTTCCGCCCATGCCTCACCGGACCGGAGAAGGCCACTCGCTGCTTCCTTTTACCGGCGAGCCCCGCACTGCGGAGCAGATGAACCACGCCATCGATGTGGACGTCATTTTTCCCGTGCTGCATGGGACCTTTGGCGAAGATGGGACGATCCAGGGGCTCTTCGAGCTGGCGGACATTCCTTACGTTGGGGCCGGGGTGCTGGGCTCGGCTGCGGGCATGGACAAGGACATCATGAAGCGCCTCTTCCTGGCCGCCGGATTGCCCATCGTGAAGCACGTTACCGTGCTGCGCAGCCAATGGGAGGAAGGCCCCAAGCGCGTGGTCAAGAAGATTGAGTCGGAATTGAAGTACCCGGTATTCGTGAAGCCGGCCAATCTGGGATCGTCGGTTGGAATTTCCAAAGCGCATGACCGCGTGGAGCTGGGGCCGGCCATGGACCTGGCCGCCGGCTACGACCGCAAGATCGTCATCGAGCAGGGGGTAGGAGGCAAGAAGCACAAGGCGCGGGAGATCGAGTGCTCGGTGCTGGGCAACGATGAGCCCGAGGTCAGCGTTCCCGGCGAGATTGTGCCGGTCAAGGAGTTCTACGATTACGCCGCAAAATACCTGGAGGAAGGTTCAAAGCTGCTCATCCCGGCGAAGCTCAGCAAGGGAATGACCAAGAAGGCGCGGGAGATGGCCATCGCCGCCTTTCAGGCAGTGGATTGCAGCGGGCTGGCGCGAATCGATTTTCTTCTCGATCCCAAGAACGACAAGCTTTATCTGAACGAGATCAATACCATGCCGGGCTTTACCTCGATCAGCATGTATCCCAAGTTGTGGGCGGCGAGCGGGCTGGAATATCCGAAGCTGATTGACCGGCTGATTACGCTTGCTCTCGAACGCCACGCGGAGAAGAAGAGAAACCAGTATAGTCGTGAGTAGAAATCGTAAAACCCAAATGGATATGGGAGTGTCCAAACCGATATGACGTTGTTCCAGGCGCCACCCTATGATCCGCGCCGCGAGAAGCGCCGCTGGAAGCTCATCGGAGTTCTGGTAATCTGCCTCATTGCTGCCGGGTATCTGGTCCATCACTTCTGGAACTGGCGCGAAGAGCGCACCGTCAACCATTTCTTCGCCGCCATTGAGCATAAGGACTATGAGCAGGCCTACGCCATCTGGATGGCCGATCCGAACTGGAAGCAGCATCCCGAGAGATTCAAGAACTATCCCTTCGGCGCATTTGAGCTGGACTGGGGTCCGACCGGGGAATATGGGACGATCATGAGCCATCGCATCCGCACTACAATTACTCCCAAGAACGGCAGCGGCGTGGTGGTAGTCGCGTTCGTGAATGACCGCCGCGAGCCGATCGCGCTGTGGGTGGAGCGCAAAGATCTGAGCATGACCTACTCGCCACTGAATGCGGTGGTGCAGCCGTAAGCCTCTCCATGCCTGTGGAATCAATGTGGTCCAGATGATAAAAATTGACGCACAGGTGTCCTTGTGAATTTTTTGCTGACTGAGGTGGAAGCCAGGGTGCTGGGCGCGCTGGTCGAAAAAGAAATTACCACTCCTGAGTACTATCCGCTCTCCTTGAACGCGCTCGTGAATGCGTGCAACCAGAAGTCAAACCGCGGTCCTGTGATGGAGCTGGGCGAAGACACGGTAAGGCAGGCGTTGTACAGCCTGGAGGAAAAAGGGCTGGCAGGCCCGGCGCGCGGCGCCGGCAGCCGCGTAACCAAGTTCGAGCACCGGCTGCAGGAGGTCTTCAACTTTGGCCGGCGCGAGATCGCCATTCTCTGCGTCTTGCTGCTGCGCGGTCCGCAGACGCCGGGCGAGCTGCGTGGCCGCACCGAGCGCATGCATCGCTTTGAGGACCTCGACCAGGTGCAATCCGGATTGCAGCAGCTTATGCAGCGCGAGCCGCCGCTGGTGAAGGTCTTGCCTCGCCAGCCCGGCGCCAAAGATCCCCGCTATGCCCACTTGCTCTCGGGAGATGTCGAATCATCGGAAAGAGCGCCTGCGGCAATCACCGGCAGCCCGGCGGATGATCGAATTGCCCGCATGGAACAGGAAGTCGCGGAGCTGCGCAAAGAGGTTGCGGATTTAAAACAGCAGCTTGCGAGCTTCCGAAAGCAGTTTGAGTAAGCCGCATCGAAGCTTCCAGCGTGAGCAGTTCAACATGCTTATCGTCTGAAATCCCCACAGGGGACCACGAATCAAAGAGCAAAAATAATTAAAAAATCCCCAGCTTCTTTTTCTTCTTTTTCTTGCTGGAAGAATCCTTGCTGGAATCGGCACTCGTGTTTGCAGAAGAAGCTGCGCTGCTGGTCGCAGCGTCGCCATTCGATTGCGCGGGTTGCGCGGTGTTGGCCGGCGGTGGCGTGTCGCTGGCTGGCGCGGGCTGCGCAGCAGGTGTTGCGTTTTCTGGAGCAGGCGAAATTGCCGGAGAGCTGGCGCCGGGCGCCGGTTGGCCTGCCGGCGGCTGGGTCGCTGCGGGTTGGCTTGCCGCCGGCTCCGTGGAGGCGGGAGCGGTATTGACCTTCAGCTCGTCGATCCCCGTAGCGTTCCCCGAGCTGCCGCTGTTATCGGTAGCTTTAGAAGCCGGCTCAGCGGTTGTCGATGGTGGAGCCGCAGTGCTGGAAGGTGGAACAGTGTCGGAACGGGGAGCGGGCTGATTCGCTCCGGGAGCTCCGGCGCCAACCTTCTCGATAGAAACCTTGCCCTGATCGGCGCTGCCGTTGGGATTCGTGGTTACATTGATCACGTTTTTGACCAGCGCCGGGGCGCCGGTCTGGGCAGGATCGACCATCGTCGGTTCACCGATCTTAGCGGCCGCAGTCATGTCAGGATGCTTATGGAGGTTCTGCGTCATGCGACTGAAGCGCCCAAGCTCCTCCCGTCCCTGCTGCTCCGCCTTATTTTGCGCAATCGCCTCCGGAGTGGGCGTTGGCACCGGCCTCTCCATCTCCTTCAGGTGGGCCGTCGCAGACTTGGCGCGATCTGAAACGGGATAGCGGGTGATGATTCGATCGTAAGCGGCGGCCGCTCCGTCTTCGTATTCTTTGATCAGAGTGGCTTTTGCACCCTCCGAGATCCGGCTGGCTTTGGTCATCTGGGCGATGCGCTGGTACGATTCCCCCAACATCATCAGCGCCTCGTCCGCCTGGCTGTAGAGAGGATAAGTGTCGGTCACGGACTTTAAGCGGGCAATCGCCGCCGCCCACGACTCGCGCATATAGTAAAAGCGGCCAATGCGGAACTCGCGGTCGGCCAGGACTTCCTGGACCTCGCGCAACCGTTGTTTGGCCTGCGGGACCAGCTTGCTGTCAGGGAACTGCTCAATCATCTGCCGGTATTCGTCTTCCGCGCGCTTGGCATTGGTAAAGTCGCGGTCCGCCTTCTCCATCTGGTTGTAATGGATTTGCGCGACCTTCATCTGGGCCTCGGCGGCCTCAGGGGATTGCGGGAAGAAGGTGATGAAGTCCTTATATTCCGCCTCCGCTTGTTGCAGCGATGCGGAGGAACCCTCCTGGTACCAGGAATCGCCAATGGCCAGCTTGGCGCGGGCAATGTACTCGGAATCCGGATAGGTATTGATCAGGGTCTGCAGGGTGAGGCGCGAGGTCTCATATTTCCCATGCTGCAACGCATCCATCGCGCGGTCGAAGAGCACCTTATCGGGCTGTTTGGAATCTATATGGGCGATCGGGTTCTGGGTATTATTATGCCGGCATCCGGCGATCGAAAGCGTCAAGATGGCAACCAGAATTCCAGTAAAAATACGACGAATCATTAAAACTCCATTTCAATTCTTTGCGGGCATTCACCCGTAAGCAGTCCTAGCCGATTATGCGAACTGCACTCCACTCTGCCGCACCGGGGCTGCAGCCTGGGCCGCATCCAGCAGCTTGCGCGCCCGGCCGGCAATGTCTCCATGACCAAAGACGGCGTTGCCGGCAACCAGCACTTCGGCCCCGGCGCGGACCACGTCACTGACCGTGTCCAGGGCGATTCCCCCATCGACTTCAATGCGGAAATTCAGCCGGCGCTCTTTGCGGATCTCCGCCAGCCGACGGACCTTGTGCACGGTTGCCGGAATGAACTTCTGGGCGCCAAAGCCGGGATTGACCGTCATTACCAGCACCAGGTTCACCATATCGAGTACCTCGCTGATCATCTCCACCGGGGTCGCCGGATTGATGACCACGCCAGGCTTGCAACCGTGACTATGAATCAGGTCGAGGGTGCGATTGAGATGGCGGCAGGCCTCCTGATGCACCGAAATCCAGCTTGCCCCCGCCTCGGCAAAATCCGGGATGTAGCGGTCGGGGTCTTCGATCATCAGGTGAAGGTCCAAAACGGCATCGGTAGTGCGGCGCAAGGACTTCACCACTACCGGCCCCAGCGTCAGGTTGGGCACAAAATGCCCGTCCATCACATCCACATGGATGATCGTAGCTCCGCCTTTGAGCGCAGACTGGACGTCATCCGCCAGATGGGCGAAGTCGGCGGAAAGGATCGAGGGTGCTAATTCGATCAGAATCGTTCAACTCTCTTGGATCGGTGAAGGACCTTTTGAGAATTTTAACAAACTCAACGAGGTAACTGGACGCAAATCTCACAAATTTGGGGCTTTCGCCTGCTGCTTCACAAGGGCTGGACCACCGCCGCTAATTGCCGCTCGAAAAATTCCTCCACCCGGCCCAGGACCTCCTCGCCGGTCTTCGCCTCATAGACGGACTTCCTCAACTGGCTGCCATTGGGGACGCCATGAGTGAACCAGGAGGCAAACTGCTTCATCTTGCCCGCCGCCTCCGGCATCTCTTCTTCAATCAGCATGGAGAAGTAGGTCCGGATCATCTGATAGCGGTCGTACTCGGTCGGCTCAGTGTAACGGCCCACCCCGGTGGCCTTCTTGGAAGCGGTGTATTCGGCGATCTGACGGAAGATCCAGGGATTCGCCGGGGCGGTGCGGCCGATCATTACCGCGTCGCAGCCGGTCTGTTCGACCATGGTGGCGGCGTCTTCCGGAGTGCGGATGTCCCCATTGCCGATCACGGGAATCTTCACCGCGTCTTTGATGGCCGCAATGTACTCCCAGCGGGCATTGCCGCTATAACCCTGCTCCCGGGTGCGGGCATGGAGGGCAACGGCGTTCAGGCCGCAGGCCTCGGCCATTTGCGCCAGCTCCACGCAAACCACGCTCTCATCATTCCATCCAATACGAAATTTCACGGTAAAGGGAATCTTGACGGCGGCGCGCACCGTCTCAAAGATGGTCCTGATGTGGGGCAAATCCCGCAGCAGCCCCGAGCCCCCATTCGACCGGCATACGCGCTTGGCCGGGCAGCCCAGGTTGAGATCGACGATATCGAAGCCCAGCTCTTCAACCACCCGCGCCGCATCGGCCAGAATCCTGGGGTCAGAGCCAAAGAGCTGCGCCGAAATCGGGTGCTCATCGTCATAGAAGGTCAAATAACGCTTGCGCTTGGACTCGCGACAGCGCGCCAACCCGTCGGCAGAGGTAAACTCCGTCATAATCAGGCCGCATCCGGACTGAGGGTTGCTGATGCTGTCTTCGACGGCGCGTCCCAGGGCGGAAGCGGATTGGCCCAGTGGGCTTTGAAAGAGGCTGGCATTGCGTATGAAGCGGCGGAATATGGTGTCGGTTACGCCAGCCATCGGGGCGAGGACGGTTGCGGGAGCAATCTTCACGCCGCCGATGAAAAACCCAGCCGGGACACACGCCTCCTCGGGCATCGCGCGCTCAATCGGATTTTCCCAGCCCTTACGCATCTCTTCCTGGAGGTATTGTAATTCGAGCTAAAAATCCCAACTTCCCGCCACAACGTTCACCACGTTCACCTTTGGCATGCAAAGTCTTTGATTTCAGGTGCTTGCAGCGGTGAACATTGTGATTTGCAATGTTCATCAATGTTCACCACGTTCACCTTTTTGCACAATTCGTGGTGCAATGCGCGCCAGCGCTAAAGCGCAATCCCTAAAAGCGCTTATTCGCAGGCCTGAAGGCCTGCGCTTCCACCCATTGCCTGCGCTT
>CAZONJ010000035.1:0-28882 GCA_964581225.1 uncultured Terriglobales bacterium | reverse complement strand
AAGCTCGCCTGCGCCGATTGCGAAGCCGGAATAGGCTCGACCGGATACTGGAAGGCGATCCAGGCATCCAAGCCACCCTCCAGCGGGCGCACCCGCAGGATTCCCTGCCGGCGTAATCGCAGCGCCACCCGGGCGCTGGTCGCTTCATTGGGTCAAGTGCAGTAGAGGATGATCTCCCGGTCGCGTGGGATCTCAAGATGCCGGGCCTCGACCTCGTCCGGCCTGAGCTGGATGGCCCCGGGAATCCGCACCGGCTCCGCATCCACCGCGATCCGGTTGCGCAGGTCCACGATGAACGGCTCCTGCCCCTGGTCCATATACTCTTTCAACAGATGGGGCGCGATGCGGGCGATGCGCAGCTTTTTGACGAAACGGCGGCGCTGATAATATTTGAAGGCGATCCACGCGCCCATCCCCAGGGCCAGCGCCAGCAGGAGCAGCCTGCCGGAGTGCAGGTAGTCAAGGATAAGATCGAGCTGTTCGGTAAAGATGTAGCCGGTTGCCAGGAAGGCGAGCGCCCAAAGCAGCGTTCCCGTAAGCTCAAATGCCAGGAAGGTCGGATAGGGCATGGCGACAATTCCCGCCAGCGGCATGGAGACCGTGCCTAGTCCGGGAATGAATTTCGCCACCAGCAAAGAGCTGGGGCCGCGCCGCGTAAACATGGCCTGGGTATCGCGGACGCAGGAATCCGGCTCCAGCGATATGCGGCAGAGAAAGCTGAGCACTTTACCGCCCCGTCGTTTCCCGATCCAGTACCAGAGCGAGTCGCTGAGCGCGGCAGCAAGCACCGCAAGAGCAAGCAGGAGCGCAAAGCTCAACTCTCCTCTACCCGCCGCAGCTCCGGCGGCCAAAAGCAAAGGCAACGCGGGAAGCGGCACCCCCATTTGCTCGGCGAAGACCCACCCGGAAAGCAGGATGTAGCCATGCCGCAACAGAAAATGGGAGGTGTGGTCCATACAATTTTGATATTGATGCTATATGCCGCCGGATCGCTCCAGGAATAAAGCATTGGAACGGACTTTCTGCCGGACGCGCCGGCCCCGAAAGTCCATTATGGCAAAAGCGGCCCCCAACAGGGGCTTTACTAACGTAACTTTTCAGCTTGGGCAAAGCCGATTAAGATGCACTCCTGTAGCAATCGCTTACTCATCGCCTCATTATGGAACCGACAAACCAAAAGCTGCTTTCCGATATCCAGTCCTTGACGGAGCGACTCCGCGGCATGGAGCAACAGATCGATCTGGACCAGGAGTTCTCGTGCGCGGCCCACTCCAGCGAAGAGATTGCCAGGCATTTTGCCGTGGTCACGGAATTCAAGGCAGCGATCGACCGGATGCGCGACCTCATGTGGCTGTACATGGAAGGCATCGCCCGCGCCGCCGACATTCCCGTGCAGGCAGTGCCGCCGGCCCTGCGCAAGAGGACGAGTGCGTGCTCCGTCCAACAATATCTGGGAAGCGCAGAGCGCAAGCTGGCCGCTGACCGCTAAGACGGCCCTCAATCACAATATCGCGGATTAAGAAGCGCCGCGGGTGCTTGCCCGCTCCGGGCGCGGAAGAATGCTTCCCGGCGGTGGCTGGTTGATGACCGCCCAGAACAGTCCCAATTCCTTGATCGCGCCGACAAATTCGGTAAAATCGACCGGCTTAACCACGTAAGCATTCACGCCCAGCTTGTAGCTCCGCACCAAGTCCGGCTCTTCTCTGGAGGAGGTGAGCATCACTACCGGGATTGGTTTCATGGACTCGTCGCCCTTGATGGTTTCGAGCACCTGCAAGCCATCGATCTTGGGAAGCTTGAGATCGAGCAGCACGACGGCAGGGTTGCCGGCGGCGCGCAGCTTGAAAATTCCCCGGCGATAGAGATAATTCAGCGCCTCTTCGCCGTCCCGCACAACCACAACTTCGTTGGCCAGATGGTTTTCCGCCAAAGCCGCCAAGGTAAGCTCAACATCATTGGGATTGTCTTCGACCAGCAAGATTGGCTTCAGGTCCGCCATATGCCATCTCCTCCGCACGCTTTGCCAGCGTGAAATAAAACGTAGATCCTTTTTCCAGGACGCTTTCCGCCCAGGTACGGCCGCCATGCCGCTGGATAATGCGGCGCACATTCGCCAAGCCGATGCCCGTGCCTTCAAATTCCTCGATGCGGTGCAGCCGCTGGAAGACCCCAAAAAGCTTATGGGCATACTGCATGTCGAAACCGACGCCGTTATCTTTTACATAGATGACATGCTCCTCGCCTTCGGTTTTATAGCCGACTTCAATCACCGATTCCTCGCGATTGCGCGAATATTTTATAGCGTTGGAAAAGAGGTTTCGGAATACCAGGCGAAGCATCATGGGATCGCCGGTCACTACCGGCAAACTGCCCATGTTCCATACCACGCGATGGCCGGCGGGTATCTCGATCATCACCTCGCGCCGCACCTCCTCCGCCAGAAGGTTCAGGTCCACCCTCATCACATTGACCTGGGTGCGGGCCATCTGCGAGAAGGAGAGCAGGCTGTCCACCAGGCTGCCGGCATATCTTGCGGAGTCGGCGATGGTCTTCACATAGTGGCGGCTGGTCGCATCGAGGTTCCCCGCGCGCTTCAGCAGAAGCTCGGAGAAGCCGACGATGTGCCGGAACGGCGCGCGCAGATCGTGCGAAACCGAATAGGAGAACGCCTCCAGCTCCCGGTTGGTCTCCTCCAGCTGGACCGTGCGCTCCACCACCCGGCGTTCCAGTATCTCGTTAAACTTCCGGCTCTGCTCTTCGGCGGCCTTGCGCCCCGTAATGTCTCGCAAAATCGACAGATGCTTGCCGGGAAGAAAGTTGATGGTCGCGCTGTACTCGATAAAACGAAGCTCGCCGTTTTTTGTCCTGGTCTCGAATTCGCCCTTGTAAGCGATTTCTCCGCTGCCGGCGCGCAGGTCGCGGGCAAACTCCTTGCGGTGGCTGCCCTCCAGAAAATTTTCAAAGCTGCGCCCCAGCAGCTCATCGCGCGATTCTCCGAGCAGGTCGCAGGCCGAGGGATTGAGGTCCTCGAATTTTCCGTCGCGGTTCCAGATCACCATCCCATCGGTGGCATGTTGAAAGACGGCGCGGAAATGGCGCTCGCTGTCCTTTAACGCGACTAAAGCGTGCTCCAGCTCTTTATTGCGGAGGTAAAGCTCCTGCTCCACCCGCTTGCGGTGGGCCAGCTCTTCCAGGGCTTGCTGGCTCTGCTGGCGGGTCTCCGCTATGGCCTGCCGGTTGCGGATAAGGGCCTTGATCGTGGTTATGATTTCCAGCGGCTCGAAGGGAGAGATGATGTAGCCGTCCGCCCCGCCTTCAAGGGCCCGGACTTTATCTTGCGTCGAGACAAAGGTAGCCGAGAGCTGCAAGATCGGAATGGCGCTCAATTCGGGATCCGCTTTGAGCTGGCGGCACACTTCTATGCCATCCATGTCGGGCAGCGCCACATCCAGCAAGATGAGGTCTAATTTTTCCTGGTGCGCAAGCTTTAAGGCATCTTCGCCCCGGGTAGTCTCGACGGTTTTAAAACCCGCGCTCTTAAGCATGTGCGTCAATGCGTACCGCTGCGAGTCATTGTCATCCACGCACAGGACCGTGAACTGCTGATTAGGGCTTGAGGGCAAGGGCAGATTTCCTGCAACTGAGGCAGATAATATCGTACACGAAAGCGCATCTTTCGCCTAAAATGCGCTCGTCGAAGGGCCGACCGTTTTGACTTCAAAGAGCCAGCGGTAAAAAAACAGCTTCTCCGGAGCCAAAAAGACCGCAATACCCTACATTTGTCCTCTCCGCGGCTGGGATTTTCTCGATCAGGAAACCATCCGGGAAAGTTTGGTTGTTGTTTTCCACTCGCTTCCACAACTTGGACCTGTTCTACACAGAAAAATCACAGAAAGACCCTGCTTTTGCTGTTGCGGAAAAGGCAAACAGGAGTAGATTTTCTTTACGCGAGCGTGAGATGTCCTGAATCGCTCGAGTCTGAAAGTTTCAAAGATGGCTTCGCAAGAGGCCGGTCGGAGAAACAACGTTTGGGACCCGCAGAGGGCCGGATAAGAGCAAGCCGCGAGGCAGGCTCTGACGCGAGGCCCGTCCGAGAGTCCCCAACGTAAAAGGGCCGGTGTAACGGCTGCGAAAGCAGCGACAGATTACCGGTTGCCGTACCTGAAACCACAGAGGCGCGCAGGATTAATCGTCTTGCGAAGAACTGCAAATATCCGGCGAAAGCCGGGTATAGCGGAATGTATCCGGGGGTGAAAGCCTCCGGGGACGCAATCTGCGGGGGCAAAGTGAAAGCTTTGCCGCGAAACTCGCAAGCAGGGAAAAAGGATGATTCGCTCATTGTTTTCCTATGCCTGGTCAGCCGGCGAAAGCCGGTATGCCGAAATGCGAGTACAAGAGACAGGGTGCGGCACTGTGCGGCAGTTCATGCCTTCGGTTTACCGGGGGCAGTCTACGGCACGGCCAGCTTGCTGCTGTGGTCTCTAGCCGGACCACGGGACCGCCGTAAGGCGATCGGATTGTTCGGCCTCGGTAACGAGGCGGAATTTCTGCAGAGGAGACGATGCAGACGGTTGAAAGGATTGGCGACAATCCATTCCAATCGAAGCCTGGCAAGTAAGTCGCGGGAGAATCCGGCGAAAGCTGGTTCTCTGCGTGGTTGTAAGCCGATTGCATCACCGGCACTGCCGGCGAACAGCAACGGTTTATAAGACTGCTCCAGTCAGGCGCGGGCTTCGGGTCGCGCCGGATTTCAAGCTTGGGATGATGAATCTCAAGGACTGAAGTTCAAAGACCAGAGCGTGTCGCAAGTCCTGGATAATGCGCGTCCGGCGCAAGCTGGAGGCGAGATTATAAGGCAGAAGCCCTGGGTGAGATATGTGCGGCGCGAGCCGTAGCACTCAGTCAGGCAAAAGACCAACTGTGATGTTCAGCTTGAGCTTGCTCAAGATTGTGCAGTCCAGTTTGGCCTGTAAGACCAGCAAGCTTTCCTGGGGCGAAAGCCGCAGGTTAGAGCAGCTGGCCTAGTGACCGCCTGAGAATACGCAAGTGTTTTGGGCGGCCCTATCCCAGCCTTGAGAGAGGTTGGGATAACAAAGAGCGGCAACTGGCCGGCGGGTCTGTAAAAATCAGGCTACAGGCTTCGCCCGATGAGCACTCGGCAACTGGATCGCAAGATACAGCTTCCGTAAAGCTTCCGGTAACGGAAGGGGGCCATTCGGACGAGAAAACCGGCGAGTCGCGTGACCAGCAGAATCCGGGCAACCGGAAGCTCACTGGATAGGACATCTCACAAAATCAGCGGCCTGCATCGCAAGGTGCAGGCCGTTTTGACTTGGGCCTTCTTCCCCACGCTGCTGCTTCTTTCCTGATCGCCCTTTCCCTTGAATTGACCGGTCAATCGTGTACAGTTTCCTTTAGGCAATGGCAAATACGGAATTCATCCATTCGCTGCCCAAGGCCGAGTTGCACCTTCATCTGGAAGGCTCGGTTGATCCGGAGACCTTGCTCGAACTGAGCCGCCGCCACGATGCGACCCCGCTTTCTCCCGAGCAGATTGATGCACTCTATCGCTATTCCGACTTCCACGGCTTCATGATGGCCTTCAAAGCGGTCACCGAACGGCTGCGCACCCCGGAAGACTTTGAGCTGATCGTCTATCGGCTGATGGAGAGGTTGCATTCACAAAATGTGCTGCACGCCGAAGTATATGTTTCTGTGGGGGTGCTCCTATGGCGCGGCGAGGAGGTCGATCCCATCTTTGCTGCCCTGGAAAGGGGCCGCCAACGCGGTGAGCGCGATTTTGGCGCCTCGCTGCTGTGGATCTTCGATGCGGTGCGCCATTTCGGCGTGGAAGCGGCCGGCAAGGTATTTGAAAAGGCGGTGGAGTACAAGGACCGTAATGTTGTTGCCATTGGAATTGGAGGGGACGAGCGCCGCGCCAGTGCGGAGCTGTTCAAAGACCTGTACCGTCAGGCAAGGGAGAACGGCTTGCGGCTTACCGCCCATGCGGGAGAGACCCTGGGCCCTGAATCCATCTGGGGGGCCCTGAATATCGGCGCGGAGCGCATCGGGCACGGGCTGAACGCCTATGCCGATTCGGAGCTGTTGCGGGTGCTCTCGGAACGCCAGGTGCCAGTGGAAATCTGCATGACCAGCAACCTGCGGACCGGCTGCCTGGATGACCTGAACCGTCATCCGGTGCGGCGCTATTTCGAGGAAGGCCTGATGGTCACCTTGAACACCGACGATCCTGCCATGTTCGGGACTTCTCTGGAACGCGAATACCAGATCGCCGCCGATCTCTTCGAATTCACCGATGAGCATCTGCGCGAGCTGGCCCGCAACTCATTCGAGGCTTCTTTTCTGCCCAGCGAGAAAAAACTTCATTTCCTGCGCATGCTGGACAACGCCGTGCTGCGCTGATTCCTGCAAACGCTCCGGATTGCGTATAAGACGGAAAAGCTAAAATGCTGCAACCGACCGGCAGCCATCGAGGGCTGCATTCGGGGAAGCAATAAAAAGCCCCTTCATGCGAAGGGGCCGGTCTAAATTGTTTTTGGCCGCTGGCTATTGACTGGACTTGGGCTGATCCAGCACGATGCCGCCGGGGCCCTGTTGTTTTTCCGCCTTCGCCTTCTTGGTATCCATCGTCTTCTGCACCCAATCATCGGCAGTGGCGAGGTCGGCGCGGCGGGCGCCAGGATTGCCGCATTCGATGTCCGCCTTCTCACGATAAAGCAGGTTCAGGTAAGCCATGGCGTCGTCGTAGTCCTTGCGCAATTCCAGGGCCTTGTTCAGATGATTGATGCCTTCTTCGACCTTGCCTTCGTTTTCCTGCTTGATCTGGTTGCAGACCTTCTGGTCCTTGATCGGGTCCTCGGGCTTCAGCTGCATCTTGGAGCGGGCTTCCATCCGCGCCTTGTAGGCTTCGGTCCAGTCGATCACGGCCACCGAATAGTATTCTTCCGGATCGCTGGGATCGAGCTTCAGGACTCGCTCGTGGTAGTCCTTGGCCTCATCCAGCTTCTTCATATTGAAGTAAAGGGAGGCAATCCCCTTCATGCTGTTCACGCTGTTGGGATCGCTCTCCAATTGCTTTTTGAACTGGTCGATCGCCTGGTTGCAAAGCTGTATGTTATCGGGGGTATCCACGTTGGGAACGCATTGCTGGGCATAGGCGGTGGCCAGGTAGAGGCGGGCCACGGCCAGCTTATCGTCCAGCGCCACAGCATTCTTGAAATGCTCGATGGCAGTATCGTATTGCGCGGCTTTATAGGCCTGGACACCCTTATTGAGCTGGTCGCGCGCCCTGAGCTTGCTACATCCGGTGGTGGAAAATAGCGCCAGCAGAACGGCGGCAAACACCAAATATCGTACGCTTCGTTTCATTTCAGCTTCGGGTCTCCTTGCCTTCTAAGCAACATGGATTGTTTAAAGCCACCTCAAAACAGTCTGGAGGCCAATGTACATCTTTTTGAATGTAAGCTGCAAATTCTCGAATCGAGTGCTGCTGCACAGACACAAATATTGGGCGCATGGTCCATGCGCCCAAGGGACCTTCTATCCCGAAACGGCTACTGGCCCGATTCGATCTTGGCCGTAATCAGTCCGATCTTGTCGACGCCGGAGGAATGGGCAATATCGATGACCTGCGCGACGTTGTCAAAGGTAACATCGTCATCGCCCTTTACGAACATTACCTTCTCCGCCCTGGTCTTGAAGATATCTTCCAGCTGCTTTCCCAAATCGTCCCAGCCCACATCGTTCTGGTTAATCTTCAGATGAGGACGAGCGCCGGGCGAATTCAACACCTGCACCACGATGGTACGACTGTCGGGGGGCGGCGGGGGCTGGTTGGGCTTCGGAGGCTGCGGGACCAGCGCGTCCAATCCTTTGGGAGTCAGGGGCGTGATCACCATGAAGATAATCAACAGCACCAACAACACGTCGATCAAAGGAGTTACATTGATATCGGAAGAAGGACCCCCTCCGGATCCTCCCATTGACATTGCCATAATCTGATCTCCTGCGGACTGAACAGTCGAAGCTGTTTCGCCGCTTTCCTGGGGCCGCCTGCATCGGCGGCCCGTAAAAAACTTATTGCCCGCCGGGCTTGCCGGACAGCGGTCTGCGCTGCTCGGTCAACAATCCCACCTGGTCTACGCCGGCGCTGCGGACGTTATCCACCACCGCCACTACGGTACCGTATTTCGCGCGAGCATCCGCTTTTATAAAGACGCGCTTATCGGTCTTGTTCTCCAGCCGGCTGCGGACTTTATCGGTCAGCGATTCCGGCGCGACCTCGTCATTGCCGAAGAAAACCTTGTTATCGCGAGTAACGGCCACCAGCAGAGCGTCTTCCTTGTCTGCATCGGGCATCTGAACGGGATTCGCGGTCTTGGCCAGATCTACGCTGCGGCCCTTCTGCAACATAGGCGTGATTACCATGAAGATAATCAGCAGCACCAGCATTACATCCACCATGGGAGTAACGTTGATATTGGAATTGACCTTTTTGCCTTCGTCCCTTTTTGCGAGTGCCATATTGAATTCACCTGGTATGCGCACGCTGGCGCGATTTAGCCCAGCAGGTCATTGAAGGAGGAGCACCCCAAAATCGCTTTTGGGGTGCCTGCTCGTGATTCGTGCCTGCCGCCTGAAGTTAACGGGTGCTGCGTCCGCTGCGCTTCAGGAAATAGTCGATCAGCTCCGAAGAGGAATTGTCCATCTCCACGTCGAAAGCCTCAACCTTGTTGGTAAAGTAGTTGAACATCATCACCGCCGGAATGGCGACGAACAATCCAATGGCCGTAGTCACCAGGGCTTCCGAGATACCGCCGGCCACAGCGCCGAGTCCGGAGGTCTTCTGCGCCGAGATCTGGCGGAAGGCGTTCAGAATTCCCATAACGGTCCCGAGTAGACCCACGAATGGAGCGGTGGATCCGATGGTCGCCAAGCCACCCAATCCACGCTTCAATTCGGCGTGTACGATGGCTTCGGCGCGCTCCAATGCGCGGCGGCTGGCTTCAACCTGCTCCCCCGGCAGCTCTGTGGATTCGGTGTGGGCGCGAAATTCCTGCAAGCCGGCGGTAACTACCTTGGCCAGATGCGACTTCTTGTTGCGCTCAGCCACCCGGATGGCCTCGTCGATTTTGCCGTCGCGCAGCGCCCCGGCAACCGCAGGAGCGAAGGCGCGCGACTGTTTGCGGGCCGCGTTAAAGGCAATATAGCGATCGATCATGACGCCGATAGACCAGGCGGACATGATGAACAGAATGATGACAATGATCCGTGCTGGCCATTCCATCTGGTGCCACAATGAAATCGGGTCCCATCCTACCTCTGCGCCCTCACCCTGCAGGAACAGGGCAAGTACTGGCAGCTTGTAGTAGGCCGCGAATGCAAGATTTGCGAGTTGAATCACTTGAGTTATTCCTCCTCATTCAAAACTGAATGCTTGAAAAAAATCTTAAATTGGTTTCTCCGGCCTAGTGCGGATGCCGCCCTGGGCGAGAGCTCTTGATTTGGAAACGTGAGTAAGCTTTTGAACTGCTCCGGCAGCCGTCCCCGAACGACGTCCAGCGATGCTCCGATTTTCGGCGGGAGCCAACGAGAGGATTCGATTTCAGCACACCCCACCCTCGTCCATTCAGAAGCTTACATCCGGCAGAAGGTTTCCTGTGGACAACCTTTCGCCGATATTATTTCGGCGATTAACCCCCGTTGAGCGTGAACACCACATTGATGGTCGTGCCCACTTCCACCGGCTCGCCGTTCAGCAGATAAGGCTTATAACGCCACTGCCGCACCGCGTCAATTGCCGACTGGTACAGCATCGGAGGCCCGCTCAGCGCTCGCAGGTTTTGAATCGTCCCCTGTTTGCTGATGGTAGCTTCCAGCACCACCGTACCCTGGATGCGTGCAGTCCTGGCGATCGCCGGATACTGGGGCTGGATCCTGTTAACCAGGTTTCCCGCAGCCACGCCCGACGAAACACGGACTTTTTGTGGCGGCGCAACCTTCGGCGGCGGAAGCGAGGACGAACTGATGATGCCGCCCAGCACTCCACCCATGGCGCCACCTGGAACACCGCCCACTCCGCCCAGCACGCCGGCGGATGCGACCTGGGGCGGGGCCTCGTCTTCCTTGATCATCTTGACTTTTTGAGGAATCCTGGTTGGCTGCCGCAGTTGATTGTTGATGATTTCGGTTTGCACCTTCACAACCTTTACCGGGGCCGCTGCCGGCGGCGGAGGTGGAGGTGGAGGCGGAGGCGGAGCCACCAGAAAAGTCATCATCTGGCTTTTCGGAAGCGCTTCCGTGTAAATAAGCGGGATCAGGATCAAAACTCCGATTAGCAGTATCTGTAGCCCGAAGGAGAGGATGGTCGTAACCCCTCGTTTGGTTCTGATCTTTCCCGACGATTCAACCAGGCTGTCTTCAAACATAGCCTTATCTCCGTTTGCTGGGGGAACAGTGAATTCTATTTTTACTTCTACAATGCTTAGACACCGGGACGACTGCTTTTGCTCCCAAAATCGAGAGCAGGAAACAAGCCATACGGGCTGCTCCCCGGAAAGCAGGCTAGGCGCGCGCTTTGTCCCGCCGCACTCCCGGAAGAGCTGTCGATCCGGTCTTCCTCATTTTCCAATCCTGGTATGCAACCAGCATGGGAGCTGCTACCGCAATCGAGGAATATGTACCAATTAAGATGCCGATAACCAGGGCAAAGGAAAACCCGCGCAGGACCTCTCCGCCGAATAAGTATAGCGACAATACCGTAAGGAACGTCAAGCCGGAGGTCAGAACGGTCCGGCTCAGCGTCTGATTGATGCTTCTGTTCACGATCACAGAAAGCGGCTCGCGGCGCATGAGCTTTATGTTCTCCCGGATGCGGTCAAAGACCACGATAGTGTCATTCATGGAATAGCCGATCAGGGTGAGAATGGCAGCAATGACCGTAAGCGTAATCTCCCGGTCCCGCAAGGAGAACGCCCCGACCGTGATCAGGGTATCGTGGAAGACCGCGACCACCGCAGCCACGCCATAGATCCACTCAAAACGAAACGCCAGGTACACCAGCATTCCCGCCAGGGAATATGCGGTCGCCCACGCCGCCTGGCCGCGCAGCTGCTTGCCTACCTGAGGACCGATAATATCGACATTGCGGACCGCGAAGCTGGAAAGATAAGCGCCATTCTGCAGGGTGGCAATCACCTGCGGATCAGCGACCCCCCGCAGTTCATCAAACGAGGCCAGCACCCCGCCTTTGGTCTTGTCGCGGAAATCTACAATTGTCTGGGCCAATGCAGAGTAGCGCCTGCCTGCGTCCGCCCCGGCATGGAGCGGGTCGGATTGCGAAAGGAAGTCCGCAATTGCGGCAACGCTCGAATTGTTCACATCCAGGCGCCCCTCCTGGCCCTTGCCGAAACGCTTTTCCAGGGCGCTGACGACCTGGATCCTGCCTTGATCGAGCGCCTGCTCGTTGGTTTCCTTCTGCTCCAGCGAAACAATGACTTCATTATTTGCCGGCGGGCCAAAGCTCTGGATACGAACATTGCGCAGCCCCGCGTCCTCGACTGCCTTGCGAATATTGTCAAGATTAGGGGTTTGGGTAAACTTCACCTCAACGTCAGTTCCCCCTCGGAAGTCCACGCCCAGAGGAATATGGTGCCAGAACAGCATGGAAAGTATGCCCGCGATGCTGAAGATCAGCGAGAAACTCAGGAAGTACCACTTCTTGCCTAAAAAATCGATGTTGGTGTTCTTAAAGAATTCCAAAGCTCAACCTTTGCCAATGAATTCAGCGCTCTGCGCTTAAATACTCAATGCTTCCCCACGCTGCTTGCGGTTCAGCAATGCATCGAAGATCACGCGGGAAACGAAAACCGCCGTAAACAGGTTTGCCAAAAGACCGAAAGTCAGGGTCACGGCAAATCCGCGCACGGGGCCACTTCCAAAGATAAACAGAATAAACGCCGAGACGATGGTGGTGACGTGCGTATCCAGGATGGTCACCCAGGCGCGGCCAAAGCCCTGGTCCACCGCGGCGGCGGGCGGCTTGCCCGCGCGCAGCTCTTCCCGGATGCGCTCAAAGATCAGCACATTGGAGTCCACGCCCATACCAATGGTCAGAATCACCCCGGCAATCCCCGGCAAAGTAAGAGTTGCGCCGCTGAAACCGAGGAAGCCGAGCAGGATAACCAGGTTCAGGACCAATGCCAGGTCCGCGTTGATGCCAGCCCCGTGATAATACACCAGCATGAACAACATCACCGCGCCCATGCCAATGATCGCAGCCATGACTCCGGCGCGAATCGAGTCCGCGCCCAGCGAAGGCCCTACCGTGCTCTCCTGCAAATAATGAATGCTGGCCGGCAGCGCGCCCGAGCTGAGCACCATAGAAAGGTCCTTGGTCTGCTGTGGAGTAAATGCCCCTTCGATGATTCCGCTGTCGCCGATCGCGCTATTGATGCGCGCCACTTCGCGCACCCGTTTATCCAGCACGATTGCCAGGTTATCGCCCACATGGGCACTGGTGAACTGCTGGAAACGGCGGCCCGCCGAGGTGGTTAGAAAGAAATTGACCGCCGGCCTGCCATTCTGGTCCTGGCCGGGTTGCGCGCTGCGGACATCGTCGCCGGCCACCACCGGAGTGCGTGAAACCAGGTAATACTCGTCTTTCCCTTCAGAATCCTCGCTGCTTCGTCCGCCAACATTCTTGCCGGGAAGGAGCACGGCATCGGCAGGAATGGCGCCGCCATTCTGCGCTAAGGCGCTCTGCTCGTCGGGGTAAGGCCCGCCCATCCCCTGATGGATTTCCAGCATGGCGGTGGACTGCATGATGTCCTTTACGCGCAGCGGATCATCCACCCCGGGCAGCTGCACCAAAATCTGATAATTCCCCAGCCCGTATTCCTGGATGACCGGCTCGCTTACTCCCAGGGTGTCCACCCGTCCGCGAATGGTGTCGATGGCCTGCTGCACCGCCCGGTTCTTCAGGCTGGTCGCTTCGGAAGGCTTCAGAACCAGCATGTAGCTGTTGTCGGCCCCGGATTGAAGATCGTAGCGGGTGAAGTTATCGTTTGCGATGCGGTGCAGGTCCCCGGCTTTGTCGGGAGGAATGCCCTTGATTTGAATCGCCTCCGGGCGGTCATTCGGATTGGGTATGGAAATGTCGCTGGCCGTAGCCCCGGCCTTGCTCAGGTCGTCTTTCAAGGCATCGATGGTGCGCTGGCTATCGGCGGCTACCGCCTCATTGACCGCTACCTGCAAAATCAGGTGGGTCCCGCCTTTAAGGTCCAGACCGCGATGGATGTTCTCGCCAATGGCGGCCAGCGGGCCGCCGCTCTTCATGGCAGCCCAGCTGCGGTCAAAATCGGAACCGAAAAAGATTCCGTAGGCAAATACCAGAAGGACCGCAATAATAAAGACCGTTTTCGCTGTAATATTTTTCCGCATTCTCTTCCGAGACTGAAGGCCGCTCAGGCCCGATTCACAACCAACGCACTATTTGTTGTCGTCCCCAGCCATGCTTACCACTGCGGAACGCGCCACTTCGATACGCAAATTATCCGGGGGCACGCGCAACTGGACCGCGTCCTCCCGTACCGAGACGATCGTCCCGCGAATGCCGCCGCTGGTGACGACCCGGTCCCCATTCTTTAACGAAGCCAGCAGCGCCTGCCATTTTTTCTGCCGCTTCTGCTGCGGCATGATCAGCACAAAATAGAAGATCACGAAGATAAAGACGAGGGGCAGGACGCCGACCAGGAATCCAGGCGTTGGGCCGCCGGACTGCATCAATAATAAGGCCATGAAATGTACCAATATCAATTTATGCGCTCTCTATGAACGAACTTTCGCATTCACACACCTGAGAATCCGGCTTGCGCCATCTTCTGCACCGCTGTTTTGGGATTAAGGCGTGCTCCGTCCTGTTCCTGCTTACATCTGGCCGAAGCTCACGTCGAAGATGACGGGATAAGACTCGAACGCGGGACCGCGACTTTCCCAAGCTTTATAGCATGACGGACACCACGCATGGTGTCAAGATAGAAGGCCAGGTTGTGCACTGTGTTCAGGACAGCAGAGAGCGCCTCCCCGGTCACATATAGGTGCCTTAGATAAGCCCGGGAGTAGCGGACGCATACCCGGCAAGAGCAGTTCGGGTCTGGCGGGCCCTGGTCGGTGACAAAGCGCGCATTCTTTATATTGATGCGGCCTTCCGAGGTGAACAGCAGTCCATGGCGGGCCGCCCGTGTGGGCAGCACGCAATCCATCATGTCCACGCCCATCCCGGCGTACTCGACGATCTCTTCCGGATAAC
The DNA here is from genome assembly GCA_964581225.1 of uncultured Terriglobales bacterium. GTDB lineage: Bacteria > Acidobacteriota > Terriglobia > Terriglobales > Acidobacteriaceae > CAYTQA01. The sequence goes on along the minus strand of CAZONJ010000035.1, from coordinate 14,553 downwards.
CTACTCCCATCACGTAGCGAGGTTTATCTTCCGGCAGACAGGCCAACGTCTCCGCGATCATCTCCCGGGTAAGCTCTCGCGGCTCACCGACGCTGAGCCCGCCAATGGCGTAACCGGGAAAATCCATCTCCACCAGGCGCTCCGCGCACTCGCGTCTCAACTCTTTATGCATGCCGCCTTGCACGATCCCGAAAAGAGTTTGCGTTTGCCCGGGCAGGTCACTCGCCCAGGGGACCTCATGCTTGTGCTGCTCAAAATAAATCCGGCTGCGCCGCGCCCAGCGCAACGTCATATCCATCGAGGACTGCGCGCGCGCAAGCTCGGCAGGATGTTCGGTGCATTCATCGAAGGCCATCACGATGTCCGCCCCGAGGGCGATTTGTATCTCCATAGAACGTTCGGGAGTAAACAGATGGGAAGATCCATCCAGATGCGAACGAAACGAGACGCCCTCTTCGCTCACCTTGCGCAGGCCGCTCAGGCTGAAGACCTGGAAGCCGCCGGAATCGGTGAGAATGCTGCGCTCCCAGGCCATAAATTTGTGCAGTCCTCCCAGAAGCCGCACCGTCTCGTGGCCGGGACGAAGATAAAGATGGTAGGTGTTGCCGAGCAGGACCTGGACGCCAAGCTCTTCCAGCAGATGCTGCGGCACTCCCTTAACCGTGGCTACCGTGCCCACCGGCATGAAGACTGGGGTCTCGATTTCACCGTGCGCCGTAACGATCCGGCCACAACGGGCAAGCTCGCGGCCTGCCTCGATTTGGAATTGCAAGGACATCCATCTCGATTGTAAATGGGAGCACGAGGGCGCCTGCGACGCGGGACCGGCGGGTTACGTCATTCAATGTTCTGGATGGAAGTAGGTGATCGGGCTGTTACGGCTCAAACTCGACGATCTGTCCCGGCACATGCTGAAATTCGAATTGACGCAGCGCCTCGGTGAGCACGCGCATCTGCTTGTCCCGCTCTCCGGCCGAACCCAGGACCTTCCCCAGTTGGTTTCCTTTGGGAAATACCGCGCGCGGCGGCCGCATGATCCGCGACTCCTCCGGGACGACGGTAATTAACACCGTGGGAATGCCTTTGGCTTCAATCTCTCGTTGCACCGCAACGATTACGCGATGGCACACCGGTCAACCGGCGGTCAGCAGCACCGCGTCCGCTTGCGAGCGTTCGATTTCGTGGGCGATGGCCGGCGCGGAACGCTCATACATCGCCTTCAGGTCCTTGGCGTATCCGCGAAAGCCGATGTGCTTATTGGAAACTCTCTTGATAAATCCTTCCTGAGCAAGATCGTGCAGCAGTCCCAGGGGAAATACGGCGTTGGCGTCACGCCGCGCCTCGGATTCGTCGTAATGGCCGTGCTTGAAGCGCAGGAGCTTGAGGTCGCCGTCTCCGGGAATTACGCGGTAGCTTTCATCGGTATCGTCGCCGAATGGCTCCTGGCCTTCCAGATAAGCGCCGGTGGAAGAGACCAGGGCGACAGTAAGCTCTTTGAGCTGTGCAATTACAGGTGTGTATGGAACACACTTCCGCGACATTTGCAGCATTCAATAGGGACCCTCAGAAAAAGTTGACCACTTACATACAAAGATGCTGACCAGCCCTGCTTAGACTCCGGATTTCTGCGGGGCGGGATTGAATTTCTTCAGGAAGCTTTCCACATGCACCACCGCCCGGTGCACCGTCCCCGACCCGATCTGCTGCTGCCCGTTTCGCGCCGTGACCCGATAAATATAGAACCGTCCGTCAATGGCTTCAAGCGTGGCGTTGGCAATGATTATTTGTCCTATGGTCGCAGGCGCGCGATGCTCCACATGGATGGCGGAGCCGACGGTAATTTCTCCGGGACCGCAAAATGGCTGCTGCGCCACAAAACAGGCATGTTCCATAAGGGCGATCATGTGTGGAGTGGAAAAAACCGGGGGCAGCAACTCATTGTAAGCGGCCAGTGTGTGCTTGTGCTCGACGATGACTTCCACTTCAGCCCGCGTACCGATAGGGACGGATTGTGCCATATCCCCTGATTGTACTAAGAGCGATTTTGCTGCGGGGCCTGCTTAGAACCATTGCCTGGCGAAAACACGCCAGCCGCGGCACCAATTACAATATATCCAGAGATAAGCTGCGCATGAGTTTTACGGAACAATACGATGTGGTCGTGGTCGGCGCGGGACATGCCGGATGCGAGGCGGCCATGGCCTGCGCCCGCATGGGGCTGAAAACCGCCCTCTTTACCCTGAACGTAGACCTGATCGCGCAGATGTCGTGCAACCCTGCTGTGGGCGGCATCGCCAAAGGACACCTGGTGCGCGAGGTCGATGCCCTGGGCGGCATCATGGGAGAGGTCACCGACGCCGTCGGCATCCAGTTCCGGCTGCTCAACACCTCGCGAGGGCCGGCGGTCTGGTCCCCGCGCGCGCAGTGCGATAAGCAGCAGTACCGCCTCAAAATGCGCGAGGTGCTGGAATCGCAAGCCGGACTTTACATCAAGCAGGCAGAAGTTGCGGAGCTGATCGTCGAAGACCTGCCGCCGCTATCCGGGACACAAGGCGAGGATTCGCACATCGGGGCATCGAAAATTGCGCGCGGCATCAAACTGCGCGATGGCCGCAGCATTCGCGCGGAGGCGGTGGTAATTACCACCGGAACATTCCTCAATGGGCTGATCCACTGCGGCGAGCAGACTTACCCTGCCGGACGCTCGGGCGAACCGCCCTCGCAGCTTCTTGGTGAATCCCTTAAGCTGCTTGGCCTTCGTGGCTGCCGCCTGAAGACCGGCACGCCGCCGCGCCTGGATGGGCGCACCATCGATTGGTCGCGCTTCGAGTTGCAGCCGGGTGACGCCGATCCCACGCCCTTCAGTTTTCGCACCAAAAAGATCGCACAGAAGCAGGTGCCCTGCTACATCGCCTTTACCACCCAAGAGACGCACCGCATTATCGCGGAGAACGTCCACCGCTCGCCCATGTACTCCGGGCAGATCAAGTCGATTGGACCGCGCTACTGCCCGTCGATTGAAGACAAGATCGTCAAGTTTCCTGACAAGCTCTCGCACCAGCTCTTCCTGGAGCCCGAAGGGCTGCATACCCACGAGATCTACGTGAATGGCATGTCTACCTCCATGCCCATTGACGTGCAGCTGGCGATGGTCAAGTCCATCCCTGGCCTGGAGAGCGCGGAGATGCTGCGCCCCGGATATGCGATCGAGTACGACTCCATCGATCCCACCGAGCTGGAGCGCACGCTGCAGACTAAAAAAATCCAGGGGCTCTTTCTTGCCGGACAGATCAACGGCACCTCCGGATACGAAGAGGCCGCCTGCCAGGGCATCATGGCCGGCATCAATGCCGCATTGCAGGTGAAGCAGCAGCCTGCGCTGGTGCTCGATCGCACCGAGGCATATACCGCGATCCTGATCGATGACCTCATCAGCAAGGGGACCAACGAGCCTTATCGCATGTTCACCTCGCGCGCCGAGTTCCGCCTGCATTTGCGTATCGATAATGCCGACCGCCGCCTCACTCCTTATGGCCGCAAGGTGGGGCTTATTATCGATGATGCCTGGAACGACTATCTGGCCAAGCAGGAGCGCATGAAGCGGCTGCAAAGTTTTCTGGAGCAGGGCAAGGTCAATCTCGAGAAGCTAGCTGCGGCAACTCCGGAGCTGGCGGCGCAACTCGCCGGCACAGCGATTGCCGGCCAGAGCTATGCGCAACTGCTGAAACGTCCGGAGGTGCAGATCGAGCAGCTTGCGCCGGTGCTGCGCCAGCTCATGCCGGAGTTCTTTCTTCGAGAAGCCGACGGGACTGCAAGCTCTGCGTCCGAGCGCCTGCCTGCCGATATTCGCAACGAGCTTAAGTCGGTGGAAACGGAGATCAAGTATGCCGGCTATCTGGGCCAGCAGCAGAAGGCGATTGAGCGGCTGAAGAAATCGGAAGAGCGCGTCATCCCGGAATGGTTCGACTACAAAGCGGTGAGCGGCCTCTCCCGCGAGATGAACGAGAAGCTGAGCCGCGTCCGCCCGCAGACCCTTGGGCAGGCCAGCCGCATTCCCGGCGTCACTCCTGCGGCTGTCTCTTTGATTCATGTGTATATCGAGATCCAGGCCAAGCGTTACGCGCAGGCCCGGGCGATAAGCTAACGTCGTCAGGATTTTTGAGCTGCTTCAGACCTTTTTCTTGGGAGGAAGTTTATGAATGCAGAGTTGAAGCAATGTGAGTTCTTCCTTCTGCGCTATGTTCCCGACCTGGTGAAAGACGAGTTTGTGAACATCGGGGTAGTGCTCTCCGGCAGGGAGGCAAATTACTCCGGCCGCTTTACTGACGTTCGTTTCACCAGGGACTGGTCGCGGGTGCGCTGTCTGGATCCCGGCGCTGACATCGAGATGCTGGAAGGGATCCATCGTGAAATTGAGGCGCTGCTCCAGACCAGCGACGCCGACCGCGAGCAGTTGCTCCGACGGATCAACGATTCGTTCTCCAACTCCATCCAGCTCTCGCCGGTAAAGGCATGCCTCACGCAATCGCCGCAGCTTGAAATCGAGCAGCTCGCCCGGCTCTATCTGCAAACCGCAAAACGGGAAAGCCGGGCTGCGGCCCGCAGCGCCCGCCAGCAGATCTTCGCGCACATGCAGGATGAATTTGAAAAAGCGGGAGTATGGGGCCAGCTGCGCAAAGCAATTCCGGCCGCGCAATATACCGGCGCCGGCGACCCGCTCAAGATCGACTGCGGATACAAGCCGAACGGCGTTGTCCGCATGTTTCATGCGCTCTCCCTTACCAGCGACGTGGACGCCGCCAAAGTGCTGGCCTTCAGCTATCCACAGATCGCCGCCGGAATCGCGCGCGCCGAACACGCCAAGACCGAGCTCACCGCAATCATCGAGCAGCCAGCCGGGAACAAGAGCGCCGGCCCCTTGGACTTCGCGCTGGAGACGCTGAAGCGCAATTTCATCCATGTAGCGACGGTGCAACAGATGCCGCAGATTGCGGAGACGGCGCGGCGCGAGCTGGGCTTGTGAAGCACCGTACAATCGATATCTAAATGTTCACCGCTACGTTCACCCGGCCCACCTGGGCAGAGGTTTCGCTGGCCGCGCTGCGCCATAACTATCGCCTGCTGCGCGACTCGCTGCCCGCCGGCAGCGCCAGCCTCATGCCGGTGGTCAAGGCCGACGCCTACGGACACGGCGCTCCCGAATGTGCGCGCGCCCTGCAGCAGGAGGGCGCGGAGTGGTTTGCGGTCACCTCCGCCAGCGAAGGGCTCGCGCTGCGTTTTGCTGGCATTGCGGGACGCATCCTGCTGCTCAGCGGCTTCTTTCCCGGCGAGGAACGCAAGCTGATCGAGCAGCAGCTCACTCCCGCCGTCTGGGAGCATGCTCACCTTGAGGCGCTTGAAGCCGCGGCCGGCGAGCAGCACGCCCGGAAAACATTTAAAAGCGTCCAGACCGGCCAGCCCATAAAGATCCGCGTCCACCTCAAAGTGGATACCGGCATGGGGCGGCTGGGCGTCCTGCTTGCCGATCTGCCCCGGCTGCTGGATCATCTGCGCGGGTTGAGGCATATCGAACTCGAAGGCGTCTTCTCCCACTATGCCTCGGGAGAGATTATCGATTCTCCACAGACGCAGCTTCAGCAGCGGCGCTTCGCGGAGGCGCTCAACGTGGTCCGCGATGCCGGCTTCCGTCCGGGCTGGACGCACCTGGCCAACAGCGCGGGAATGATCTGCCATCCGCAGAACTTCAGCATCGGACGCCAGCTGGTCCGGCCGGGCATCGCGCTTTACGGATATTCGCTGCCGATTGTGACCACCTCCGGCAAGCTGGCCTCCGGCGCGAACCCAACTCAAGCTGCGGTGGCGGCCGGCCTTCAGCCAGCGCTCTCGTGGAAGAGCCGCATCGTGCAGATCAAACATTTTGCCGCGGGAGAGCCTCTGGGATACAACGCCACGTACGTCACCGGGAGGGCCTCCACCATCGCCGCGCTTGCCGTCGGTTACGCGGATGGCCTCAACCGCCTGCTCTCCAACAAAGGTCGCGTGATTGTGCGCGACAGTTACGCGCCGATCGTGGGACGCGTCTCTATGGACGTAACCTTAATTGACGTCACCGATATTCCCGGGGCCGCAGTGGGAGATGAAGCTGTCCTTATCGGCCAATCCCGCGCCTGCCGCATCGATGCCTGGGAGCACGCATCGCATTGCGGAACGATTCCCTATGAGATCCTCTGCAACATCTCCAAGCGCGTACCCAGGGTGTATATGGAGTAATGCGATTGTGAATTGCAAGCCTGCGATTTTCCGAATCGTCGCGGGCCCTCGCTCGGACGACTCTCCATCCACGAAGTAGACAGGCGCTGTCTTTGCCCGCATGACCAAAGGGCCACGTCTTCCGTTTTGTTAAGAGATATACCTCACGTATATCTCAGGTTACCTCTCCATTGACTTGTCTTGCGGGAAACAGTACTTTTCCAATGGATTTTCTGCGTCCGGGAAGGGATACACACCGTGGCTTTACGGATTTTATTCGCTGATGACAGCATGACCGCCCAGAACATGGGCAAGAAGATTCTGACTGATGCCGGTTACGAGGTCATTGCCGTCAGCAACGGCGCTGCTGCGCTGAAAAAAATAAATGAGCTGAAGCCGCAAATCGTCGTACTCGATGTCTACATGCCCGGCTACAACGGCCTGGAAGTCTGCGAAAAACTCCGGACTTCACAGGAGACGGCAAAGATCCCGGTGCTTCTCACTGTAGGCAAGATGGAGCCCTACAAGCCGGAAGATGGAGAACGCGTCAAAGCGGACGGCATAATCGTGAAGCCGTTTGAAGCGAGCGATCTTCTCGCCGCCATCGAAAAGCTGAGTTCGCCGCGTGAGAGCGCCGCCCAATCCAGCGAACAACCAAAATCCGCCATAGCAGCCGGCGCCCAGGAATTTGACTCCGCTGAAGCCGGGCAGGAAGAGGCGATTGCTCGTCCAGCCCCATCGGTCGATGTTCCCAGCGATATGGCCGCCCATGCGGCTTATGGATTTGAGGACCTGCTGGCGCCGAGTGTCCCGGCAGGCGGCATTGGATCCAGCTCGGCCATGGCAGCGCCGGCCGCAATTGACAAGGAGGCCGAAATTTCCATTGTGCCGCAAGCTGACGGGGAAGAGTTCTCGACCATCATCGCCTCCGAAGATACTGCATCTGAATTTCAGATCGACTCCGTTTCCGGCGATAGCGAAGAAGCTGTTGGCCCCGAAGTTCAATCCGAAGCCGTTTCATCCGAAGCTGTTCAACTTAGCGACGATCTTGATCCTCCCTACGGCGCCGAAGCCGTCCAGGACGAAGCCCCCATGCTTGAGACCAACAACAATGGGGCTGGCGCTCCGGGCGCGGAGGAGATAGCCCCCGATCCGCTGGTGGAGCGTTTTGATGTTGGCGGCGACGAGCTTGCGGTGGAAAAGGCTGCGGGATATGAAGCTACCGCTACCGGTCCCACTCCCGATGCTCCAATCGCCATTGAGCCGGGCTTTGAGGCCACATCGCAGACCGCCAATGAAGTAAATGAGCTTGAGGCGGTATTCCTTGAGCCATCGTCAGAGGCTTCTCCTGGCCCCGAATATTCCATTGCCTTTCCTCTTGCGGGGAATCAAGATACCGAGTCGGAGACACTCCAGTTGGAAGAGTCTGCCACCCCTGCCGTGGAAAGCGAGGATTTTGAAGCGCGTGTCAATGCCGCGCTCTCGTCTTTTGAATCCGAGTCGATTGAGATTGTCCCTGACGGCGTTGCAGCGGAGAGCGCGGAGATGATCTCTTCTCCGGTGGAGCATGAAGCGGGGATCCACGAAATTGTCTTAGGGCCAGACGAGATGGATCTTGTAGAGGAATCCAGCCCCGAATTGCCGGCCGCAGCGGCCGCAGTTTTGCCCCAGGAGCGCGGAATGGCAGCGGCAGTCAGCGCCGCCGCTCACGACAGCCTGGCGGAAAGGCCGGCCAACGCATCTTCCGGCTCTGGCTCCCTGGACCCGGATGTCATCTCTAAAATCGTCGGCCAGGTGCTGGAGCGCTCCTTGCCCGAAATCCTCTCCCAGGTTCTGACTGAGATTGAACGCGAACGCGAAAAATAATCGCGCTCACGAGAAATCCTTCCGAGTCGATGCCCTTCTTGAAATTGCGGTCCTGAGCGAAACGCAGTGCGGGTCGCAAGGTCCTGTCGAGCAAGGGAACGGATGCCGCTATGGTTTTTTTGCTCCGCGTAATATTGACTGCCCGCTGCACTGCAAATACTCTATAGCTGCGGACGCTTTGTAATCTCGCCGCTACCTCTTCCAGTAAACGAGAACACTATTGGACTGGCATAGCCGCCGAATTACAGCCATTTTGGAGAACGCGCTGCTTGAAGACAAAGCGACGCGTGACGCCACTACCGCAGCGTGCATCGAACCCGGGCTGCGCGCCACCGCCACCATCCACGCCAAGCAGGAGTGCATACTCGCGGGCCTGGGTTGCATTCCCCGCATCCTGCAAATCTTCGGAGAGTTGGACAAGTCGGTCATCGGCCACTATGAGGTCATCAGCCATCCCGAGGTCTTCGACGGCGTCCGGCTCCATGACCGGCAGGCCATTGCGGTCATCCGGCACAATGCCCGCGTCATCTTATCTTGCGAGCGCGTGGTCCTGAATGTTTTGCAGCGGCTCAGCGGCATTGCCACCATGACTCGCCGCTTCGTCGATGCGGTCTCAGGCACCAGGGCCCGCATCCTGGATACTCGCAAGACCGCGCCCGGCCTTCGCGTGCTGGACAAATATGCGGTGCGCTGTGGTGGAGGGCAGAACCACCGGCTGGACCTCTCGGACGGCGTGCTGATCAAGAACAATCACATCGCCCTGGGCGGCGGGATTGCCGCCGTGCTGGGCAAGGCCCTGCAAAACCGCACCGGCGAGCAGCCGATTGAAATTGAAGTCCGGACATTGCTGGAGCTGGAAGAGGCCCTGCAGCATGGCGCGGAGGCGATCCTGCTCGACAATATGAGCCCGGAGATGACGGCCCAGGCCGTCGAACGCGTAAAACGCCACACCCGCCGCCTCGCCGTGGAATCTTCCGGAGGAATGAATCTCGGGAATGTCCGCGCCTATGCCGAAGCGGGAGTGGATTTCATCTCCGTCGGCGCGCTTACCCATTCCCCGCAAGCGGTGGACCTGAGCATGAAGATTACGCCCGCGCTGATTTAGCTGGCGGGAAAGGACCGCCGGTCCCTCATCATGCAGAGAAAAATCTTCTGGGCGGTCTTTGCCGTCCTCAGCCTGGTGGCTGACCTAGAGCTTCCCTTGATGTGGGCGCTGATTGCAACCATCCCGATCGCCTTCCTGAGCTGGTGGGTGGTTTACCGAAGCGAGTGGTTCTGATCGCGCACGACCGGCTTGAGTACAATCTATAGAGTGAATCCATCCAGCAAAATCATCCCGTCAGGCTCCGCCGGTCCGATCAAAATCATTGGCGCAGGCCTTGCCGGATGTGAGGCCGCGTGGCAATGCGCGCGCCGGGGACTGCCCGTCCATCTCTATGAGATGCGCCCCGTACTCTCCACTCCCGCGCACCAGACCGGCGATTTCGCCGAGCTGGTATGCTCCAATTCCCTCAAGTCGGAGTCGGTCCACACCGCGCCCTGGCTGCTGAAGGAAGAGATGCGCCGCGCAGCTTCGCTGCTGCTGCAATGCGCCCGCGAGACCGCCGTGCCTGCGGGCCACGCGCTGGCGGTAGACCGCTCCGCCTTTTCCGCCAAGGTGATGGAGGCGATTGCCTCCGAGCCGCTCATCACTGTGTTTCGCGAAGAGGTGACGCGGGTGAACGAAGCCGGGGGCATCACCATCATCGCTACCGGGCCGCTTACCTCGAATGCGCTGTCTGAGGAGATCGCCCGGCTCAGCGGCAGCGGCCACCTTTACTTCTATGACTCCATCAGCCCCATCGTCGAGGCCGATTCGATTGACATGGCGCGTGTGTACTTTGCCGCCCGCTATGACAAAGGCTCGGCGGACTACATCAATTGCCCATTCACGAAGGAAGAATACGATCGCTTCTACGATGCCGTGATGGATGCGCAAACGGTGGAGGGCAAGGATTGGGAAAAGCTGAATTACTTTGAAGGCTGCCTCCCCATCGAAGAGATTGCCCGGCGCGGACGCGATACCTTGCGTTTTGGCCCGATGAAGCCGGTGGGATTGAAAGACCCGCGGACGGGAAAGATCCCCTATGCGGCCGTGCAACTTCGCAGTGAAAATGCCCGGGCGGATTCTTACAATCTGGTGGGATTCCAAAACCATCTTAAATACGGCGAGCAGGCGCGCCTCCTGCGCCTCATTCCCGGCCTGGAAAACGCGAAGTTCCTGCGCTACGGGCAGATCCATCGCAATACCTACATCAATGCCCCAACGCTGCTCTCGCCAACGCTGCGGATGAAGGCCCATCCACAGGTCTTTTTTGCCGGACAAATCGCCGGCGTCGAAGGCTATACCGAGTCGATTGCCACCGGCTTGCTGGCAGGCATCTATGTGGCCGCGCAAGCAAGTGGCGCTCCTGAACTCCCCGCTCCCAGGGAGTCCGCCCTCGGCTCGCTGGTGCATTACATTACGCAGGCGGAGGCGAAAAACTTCCAGCCCGCCAACATCACCTTCGATCTTCTTCAGCCGCTGGATGAAGAGACCAGGCGCCGGGTGCGCGACAAGAAAGAACGCCATCGCCTGCAATGCGAAGGGGCGCTTGGAGCCTTCGATGGGTGGTGGCGAATGGCGCAATCCACAGCAAGCTTGCCGGAAACATTGGCCGTCTAGCTGCGCGCTACGCCCCGCGAGCGCGGTTCTTGATCCAGATCGGCGAACCCACAAAGCCGAAGGCATGGCGGATCTGGTTTTCCAGGAAGCGGCGATAGGAAAAGTGCAGGCCCACATCACGATCGGTAAACAGGATAAAAGTTGGCGGCGAGACCGCGGCCTGGGTCATGTAGTAGATCCTGATCTGTCTTCGTGCCGGCACAGAGGCGCGCTCAAAATCAATTTGCGCCAGGAAGCGGTTCATCGCCCCGGTGCCGATGCGCTTGCGCCGCTCGGCGGAAACCTGCCGCAGCAGGGTGAATATCTTATCGGCGTTCTTCCCCGAAGCGGCGGAGACGAAGATGACCGGCGCATAACTGAGGAACTTCAATGAGTCTCTGAGCTGCTGCTCGAATAGAGTCTGGTCGGCGGGCGGTTTGCCGTCCCGGCGTCCGGGGCCGACCAGGTCCCACTTGTTCACCACAATAATCGTCGAGCGGCCACTCTCATGCGCGTAGCCTCCGATGGTGGCATCGGTGGCGGTCGCGCCCTCGGTCGCGTCTATGATCAGCAGCGCCACATCGGCGGCCTCAAGATGCTTGCGCGCCATCACTACCGAGAGCTTTTCCGCCATCAGCCGCGTCTTGCCCTTGCGGCGGATGCCGGCGGTATCGATGAAGCGAAACTTCTCGCCATCATGCTCCACCACCTCATCGACGGCATCGCGGGTAGTGCCGGCAATCGGAGAGACGATGGCGCGGGAGCTGCCTGTAAGCCGGTTGAGCAGGGTCGATTTGCCCACATTGGGGCGACCGATAATCGCTACCTTCGTCTCGACAGCAGGGGCGGTGGCCTCGGCTTCAGTTTCCGCTTCACCGGGTTCTCTGGCATCCGGACGCGCCTCCGGAATCACGGCGAGCACCTCATCCAGCAGGTCGCCGATTCCATTGCCGTGTTCGGCCGAGACCGGTATCAGGTTTTTCAGGCCAAGACTCCGGAATTCTTCGGCGCCCGCCTCCAGCTTGGGGGTATCGATCTTATTCACGGCGAGAAAAGTCGGCTTGCCGCTGCGCAACAGCAAGCGGGCGAGCTCCATATCGGGGGCGGCCAGCTCGGTGCGTCCATCGACCACCATCACCACAGCGTCGGCCTCCTCCAGCGCGACCTTGGCCTGGCGATAGATCTCCGCTGGGATGTGCTCCCGGTCCGTAGGGATGATTCCTCCGGTATCCACCACCCGGATCCTTCTGCCTTGCCATTCGCTGATGCCGTAGATGCGGTCGCGGGTGATCCCCGGCTCATCGCCTACAATCGAGCGGCGGCTGCCGATCAGGCGATTGAACAGGGTGGACTTGCCCACGTTGGGGCGTCCGACGATCACAAGGGTCCCGTCATAGCTGAGGGGCTCCCTAAAACCAGCCTCGGGAAGCTCGGCGGAATCAAGCTCCGGCATATCGATGTCCGGCATCTCGCGTTCAGCCCGACTAGGCTCATTCCGGCTTTTTGCGCGCACCGGCAGGCCATTGCCGGATTTTTTTCCGGGCCTGCGTTGCTTAGGTTTTTGTTTGAGTTTATTCAAGAAGTCCTAACCGGGCGTGCGATTGAATTTCCGCCCGATGCCGCTCAAATTTCACTATTCACAGCTATTATAGAGAGACGAAGCTTCGCTCCGCTTTACCAACCAGATTATTTTGGCGACTCAACCACAAACCGCGGCGCAGACCGGTGCGCAGGGCTCTCTCTATAGCTTCTTTGCCCCTGGCGGGGTGCTGGCGCAGGCGCATCCCGAGTACGAATTCCGGCGCGGCCAGTTGCAGATGGCGGAGGCGGTGGAGCAGGCGCTCAAAGAAAAGCGCCACCTGATCGTGGAAGCCGGGACCGGCACGGGCAAGACCCTGGCATATCTCCTCCCGGTGATCCGCTCCGGCAAGCGCGTGATTATCTCCACCGGGACCAAGAACCTGCAGGAGCAGCTCTTTCACAAGGACATCCCATTTCTGGAGCGCGTCCTTTACCCCAACGGAGAGGGCAAGCTGCGCGTCTGCTACATGAAAGGACGCAACAATTATCTCTGCCGGCAGAAGCTCTATGACCTGACCAGCCAGCCGGTGCTGAGCGGCCTGCAGGAGGTCGAGCAGTATCGCTCCATCGCCGATTGGGAGCAGACGACCGAAACAGGCGACCGCGCCGAGGTCGCCGCGCTTCCCGAATCCAGCGCCTTGTGGCACAAGCTCGACGCCCGCACCGAACGGTGCACAGGCTCAAAGTGCATCCAGTGGGAGCGCTGCTTCATCACCGAAATGCATCGTCGCGCGCTGGAGAGCGACATCATTATCGTGAACCATCATCTCTTCTTCGCCGATCTGGCCATCAAGCAAAGTTCGGACGGCGCGCCGGATGCGGGCATTCTGCCCGAGGCCACGGCTGTGATCTTCGATGAGGCGCATGAGCTGGAGGACGTGGCCGGCAGCTACTTTGCCGTGAGCGCCAGCAATACCCGCTTTGACGAGCTGGCGCGCGATGTCGAAACCACGCTGCGCATCAAAAAGTCCCTGCCGGCCGGAGTGCTCAATGCCTGCGCCTCGCTGCGCGAGCGTTCGCAGTTTTTCTTTGCGCTGATTCCTCCCGGCGAAGGACGCTTCGCCTTCCAGAACCGCAGCGGCTTCCTGGAAGAGAATGGGGAAGAATATCTCTCGGTGATGAGCGCGCTCGCGCGGCTTACCTCAGAGCTGGAGATGATGGAGAGCAAGCCGGAGGAGGTGTTTAATTTCCTGCGCCGCATCGGCGAGCTTCGGGCCTGCTTGTCCTTCGTTCTAGAATCCAAAGACAAGAACACGGTCTTCTGGATCGAGCGCCGTCCGGCTGGGGGGATGCGGGGCAGGTCCGGCCCGCAAAATGTGTTTTTGCAGGCCACTCCGATCGATGTCTCCCCGATTTTGCGGCAGGCGCTCTTCGAGAATTTTGAGACCGTGGTGCTTACCTCGGCCACGCTGGCGGTCAGCGGCGGCTTCGATTATGTCCGCAAGCGCGTTGGTCTCGACCATTCCCGCGAGCTGGTGGTGGCTTCGCATTTCGATTATGCGAGCCAGTCAATCCTGTATGTCCCGCCCGACCTGCCCGATCCTCGCGGCGAGCAGTTCGTTGCCCGGGCAACCGAAAAGGTCCGCCGCTGCCTGGAGATCACGCAGGGCCGCGCCTTCTGTCTTTTTACCAGCTACGCGCAAATGAACGACGTCTACGAGCGTCTGCTGGGAGAGGTGGGCTACCCCATGCTGCTCCAGGGATCGGCGCCTAAGAGCGCATTGCTCCAGGAATTCCGCACCACGCCCAATGCGGTGCTCTTCGCCACCTCGTCCTTCTGGCAGGGAGTGGACGTTCAGGGCGAGCAGCTCAGTTGCGTGATCATTGACCGCCTTCCGTTTGCCGTTCCCAACGACCCGGTGGTCGGAGCGCGCATCCGGGCCATCGACGCCGAGGGCGGTAATGCCTTCTTCGATTACCAGGTCCCGGCGGCGGTGATCGCCCTAAAGCAAGGCTTTGGGCGGCTGATCCGCTCGCTGAAAGACCGTGGGCTGCTGGTGCTGCTCGATAACCGCATTTTGAAGCAGCGCTATGGACGCGTCTTCCTCGATAGCCTGCCTCCTTACAAGAAGACCACCGACCTGGCGGACGTAGAATATTTCTTCGGCCTGCGGTGATGGCCCCGCGGCGAGCAGGCCATTGGGACACAAGCCGCGCACTTCGAATGATCCAAG
>CAZONJ010000034.1:0-29453 GCA_964581225.1 uncultured Terriglobales bacterium | reverse complement strand
CCGGAGAGCCGGTCGCTCTTGGTGGCGACCACCAGAAAATCCCGCCCTTCGCTCTTCAGCCATTCAATCAACTGGCGGTCGCTCTTTTGCGCCGGGACGTTGGCATCGATCAGCGAGATACAAAGCCTCAGGCTGGGGCGTTCGGCCAGGTAGGGTTCAATGAATTTGGGCCACTCGGCGGAGATTTCTTTGGAGAGTTTGGCGTATCCATATCCGGGAAGATCGGCAAATATCAGCTCCGGCGCTGGTTTTGCCGAAGTGTGAATGGCGAAAAAATTGATCGTCCGGGTGCGCCCCGGGGTAGAACTGACGCGCGCCACCGGACCGCCAAGAAGCGAATTAATCAAGCTTGATTTGCCCACATTGGAGCGGCCCAGGAAGGCGATTTCCGGAGGGCCAGGAGGCGGGAACTGCTCCGCTGCCGCCGCCGATTTTATGAACTTGCAGGTGACCTTCATCTGCTTCCATATTACACACCGTGATCGCCACCACCTTGGTTGAGCTGGGCCGCGGGCCTGAGTGAGCCTGTGGGCAAAGAAAAGCCCGCCATATCCTGGCGGGCTTTGAAGAGTAGTACGATGCTGAATTACTGCCGCGCGATGGGAGATTGTCCCGGCGCGCTGACCGGCGGAGTCGTCAAAGACTCTGGTTCTTCCGCGATTTCCGGCAGCGGCTTTTCCAGCGCGATCTTGAGCACCTGGTCCATCGTGTCAACATAGTGCAGCTTCATGGCATTACGCAGGTTCTCCGGGACCTCGGAGATGTCTTTTTCGTTGTCCTGCGGCAGAATCACCTCCATGATGCCCATGCGATGGGCGGCGAGCAGCTTCTCCTTCAGTCCGCCAATCGGCAGCACCTTCCCGCGCAGCGTGATTTCGCCGGTCATGGCGATGTCGCGGCGCACCGGGATTCGGGTGATCGCGCTGGAGAGCGCGGTCGCAATGGTGATGCCGGCGGAGGGGCCGTCCTTCGGGATCGCGCCTTCAGGAACGTGCACGTGAACGTCGATGTTGCGATAGAAATCGCGCGGCAAGCCCAGACGATACGCCCGGGAGCGCACGTAGGACATCGCTGCCTGCGCCGACTCCTGCATCACGTCGCCCAGCTTTCCCGTCAGGGTCAGCTTGCCTTTGCCGTCCATCACGGTAACTTCCGTGCTCAGGATAGAGCCGCCGACTTCGGTCCAGGCCAGTCCGGTGACCAATCCGATCTCGCTCTTTTCGTGCGCGACCATGTCGCGGAACTTCTGTACGCCGAGGAACTCCGAGACATTTTCGGCGGAGACAATGATGGAATAGTTCTCGCCTTCCTTGACTACCCGGCGCGCCACCTTGCGGCAGATATTGCCGATCTCGCGCTCCAGATTTCTTACCCCCGCTTCCCGGGTATAGGAGCGAATGATCTCCTGGACAGCATCATCGGTAAAGCTGATGTTCTTCTCCGAGAGGCCGGTATTCTGGCGCTGCTTGCGGACCAGGAACTGTTTGGCGATCTCTACCTTCTCCAGCTCCGTGTAACCATGCAGGCGCAACACTTCCATGCGGTCCTGCAAGGCGGCCGGGATGGTGTGCAGCACGTTGGCGGTGGCCACGAAAAAAACCTGCGAGAGATCGTATTCCACGTCCAGGTAATGGTCCTGGAACATGTAATTCTGCTCCGGATCGAGGACTTCGAGCAGCGCCGCGGAAGGATCGCCGCGGAAATCGGCGGCCATCTTGTCGACCTCATCCAGCATGAATACCGGGTTTTTGGTTCCCGCTTTCTTCATGGACTGCAGGATCTGGCCGGGCAGAGCGCCGATATAGGTGCGGCGATGTCCGCGAATCTCGGCCTCATCGCGCACCCCACCCAGCGAGACGCGAACAAACTTCCGTCCCGTGGCTTTGGCGATCGACATGCCAAGCGAGGTCTTGCCTACGCCCGGAGGTCCGACGAAGCAGAGGATCGAGCCCTTGGGGTTCTTCACCAGTTGCCGGACGGCAAGAAATTCAAGGATGCGCTCCTTGATCTTCTCCAGGCCGTAGTGGTCTTCATTGAGGATCTTTTCCGCCGCTTCAATGTTGCGGATCTCTTTGGACTTTTTGCGCCACGGCACCGCCAGCAGCCAATCGAGGTAGTTGCGCGAGACCGTCGATTCGGCGGACATGGGCGGCATCGCTTCCAGCTTCTTCAGCTCCTGCAGCGCCTTCTCGTGGACCTCTTTGGGCATCCCCGCGGCATCGATCTTCTTCTTGAGCTCGTCCCACTCGCTCTTCTCGCCGCGTCCCAGCTCCTTCTGGATGGCCTTGATCTTTTCGTTGAGGTAGTACTCTTTCTGCGCGCGCTCCATCTGCCGCTTTACGCGGGTCTGGATGGTGCGGTCCATGTTGAGCTTCTCGATCTCGATATCGAGCACATCGGCGATGCGGTTCAACCGCTCCGCCGGATCGAAAATTTCGAGCAGCTCCTGCTTTTCTTCAATCGAAAGCTGAAGATTGGCGGCGATGGTGTCGGTCAGCTTGGCCGGATCTTCCATGCGCACGGCGGCGATCATGGTTTCGTAATTCAACGATTGGCAGAGCTTTACATATTGCTCGAACAGCGCGGTGGTGCGCTGCATGGCCTGCTCCACCACGGCCGTGACCTCGGTGGTGTATTTTGCGGTGCGCACGGTGGCGTGGAAGTAGCCATCGGTCTCCACTACCTGCAGGATTTTGCCGCGCTCGATGCCTTCCACCAGGACCTTGATATTTCCATCCGGCAGCTTGAGGCTCTGCACGATGTTGACGATCGTGCCGACCTGATAGATTTCGTTCGGCTTGGGCTCATCCACGCTGGCATCGTGCTGGGTCGCCAGAAAGATCTTTCGGTCTCCCGCCAATGCTTCTTCGAGCGCATGCACGCTGGATTCGCGGCCCACAACGAACGGGGTCATCATATAGGGGAAAATTACGACGTCCCGGATGGGCATCATCGGCAACTTGCGAGTTTCGAATTTTTCTTTATTTTGGGTCACAACTCCGCCTTAAAAAGATGAGGCAAAATCACTGCAATCGCCGAATCGGGCCAGGCGAATTTCTATATTCAGAGAATAGCACGCAGCTGTGTTGAAACAAAGCTGACAATGGTCATCACACGAAAGGTAAGTAGAAGAATTAAAAAGGCTTTAGGAGGTTACTCGTATTACTTTAGATTCGCTTTGCCGGGCGTTGGTTTCGACAATCACGGCCCCCGATTTCTCTCTCAGAAGATAAGCCTGAAAAATGCGGACCGGGACATTGCCCTCCGGTAACATTGCTTTTTCCGCAGGAGCGACTTTCCGCCGCTCCCATGCTCCTGGCTCCTATTCATGAGCGGCAAACTCCCGGCCCTGGGAAATGGAAAAGGGTGCGTCTTTTGGACGCACTTTATTTCCTCATGGGACCTGTTATGCGGATTTATCCATGGTCGCGATGGAAAGGTCGCGTTTCTCGACCATCTCTTTCGAGACCTCAAATTCCTTAAGCCGCTTCTGGCTGGGCAGATGATACATCAGGTCAAGCATCAGCTCTTCCAGGATCATGCGCAAGCCGCGCGCGCCGACTTTGCGGTTCAGCGCCTCGCGGGCGATGGCGCGGGTGGCGTCGTCAGTGAAGCGCAGGCGGACGTTCTCAAATTCAAAGAGCCGCTGATACTGCTTCAGGATCGCATTGCGCGGCTTGGTAAGAATCTGTACCAGGGCGTTCTCGTCCAGCTCATCGAGCACTCCGATGACCGGCAGACGGCCGACAAATTCGGGGATCAGCCCAAATTTAATCATGTCCTGAGGCTCGGTCTTGTGCAGCATCTCGGTGTCGCGCTTGGGCGCCATGGCGGCGGCGCCATCCGCCTGAACCTCGACCTCTTCTTTGCCGTCTTTTTCGTTCGGGGCCTTAAAGCCCAGCGACTTCTTCCCGATGCGCCGGGCGATCACCTTCTCCAGGCCGACAAAAGCCCCACCGCAGATAAACAGGATGTTGGTGGTATCCACCGGGGTAAATTCCTGGTGGGGGTGCTTGCGCCCGCCCTGGGGCGGGACATTGGCGATGGTGCCTTCTAATATCTTCAGCAGGGCCTGCTGCACGCCTTCACCGGAAACGTCGCGGGTGATCGAGGGATTTTCGTCCTTGCGGCCGATCTTATCGATCTCATCGATGTAGATGATGCCGGTTTGCGCGCGGCCTACGTCCCCCTCGGCGGCCTGAAGCAGCTTCAGAATGATGTTCTCGACGTCTTCGCCGACGTACCCGGCTTCAGTGAGGGTGGTGGCATCGACGATGGCAAAAGGGACATCCAGCATCTTGGCCAGGGTCTGGGCGAGCAGGGTCTTACCGCTGCCCGTAGGGCCGATCAGCATAATGTTGGATTTTTGCAGTTCCACATCGTTGCCGCGGGTGCGGTTCATGTGGATGCGCTTGTAATGGTTGTAGACCGCGACCGCCAGCTTCTTTTTGGTCTGCTCCTGCCCGATGACATACTCGTCGAGGAACTGCTTCACCTCTTGCGGCTTGGGCAGATGGTTGGGGGCCGCAGCCGAATGGGTCTCGGTGCGGTCATCTTCGAGAATCGAATTACAGACGGCCACGCACTCATCGCAGATGAACGCGCGGGGATAGTCGCTGGGCGAGGAAATCAGCTTCGCCACCGCGTCCTGCGATTTATGGCAGAAAGAACAACGGAGGCTGTCGTCGGAACCTGAGCGGGTTTTCACCTTTGTTTTACTCCTTGTTGCCTGTCCCTTGCAGATGGTCCCTTACCGTGCCTGGTTCCAGCGGCATCCGCTACCGTCTGGAGATCCATTCTTGCTTATTCTACTGAACAACGACTTATTTGTGCTTATAGATGATGTCATCGATGATTCCATAGTCCTTGCTCTGCTCGGCGTTCATGATGAAATCGCGTTCCACGTCTTTCTCTACCTTTTCGAGCCGCTGGCCGGTGTGCTTGGCCATGATCTGATTCATAATTTCGCGCATCCGCAGGATCTCGCGGGCGTGGATGTCGATGTCGGTGGCTTGTCCGGAGATGCCGCCGCCCATAATGTGGGGCTGATGGATAAGGATGCGCGAGTTGGGGAGCGCAAAACGCTTTTTCTGGGCGCCGGCCGCCAGAAGTACGGCTGCCATGCTGGCCGCCTGGCCAATGCAGATGGTCATCACATCGTTCTTCACGAATTGCATGGTGTCGTAGATCGCCATGCCGGCGGTAATCGAGCCTCCCGGAGAATTGATATAAAGCTGAATGTCTTTCTCAGG
The DNA here is from genome assembly GCA_964581225.1 of uncultured Terriglobales bacterium. GTDB lineage: Bacteria > Acidobacteriota > Terriglobia > Terriglobales > Acidobacteriaceae > CAYTQA01. The sequence goes on along the minus strand of CAZONJ010000034.1, from coordinate 24,201 downwards.
ATCTTCCGCAGCCAGGAAAAGCATCTGGGCGATGACGAGGTTCGCAATCATGTCATCGATCGGCGTTCCGATGAAAACGATATTGTCGCGCAGCAGGCGCGAGTAGATATCGTACGCGCGCTCTCCGCGGCTGGTCTGCTCAACAACCATTGGAACGAGTGCCATCTAAAGACCTCTCAACTTACAGTCACACTCTGGCCCGGAATTCTGGGGGAGCGGGTTAAGGGCCTGCCTCAGGCAGACCTCTGATATAGGAATTCAAGGGTCTTCTCGTTCCGGATCCTCTCCCGGATCCGGTCGAGCGTACCCTCGCGCGTGAAACGCTGGCGCAGCGATTCCACAGGCTGTTTGGTTTGTATGGAAAGGATTTCCAGTTCCTTGTTTACATCTTCCTCGGAAACCTCGATCTGTTCTTTGTCGGCGATCTTTTCGAGGATCAAAGAGGCCTTCACCTCGCGAATGGCGGCCTCGCGCTGCCCCGCCTTCAGCCGCTGCATGTCCATTTTGCGGATGTCTTCGACGCGCATTCCCTGGGAGGCCAAGGCGCGGAAGCCGCGCTCCAGGCGAGAGTTCGTCTGCTGCTCGATCAGCGTCTCCGGGACGGGGAAGGCATTGCGTTCCACAAGCTGTTCAATCAGCTTGTCTTTGGCGGCGTGCTCAATCCGATGTTTCTTGTTGGCTTCCATCTGCTCCCGCAGCTTGCTCCGCAGCTCCGCCAGATCGTTGAAGCTGCCCAGCTCTTTCGCGAAATTATCGTTCAACTCCGGCAGCGATTTCTTTTTGATCCCCTTGATCTGGACGTTGTAGGTCAGGGTCTTTCCCGCCAGCCGCTGCTCTTTGTAGTCTTCAGGATAGCTCACATCGAAGCTGCGCTCTTCCCCTGCCCGCGCGCCGCGAAGATTGTCGCTGAATTCGGCCACGGTGTTCGCTCCGCCGATCTCGACCAGCACCTCGTCCATCTGCACCGGCGGCTGCTCGTTTGCATCGCCTGGCTGCTGCGAAGCTGGAATGGCGGCCCCGGTGGCATCCACCAGGCCTGAGGACTGCGGCTCCTTCTTCGGCGTGCCGGTAAAACTGACCATGGCCCAGTCTCCATCCTGGAGCGGGCGCTCTTCTTCCACCGGATCGTAGCTGGCCTGCTGTTCGCGAAGCTGGTCCAGCTCCTGCTCAATCTCCGCCTCGGAGACGCTGGTCTCACCTTTCTCCGCCTTCAGCTCGTCATAACCCGAAACCTGGATCTCGGGCAGCACCTCAAAAACCGCTTTAAAGCGCAGTGGCTCCTGCGGGACCAGATGCAGGTCGTAAACTCGCGGTTGCGAGATGGGGGTAAGCTTCTGCTTCTCCACTTCTTCCCGGAAGTAGCGTGGCAGCAGGGACTCAACAATTTCGTTGTTGATCTCGCTGGAGAAGCGGCTGCGAATAATCGTGGCCGGCACTTTGCCTTTGCGGAAACCGGGGATGCGGGCATGCTTCTGGTAACGCTGGAGCTGGGTCTCGAACTCCCGGGCGACCACCTCGGCGGGAATTTCTACGCTGATTTCGCGCTCGCATTCGCTTACCGGGCCGTGCTCATGCGCATGCTCGTGGTCATGCCCGTGCTCGTGCGGGGTCTGTTCCAGGGCCGTGCTGCTGACGTTCTCTGCGGGTTCTGCCAAGCTCAAGGTTTCAGCCTTTTCATCGCAAAATTGCCTTCCCGACCGTTTAGGACCCGGAAAAGCTGGCTTCTGAAGTTCAAGTTTAAGGCTGTTCGTGGAAAACGGTCAAACGCCCGGCATTAAGTCTTTTTAATCATCTGCTGGCCAAGGCCTTCCAGACAAAATTTCCATCACCGGAAGTCGTTGGCCGCTTTGGCATGAGGCAAAATAGAAGCAATGTCCTCCCGGTCGCTCGCACAATTGAATGAGGAAATTATCGCCTGCACGCGCTGTCCTCGGCTCATTGCCCATTGCCGGCAAATTGGGGAAGAGAAGCGCCGCGCTTACATGGACTGGGAATACTGGGCCAAGCCAGTCCCCGGCTTTGGCGATCCTCAGGCGCGCATCCTGATCTTAGGGCTGGCTCCCGGCGCGCATGGTTCCAATCGCACCGGCCGGCCGTTTACCGGAGACGGCTCCGGCAACTTCATGTATCCGGTGCTGCATGAAGCAGGTTTCGCCTCGCAACCGGCTGCGGTCAGCCGGGAGGACGGCATGAAGCTGAGCGATATCTACATTACCTCTGTGGGGCGCTGTGCGCCGCCCGCAAATAAGCCTGCCCCGCAGGAGCTGGCAAACTGCTCAGAGTTCCTCGATCGCGAGTTGGCGGCGCTAAAGCAGGTGAAGGTGATTGTGGTGCTGGGCAAGATCGCCTGTGACGGATATCTCAACCACCTGCTGCGCCAGGGGCTGATTTCATCGCGAGCGAGATATAAATTTGGACATGGCGCCGAATACAAGATGCCGCGCGGCGTGACCCTGCTCTGCTCGTACCATCCTTCTATGCAGAACACCCTTACGGGAAAGCTTACCCGCTCAATGTTTGCGGAGATCTTTGAGCGGGCGAAGAAGCTCGCGGCCTGACCGTGCTCACTGGGCCTGGATTCGCTGGCGAATCTGGTTGTACTCGTCTTCGGAAATGATGCTTTTAGTCACCAGTTGATGAGTGTCATGGTAGGGCCGGGCGGCGATAATCCGGCGCGCATCGTGGGCGCTGATTCCGGGCAAGCTTTGCAGTTGCTCTCGGGTGGCGCTGTTGATATCGAGCGGGCCTTTGTCCTGGTTCCAGCCTTCGCGCACTCCCTCGCCCATGGCGCGCAGGTCCTGCCCCGCGGCTTTTGTGTCCTGCTTCAACTGCGCTGTGGCCTTTTTGGCCTCTTCCTTGAATTTCGCAGTGTCCTCGGCGGCCTTTTGCCGGGCCACTTCGGGATTGTCCTGGCTCGTGCATCCGGAGCTGAATGCCACGAGCCCCAGTAAAAATGAGAATACAAGAAAGCGCAGTGCAGATTTCATTGATGGTTTCCTGAGCGGATCCTCCAAACATGGGAAGCCGCATCAGGCGGAGTGGTTGCATGCGCCCTTATCATTTCCGAGCGCAGCGAGCAATCCATGACTGACCAGGCAGCCTTAGGCCCAACGCTGTAGACGCTAAACAGGTTAGCGGGAGTCAGGGAGCGTTGACGCTCTCTCCGCCAGTTCGCTTCGCTGCATATCGATGATGCCGGCAAAGAGGCCGTTGTCTTCCTTCTGCCAGACCAGCGCGCCGCCCAGAAGTTGCGCGGCAGCTTCAGGCGTGAGGTCCTGATGATAATCGTAGTAGCGTCCGCTGGCCTTCTCCCAGAAATTCCAGTGAAGTTCATGCCGGGGATGATGTTTGGTGGAGAAGATCAGGGCGACATCATACTTCTCCGGCTGCTGCGCGGCCTTAAGCATCTCCGCTGCAGAAAAATTCTCAATCGGGAGCACCTGCAGAGGGCGGATTACATATCCGAGTGGCGGTTTGGTCAGCTCATCGCTGGCCGGCCATGCCGTCAGGACCTGCCCGTGGGCATAATGCTGGGCCAGATAACTGGCCGCCTGCTTGTGCATGACCACAAAATTCCGATAGAGCAGATTGTCCTCCGGCGGCGAGCTACTGAAGGGATCGCGAAAGAGGAATGCCACAAAGGCAATCAGCACCACGGCCAGCCCGGCCTTCCACCAGCGCAGCCGGCGCCACAGGGTAGAGACAAACATCAGGATCGCCAGCGGAAAAGCGGCCAGCAGATATCGCGCCAACACTGCTCCGCCGAGAAATGAAAATAAGAGGATGTTCGCCATCAGGACCACAGTCAGACGATAGACGGACGGTAAAGCGATCCGGGGACGCGCTCCGGTACTGTCCCGTCGCGCTGGCAGGAAGATCGAGTACAGCGTCAGGGCAGTCAGGGTGAACATGCCCATATATCCGGTCAACTGCCACAGGCGGCGGACAAATGTAAGCAGGACGCGCGGTGGAGTTATGGTATCGCCCACGTTGTAGCGGAAATATCCCGGATCGCCGAAGAACGATCCGGTGTGCCGATGCAGATAGAGAAACCAAAACACCAGCGGTATCCCGCAGAGTAAAAGCGATGCAGCGCCCCAGAGTTCGGCGCGCGAGCGGGTGCGCCACGCCTGCGCCGCGTCCCACAGGGCGAGGGCGACCGGCGTGACGATTGCCGTCTCCTTGGCCAGGGCGGCGAGCGCAAAAAAGAGGACCGCCAGCCATTGTTTGCTTAAGGAGCCGGGGCGCTGCTTCCATTCAAAGTAATAGACCAGCCCCCATAGAGTGAGCGCTGCCGCGGGAAGGTCGGCATGGGCGAGGGAACTCTGCGCGAACCATACCGGAAAAATTGCCGTGCACAGCACGGTTGCGATCGCTACTGAAGTATTGGCGAGAAAGCGCGCCATGCGAAAGACCGCAGTTTGGGCGAAGGCGGCAAGCAACAGCATGGCGATGCGGGTGGCCGAAGGCCGAAAGCCCGAGAACTTCCACCATATACCGAGAAAAATACTCTCCAGCGGAGGATGGGAGGTAGCCAGCGTGGAATGTGGTATGAGGGCGTGATGGGTATAAAAATCATAGGCGGCGGGAATGTAATAGCCCGCTTCGTCCCAGAAATAAGGAAGACGCAGCAAGGGACTATGCAGCAGAAAAATCGCGGTAAAAATCAGCGAGAAGAGCTGGAGCGAGCTAAGCCTGGGCCAAGCCGAGTTACCGGTGTATCGGGTGTGTGTAGAAGGCAAATGGACCGGTCTTTGCTCCTGCATCAGTTCACGGGCCCCACGCCTGCCAGGTTGGGATCCAGTTTGATCTCGCCAAATGCCTTTTCATATTGCGCGAGGTTCTGCTGCAGGATGTGCACCAATGCCTTGGCCTGCTGCGGGCTGAGATAGACGCCCTGAAAGTTGGCGATCTCCACCTGCTCCGGCAGTTGCTGCTTGAGCGTGCCAAAGGCAAGAAAGAAGTCCCATACGCTCACGCGCACCTGGACGCTGTTGGAATAATTTTCCCGGTATTCGCTGGTGTTCGTAATCTTGACGGTCGGCTGCGGTGTAAAGGGCATATCTACGGATTATCTCCGCTGGCGCGGCAAGGAGCAAGGCAGGAATATCTCCGGTCCCCCGCTTGTGGGCGAGAGTGCGGCACACGCTCACTCTCCATTCGACAAACCTTCTTCATTTTTCGCGAACTCGCCAAAGCACCGATTCGATTGGCGGTTACAATTGCCCAAGCGGACCCCTCTTCCCCCGAGGATGGAGGACTGCAAACTCCAACTCACAAGGCGGTGTAGCACGATGGCGGAAGCATGGAAGCGGTGGGAAGGCCAGGTGGTGGATGGAAAATTTCATTTGGGCCGGTATCTGGGCGGATCGGAACACAGCGTGGTCTTTCTCACGGAACGCCAGCAGGAGCCTCGGCGGGCCGCCATCAAGCTGGTTGCGGTGAATCCGGAAAGCGCCTCGCTCCAGCTCGCGCAATGGGAGCTCGCCGCAGGGCTATCGCATCCCCACTTGATGAGGCTCTTCGAGCGCGGGCGCTGCGAGTTGGAGAAGATGGGGCTGCTCTATGTGGTGATGGAGTATGCCGAAGAGGACCTCTCGAAAATTCTACCTCAGCGTCCTCTCACCGCCGGCGAAACCAGCCAGATGCTCAAGCCGGTTTTGGAGGCGGTCACTCTCGTCCACGCTGAAGGGTTCGTGCACGGCCATATAAAACCGGAAAATATTCTGGTCGTGGATGAGCAAATAAAAATATCGAGCGACGGACTCTGTAAGGTGGGCGAATCGAGCTGCAGCCTGGGCGCGCCCAGCATGTTTCATCCTCCGGAAGCCGCTGAAGGAAAGATCTCTCCGGCGGCGGACGCCTGGGCGATCGGCATGGCGCTGGTCGTGACTTTGACGCAGCGTCTCCCAGCCTGGGAGGCAGCCGGGCAGAAGGACCCAGTGCTGCCGGAGACCTTGCCGCAACCGTTCCTGGATATCGCGCGCCACTGCCTGGTCCGCGACCCGCAGCGCCGCTGGTCCATCGCCCAGATTGTAGCGCGATTGCAGGCTCCCGCAATCCTTCCGCAGCAACAGCCGAAACAGATGCCTGCCCAACCTGAAGCGGCGCTCCCGCCTGTTCCTCGGAAAGCGGCGCAACTCCAGTCTGAAAGGACGCCTGCGCCATCGGCCCAGCAGCCATCGGCTGCGAAGTCCGGGTCATCATCGGCGAAAAGACATTCCATGATGCCGGTGGTTGTCGTCATAGTGTTGCTGGTGGCGATTCTCGCAGGCATAAAGCTGCTCACTCGTCCTGCGCGCCATCAATCAGCGCCTTCGACAGTTTCTGCTCCAGGCAGCAACCAGAGCGCTCCGTTATCTCACGACCATCCTCAGACCGAGGCGAAAGCGCCTGCGGGCCAGGTGGTGAAGGGCGCGCTGCTTCCACAACCACCACCCAATGTCCCCCGAAGAGCAAGGAACACTATTCATGGCACGATTCGGGTGCGGGTAAAAGCCGACGTGGATGCCGCCGGCAAGGTTGTGGGAGCGACGCTCGAGTCCGCTGGATCGAGCAAGTATTTCGCCGCCCAGGCCTTGAAGGCGGCGCATGAGTTGCATTTCAGGCCGGCGCAGTCGGATGGTCAGAACATTCCCAGCCAATGGGTCCTGCGCTTCGAGTTCCGCAGAAAGGGAACGAAGGTGGTTCCATTGCAGGGCCGCCCATAGCGAAAGGCGACCGGACCACCAGGCTCACTTGGCGAGCGTGGCCTGTGCTCTCAGCTCCCGGGAGCGTTGCCGTGCCTGCTGCGACAGCTGCTCCTCGCCGGCGGAGTGGTACAGTTCGGCCAGGCTGTTCCAGCGGATGGGACTGTCCGGAGTCCGCTGCACCGCCCGTTGTGCTGCGGCGATTGCCTGCGGTAATTCTCCCAGGCTGTTCCACGCTTTTGCCCGTCCATCTTCGAGCTTGGCGTAAAATTCATTGCCCAGGCCCGTGGCCGCCCCCTGGAACGGGCTATGCTTTTCAGCCTGTGCGAATGACTCTAATGCGCGCTGAGGCTGCTTCAATGCCAACTGGACTGACCCCAGGCCCAGGTAATAGTGGTAAGGATGAAAAGAGAGTTTGGTGGAGATCCCGATGGCATGTGCCGCCTCGGCATAACGCTGCTCGGATGCGTACAGTCCTCCCAGAGCATACCACGCCACGTCTGTCTGTTTCCGCGACAATGCTGCGCGGTACTCTCGTTCTGCATCGTCGAAACGGCGCTCCTGCTGAAACAATTGCGCGCGAGTGAGGTGTACGCCTGGATCGAAGGGATAGATTGCCTGGGCGCGGTCAAGGGCGCGCAGCGCTTCCTGGTCCTGTCCCAGTACAAAGAGCACCGCTCCGGTATTCGCGCAAAAGTTGAAGACGTCGGCGCGCGAGAACGGCGGGCGCAGAGCGAACTGCTGCTTGTGACAGTCGATTTGCAAGCGATCGAGCCAGGGACGGTTCTCCGGCCGGTTGCGCAGCAAGACCACGGAAACCTCATCCAGATAAATGGGACGCCACATCGTACTCTGGCAATACGCTTGCAAATTGATCGAGCCCAGTTCACTGAAGCGGGCCAGTGAGAGCAGGAGCACATTGATGTTTCTGCTCTCCGCCTCCGCTTGCCACGCGGGCGAATCCGGAGGCTGCAGGAGAAGCTGCTGGTTGCGAACGAATAAGTCGTTCCCAAAGGGAATGGCGCGGCCGTCGATATAGTCGCGATAGCGCGGACCGAGCCGCCACGCCAGGAAACCGCCGGTATTGTATGCATGAAAGATATTGCCGGGAAGGTCCTGGTGTTCGATGAATGCGGCTGCGCGCTCCGGAAACCACCACGACTCTCCGGGGCCAAACTGCGAGTTAGCGCTGGAAAGCACATAGTAGCGGTTCGAAGTAAGGTCCGCAATGCGTACGCAGGTGAGCGCAAAGAGCGCTGCGATAAAAACCGCCACGATTACCGGAAGCCCCGGCAAGGCGCGCCTCGTACCCGGACTCAAGAGGCCGCTGCTTTTCCGGCGATAATCCCGGACCGCCTCCGCTAAAATTGTCCCGCCGATTACCACGGCGATGATTGCGAACAGGCCGTGAAAGCGAATATGGCGCAGCGACAAATACACTGCGGCTGCCGTAAAAAGCGCGACTCCGGGTTGCCTGCGCCAGAGCGCCAGGCCAATCACTACGATGGCAATCGTGACCAGCCACCAGTAAGCGCTCTCCGGTTCGCGCCAGGCGAAGGCCTGAGCCAGGGTATGGAGCGACAGCGGGATCGATGACCACTCTTCGATGAAAACGCTGTGTAGTTGGATAGCGCGGTTTTGCCGCAGCAGCACGGCATAGATTCTTGGCCCCCAGGGATTGATCAGCGTAGCGGCGGCGGTAAGCGCCAGCCAGGGCCATGCGCTTCGCAATCGTTGCAGCGCGGCCGCGCGGCGCTCCGGAAAAGGCAACTCCAGGCCCTCGATCAGCAGGTACGCGGCCATCAATCCAAGTCCGGCAACAAACCCGGGATGGAGGTTGACCCAGAGCAACATCAAAATGGGCAGCACCCAGAGGCGCGCTTGCGACCTGCGCTGGAAGAGCCAGAGCTCACCTAGAAACGCAGTGAACAATAAGGTAGTGAAGAGATCGGCCCGCGGGGTGGTGCGGATCGCGATAATCGGCACCGCCACAATCGCCAGAGCGGCGGCCGCAGCGCTGCCCTTGCGCAGCATGAGCGCGATGGTTGCCACGCAGGCCAGGGCGGAGAACCAGCTGATGCCGGCATAGCCCCACGCTACAAACAGGCCATAAAACAAGACCCCGGCGAAGGGCGGATAAATCCATTCATTTCCTGCGGCCGTATAGGAGAAGACATCGAAGCTGGGAATCTGATGGTGCTGAATTACATATCGGCCCGTGGCCAGTTGCCATCCCAGATCGGGATCGGCAACCGTGCGCAAGCCGGCAAATAGCGCATAGAGGAGCGCCAGCAGGACCAGGACACGCACCGCAGTCCGGGAAAGCCTCTCTGTATGACCGTCCATCAAAGAACTGTGGCCCCGGATCGCAGCGAGCTTGCGAGCTTCCGTGCTCGGCTCCATGGTGTCATACCGCATCGCATTCTCAATTTTGTTTCCGATTTCCATACCGCTCTAGGTCCAGCATCCGAACATGCAGTCCCATGGAGCCTCTAAGTTGGCCATCCTCGGGTAGCAAAATAAAAAGAAGATAGCCGAAGCCGCCACCAGGAAGAAGCTCAGGCGTATGCCGAAGATACGCCAGGGATGAGTTCGGCAGAGTCCAACGGCAATCGCCACTCCCAGAAACATCGCCGCCGGATAGTAGTAATAGTAGTAGGTCACCTTTCTTGGAATGATCGCCCATTGCAGAAGATTCGCTGCATAAAGCGCCAGGACGAAGGTTTCGGGCAGGGCGACGCGTTGCCACATGCGTCGCGCGCAAATCGCAAGCGCGAGCAATCCTCCCCACATGACGACAAAGTTGCCCATCAGATAAGAAAGCGCCCGCTGCGGAGCTGCGCTGAACGGCCATGCGTACCATGGCAGATGGATCGCCCGATTGCCCTTGACCTGCTTCAGAAAACTCCACATGAAGGCGTGCAGCCTGCCCAATTCCGGCAAGGTAAATGGCCGGTCCAGCGACCGGAATAGCGGAATGTAAGCGAGAAGATAAACCGCAACCGGCAAGAGCGCCAGGCTCAAGATCAACGTTGGCGCTCCAGCCTGGTGAAGATTTTGCGCGGCACGCGCGAGGCGATCGTTCTTCCTGCTCGCGGCCCAGCTTCGCAGGCACAGCAGAGCGAAGGCGAGCGCGATCGTCACCGCCAATGTGACTACCGCGTTCCACTTGCAGGCTCCCGCCAGTCCGAACATCGGTCCGGAAAACAGCAGAAGAGCGCGGCGTGTCCTCACCTTAATATCCAGTTCGATGGCCGCAGTGAAGCCCACCAGCGCCCACATAAGGAAGAGGAACATGAAGATTTCCAGCAGGGCAACCCGCGCCATCACAAACAAAAAATTATTGAATAACGTGAGCGCAGCAGCGGTGACCGCGTAGGAGTAGTCGCGCAAAAGCAGGAAAGTCCAGAGGAAGATCGCTACCAGCGTCAGCCCCCCGGAAACAGCACTGGCAACGCGCCAGCCCGCCGGATTATCTCCGGCCAGCTTGATTCCCGCAGCGATCAGGTATTTGCCCACGGGCGGGTGCTCCGGGTTGGGATTGCTGGCATGGTTCAGCAATGCCTTGGCGGAGGAGACGTAAGGCTCCTCGTCGAAGACGTAAGCTGGCGGCCTTCCAATCCCAGGCAGGAACAACAGCAGAGACAGCGCAATCAATCCCAGGCAGGTGTATGCGATTTTGGCGCGCAGCGCTGCGGGATTTGGCGAGGACCCGCCTTGGCAAGGGACAGCTCCTTCTTTTGCGCTGAAATTCATCATGGCCATCGCCAGGCTTCGCTCAGCCGGGCCGGCTTTCTCTGATGGGGATGAGTTCATGCGCAGGCGGTTCTCGGATTCATTGCGGCAGATTCCAGGGACTCAGCGTAAACGCTACGCTGGCAGAGATTAAATGTCGATAATATCGGCGATGCGCGCCGTTACTTTGGGTATTTGTAATTTTCGGCCTTTTGGACTACTTCTACAATTGTATTGTTCTGTTTGGGATCAGGTCCCTCGATCGCGCTCCACGATAAGGCGATGGGCCTTCTCTGACGCGATCGCAATTATGCCCACCCTCATGAAAGCTGCGACGGTCCTGGCGGTCCCTACCGGCCCGCTGGAAGTGGGCGCCGTTACCGGCCGGCCGCTGGCCCTTTCCGTTGTGGTCCCCACCTATAAGGAGCGGGAAAATCTTCAACAGCTGATCGAGCGACTCACCGGCGCGATGTATTCGCATGTGGGAAGCTCATTTGAATTGATCGTGGTCGATGACGATAGCCCCGACCGCACCTGGCAATTGGCCTCCGAGATCGCGCTCGAGAACCCGCATGTGCGCGTCCTGCGGCGCTGCCATGAGCGCGGACTGGCGACCGCGGTGGTGCGCGGCTGGCAGGTTTCGCGGGGAGAGGTGCTGGCGGTGATGGACGCCGACCTGCAACATCCGCCGGAGCTCATCGCGCAGTTGTGGTCATTGCTTCAGCAGCCCGGGGTGGATCTGGCGATTGCCAGCCGCCGCGCCGATGGCGGCCGGGTAGACGGCTGGAAGCTTCGCAGACAGATGTTTTCCCTGGGCGCTCGCCTTACTGGCCTGCTCCTGCTGCCCAGGGTGGTCGGACGCGTCAGCGATCCCATGAGCGGCTGCTTCGCCCTGCGCCGTGCCCTGGTGCAGGACCTCCCACTGAAAGCCAGGGGCTACAAGATCCTGATTGAAGTGCTGAGCCGCGCCGAGGTAAAAGGCGTAAGGGAGGTCGGCTACGTATTCTCCTCCCGGCGCCACGGCGAGAGTAAGGTCACGTTCCGCGTATGCTGGGACTACCTGCTGCAACTGCTGCAACTGCGCCTCGAATCGCTGGGCCGAAAACGCCTGTCGAACTAGCTCACCGCGAGTTGCTCTAAGACGTGCTCTTAAGACTCGCCATTCCTTCCGACAATCGTCACTCCTTTGCCCGCGATCGTCCATGCCTCGAAGCCTGAGGAGTCGTTGATGACTTCAAGGCGCAGCGGAACGGAGAAGACGATGGTCAGGTCGGCGGAGATAGCTTCAACGCAAACATCGGCGACGGGATTACCTCCGATCAGCTTGATGACCTGAGCAGCGGCGTCAATCGGGGCTGTGAGTCCGAACTTCTGGCCATCATCTTCGCTGGTGATTTCGATCTGACGGCCGGAGAGCAATCGCCAAACCGAATGAACGTTCAGAATTACGCCGTTCGCGAACTGGAACTGCCAACCGCCGACTCCAAAATGCTCGACAGATTCAAGGTTGGTGTCAATGAGTTGCGTCTTGGCGGGGTTTGAGTCAAGCAAGGTCCTCTCCTGTGCTGGTTATTATCACAATGAAAGTCACAAACGAAAGAGCAACTCTGAATGTACCTGCAATGGCAGTAGTGTAAAAGGGAATTTGGCAAGATCGCGCGTGCCAAGCGAAGCGAAAGATTATTACTCGTGATTTATAATGATTCATCTGCACACATGCGAAAGTGGCGGAATTGGCAGACGCACCAGACTTAGGATCTGGCGGGTAACCCCCGTGGGGGTTCAAGTCCCCCCTTTCGCACCAATCTTCTGAGATCCAACCGCAGCCACCAGCCTAAATAACTGTCCTTCAACCCCTTCCTTCCTTTCCAAATCCATTTTTCTTTTTTTCCTCATAAGTTCCGCAAATTTGCCCCATAGCCCGTTTGACTTCCGCAATTTACGCGGTGTAACATCGCGCGCCTGAGCACTTCTGCTGAAAATTAATAACAATCTGAGGGAGTCCTTTATATGCGGTGGGCCAGGGGTTGCTGTCGTTGCTGGTGCTGCTTTTGTTTGCATCTTTTGCTGGGGCGCAGAACGCCCCACGGCGGTCTTCCAGTCGTTCCGGCCCATCCTGCTGAGCAGCGATCCCAACGCAAACTTTAGCGGGACGCTGCGCGGCATGGCCCGCTGGAACCTGGATATGACGGTCGCCCGCAAGCTGCAATTCACCGAACGCCTGAGCACCACCATCTCGGTGCAGATGTTCAACGTCTTCAACCATGTGCAGTTCGCGGATCCGGTGACATCGTTGCAGTCGCCGGCCACGTTTGGCGTGCTCGGCACTCAACTCAACCAGCCGCGGGTGATCGAATTGGGCCTGCACATCGATTTCTAACGCGATCCCGGCAGGAAACCGCCGGGACCGCTTATTGCCGAACACCAGAGTCCCCGTTCGGGGACGACTGAATCATTCCTGCTGTGCGCCGTCTCAGAACAAGAACACAAGCTTCAGAAATTCAGCTTCAGTCCTAATTGAATCACGCGATTCGGCTCACCGAGCGCATTCACGTTCGCCGAGCTGGGCAAGGCCGACGTGCTGCAGCAGGTCTCGCCAAAGAAAGAGCTGGTAATAGTTGGCGATCCGGTTGTCGCATTGCGCGGGTTTTCAAAGTTAGGATGGTTCAGGACGTTGAAGAACTCTGCGCGGAATTGCAATTTGAAGCGCTCCGTCAACTGGAAATCCTTGAACAAACCCGAATCCAGGTTCCAGAAGTTGGGGCCTTGGGCCAGGTTGCGCCCGCTCCCCTGCGTCCCAGGAAGCGGGATACAGAAGTATGTCTGGGTCCCCACCACCTGGGTGCAGTTGAAATGCGGATCTGCGGTATTTGTGATCAGGCCGCTGGCGTTGTACATTACCGGGCCAGTTATGCCCGGCACATTCTGTAAATGCCCCGGGTTGAGCGGACCCTCCACCACGGCAGCGCTCTGGTGCGTATTGTTGGCTGTCAGCTCTCCGCTTTGGATAGTGTATGGTTCACCGCTCTGATAATCGAAGATCCCGGTAAACCCCCAGCCTCCGAGGACCTCATTGAGGAAACTACCCCAGTGGGCCCCCCATCGTTTCCCTTTGCCAAATGGGATTTCATAAACCAGATTGGCGGTGAGCACGTGCCGGTTATCGAAATCGGAGCGCGCGCGGTCCAGGCGGAAGTTGTGGATATCGGTTGGAGTGCGGCTGTTGGAGGTGCTGATGCCGCCGCCGGTCGAAGCCCCGACCGGATCGACGGACATGTCATCGATCGATTTGCTGAATGTGTAAGTCAGTCCCATGTCCAGTCCCTGCTCGAAGCGGCGGCGTACGGCCACGAATACTCCGTGATAATAGGAGTCGCCGCCGGAATCAAAGAAGAAGATCTGGCTGAACTGGGGATTGGGACGGAAATAATTCGCCGGGAACCCTGCGGCCACGATCTCTTGAAGACCAGAGGCTGAAAGCTGATCAATGCGCTGAGAGAAGCTCCCGATGTTGTTGCGCAGAAAATTGGTCTTCGAAGTAGTGCTATTCAAGAAGCTGGATGCGCCACTGGATACCTTCGCCAGGAGCTGCTGCAGCAGAACGGGACTCTGACCGGTCACGCCGGTGGGACAACCTGTACCGTCGGCTTTGCAGCCATTGATTACGTTCTGGCGCGCAATGTTGAAGGAATCGATGAATCCCGCCTCATTGACATTGATCTGGTTCAGGTCATAGGCGCGGTACAGATGGGTGCCGCGTTTTCCTACGTAGCCAATCTCGCTCACAAAGTGACCGGGCAGTTCTCGCTCAATGCTGAGGTCCCACTCGTGCACAGACGGGTTCTTCAGATTAGGATCGAAGGCGCCGACGCTCGGGGCCAGATTATATGCCTGATTGGGAGGAGTCAGCGCTGTCGAGGGAGTTAGAGCAGGCGCGGGCACACTGAGCGGGAACCCTTGAGAGATTCGGTTCTGAGTTCCCGAAGGCGCAACACAGCCAGCAGTGGTCCCTTGAACTATTTGAACGTTACAGTTCTGGATGAAGCCAGGAATCTTGCCGGCAATGGAAGTAATCTGGAAGGTCGAGATGGTATCGAAAAGCCAGCCGTATCCTGCCCTGACCGCTGTCTTTTGGTCTGGAGACCAGGCGATTCCAAGGCGTGGCCCAACTGAACCCAGATTGCTGTTCTTGTACCACTGGTCGCTCTTTCTGAATGAGATCGGTCCCTGGGAGCCATTGATGGGGCCATTCGGCACCAGTGTCTGCCTGGCATCGAAGGGTGGAGGATTGATCTCCCAGCGCAGGCCGCCATTCAGGACAAGTTTTGGCGTAATGTGCCATTCGTCCTGTATATAAGAGTCATACTGGCGGGCGCGGGTGTATACCGTGGCATATCGTCCCGCATTGTAGGTGTTATTGACGAAGTTGGCTTGATAACCCTGTTGAATGCCCGCCGGAATTCCCAACATTTCGACGATCTGCTGTTGCAAGGGGCCAACGTCAAAAGAAGAAACGTTCCCTGGGACGGCTTCACCACCCTGGCGGAGCGATTGGTTAAAGTACACCACGGGAGCAAGAATACCGCCGCCGAAGAAGCCGCGGCTGTCATTGTGCTCGTAGATGCGGATATTGAAGCCAGTGCGAATGGTGTGCGCTCCATGCACATAGCTCACATTGTCAATAAATTGGGGCGCGGTAACCGCCCGCTCAGTATGCGGCGACACGCAATTAGGAGAAGCGATGTTCTGGAATGAGCCGAAGACGCACTCGTCACTCCAGGGTGGAAGTTTGCTGGGATCGCCGAAATTGGGGTTCGACTCGCCAAAGGTAAAGGTAAAGGCAAAGCGGTTGAAACCGGTGGTGAATTCATTTACCAGGTTGGGAGAGAACGTGTGTCGATAGCTCACCGCCAGATTCTTTCCGGTGCGAAATACTTCACCCAACGGCGGGAAGCCGGGGAAGACCTCCGGGCGGGCATTCAGGAGATCGCCCTCTTCCGTGTTGTAATGGTTCTGCATATACCGGATAAACACATTGTTATTCTGGTTGAAAGTATGGTCCACGCGGACCATATAGAATGGCCCGGTAAATTTTGTAGGAGGGTTCCAGTTGAAGCCGGCAAGATTGAGTCCGTCGCCGACGGTCGAGAAGCTGTTCGGGGCTGGTTCGCTATTGATGAGCCCCATTACCGCCGGATCTCCGCCGATCTTTTGTGGGTCGTTGGCAAAGATGTTATAGCTGGCCACGCAATTGGTGGTAACAGAGCCGCTGCAAAGTGCTACTCCGGGCAGCAGATTGCCACTCGCGTCCACCAGGCCGGGAGAATTCCGCGTGAAGGATTTTCCGCCTGCAGTTGTTACCGTGCCCACTACGTAGCGGAATATGCCGCTGCGCGCTGTAGGAGTATAGACCACAGGAATCCCAAGACTGGTGGAAATTGGGGCGGTCTGAAGGATCGTGTTCCCCTGGAAGCTGCCGAAAAAGAAGGTTTTATCCTTGATGATCGGACCACCCACATCGAAGCCGTACTGGTTTAGCTTGAGGTTTGGCCTCGGCTGCCTGGAATAATTATTGAACCATTCATTGGCGTTGTAGTCGGTATTGCGATTGAAGTAAAAAACCGCGCCATGGACGCCGTTACCGCCAACACGGGTCGCGACCATGACGTTGGCGCCGCTATTGCGTCCGAACTCCGCCGTGGGATCGAGGGTCACGGTGCGGACCTCCTGCACGTTATCGGGAGTCAATCTCTGAAGATTACTCTGCGGGTTCGGGACTGTGGACTCGTTGGCGTCAATTCCATCCACAGTCACATTGTGAGAGCGGTCGCGCGAACCAAAGACGTGCGTGCCTGACCCCGCCGCTTCGGTGCTGCGCTGCACCACGCCCGGCTCCAGCGTCAGCAGGCCCAATGGATTGCGCCCATTCAGCGGCAGGTCCTGCACCTCTTTGGTGGTCATTACGTCGCTGATCGCCGCATTGGTGGTTTCAATGCGCTCATAGGAGGACTCCACCTGAACGACCTCTTGCGAGGCCCCCACTTTCAAAGTAGCGTTCATCACCAACGGCACACCGACGGAAAGCACATTGTGCTGGCTGGTGAACGTGTCAAAACCAGCATGAGAAACCGTGATGGTGTACTGCCCAGGGGTCAAAGAAGGAACAGTATAACTGCCGGTAGAACTGGTTTTCGTCTCATAGGCCACGCCCGTACTTTCATTCGTGGCCTTGATCGCAGCGTCCGGAACTACGGCGTTGCTGCTGTCGACCACAACGCCTTCAATTCTTGAAGTGCTGACCTGCGGCCAGGCTGACGCTGCGAAAACACAAAAAAGAAATGGCGCAAGGAATCTGACGTTCCTTTTAAACATATCTCCTCCTTATAAATGAAAAACAAAACGGTCTGCCCTTATAACCTGATTTTGGGAGGATTACAAGAAAGAAGAACTTTATTAAATTGATTCAAAATATTTTCTTTTTCTTGCAGCCGATAATGTTATAGTTTTTCGTTTTATTCCGAGCGGGCGCTCTTGTGCTTGCCGCCGGCGCGAACGGAAATATGAAGCGGATGGGCTGGCCCCATCTTCAGCCGCCAGATCAATAGCCGGCGGCTTTGCCGCTGCCTCGGCCATCGTGTCCGCCTTGCAGCCATCCATCGCTCACCAGGATTGCCTCCACCCGCGCCAGCACCCTGGGATGGGATTCCTCGATGGAATATCCCATGCGCTTGAGCAGCGCGATGGTGTCCGGGGAGACGCCGCGCTCGACATCCAGACGGTCCGGCTTCCACTGATGATGAATGCGAGGGAAGTCCACGGCGTCCTGCACATTCATCCCAAAATCGATCACGTTGACGATGACCTGCAAGACCGCGCTGATGATGGTCGGCCCACCCGGCGCTCCCAGCACCAGGAACGGCTTGCCATCTTTCAATACGATGGTCGGCGTCATGGAGGAAAGCGGGCGCTTGCCGGGAGCGATCGCATTTTTCTCGCCTTGCACCAGGCCGAACATATTGGGCGTCCCGGGCTTGGCGGCGAAATCGTCCATTTCATCGTTGAGCAGGAACCCGGCGCCGGGCACGGTGACTCCGTCGCCATAGCCGTTGTTCAAGGTATAGGTCACTGCGACCGCGTTGCCCTGCTGGTCCACGATGCTGTAGTGCGTGGTCTCCGTTCCTTCGCTGCCAGCGGGATGGCCGGGGCCCGCGTTGTCGCTCAGCGTCGCGTGTTCAGGATCGATAGTGGCCCGCCGGGCGCTCACATAATTCGGATCGAGCAGGGAAGAAATTGGGTTTTTCACAAAATCAGGATCGCCGAGGTATGCGCTCCGGTCGGCATAGTAGCGGCGCATCACTTCGGCCAGGTAATGATAGGTCATTGCCGACCCCGCGCCGCCCTTCTCGTAGCCGGTGGTGTTCAACATTGCCAGCATCTGCAAAATGCCAAGGCCACCCGAGCTGGGCGGCGGCGAGGTAATAATGTGATAGCCCTTATAATCGCCTTCCAGTGGCTTGCGCTCGATCGCCTGGTAATCGTGCAGGTCTGCAAGCGTGATCAGCCCACCGTTTTGCTTCATTGCCGTGGCCAGCAGGCGGGCGGTTTCTCCATCGTAAAAATCATTCGCGCCGAGACGAGCGATGCGGTCCAGCGTGCGCGCCAGCTCTGGCTGGCGGAAGGTTTCGCGCCAATCGTAGTACGCGCCTCCCTTTAGAAAGATGCGTTTCGACTCCGGGAATTGAGAGAGCAGGGCGGCGGAGTGCCTCCAGGAATCCATCTGCGCATGAGAAACCGGGAAGCCGTTTTCCGCGAGATCGACTGCAGGCTTCACCAGCTCCATCCACGGCGTATGTCCGTATTTTTTGTGGGCGAGTTCGAGGCCGCGCACCGTACCGGGAACGCCCGCCGCGCGCCATCCTACGATGCTGTCTTCGGTCGGTTTCCCGCTGGCATCGAGGTACATATCGTGGGCCGCGCCTGCCGGGGCCTTTTCCCGGAAATCTATAAACGAGACACGCCCATCGGCCATGCGGAGCAGCATGAACCCGCCTCCGCCGAGATTGCCGGCGAAGGGATGGGTGACGGCCAGCGCAAAGCCAACCGCCACGGCAGCATCGACGGCGTTGCCGCCGGAGCGCAACACCGCCAATCCAACATCGGTGGCGTGTTCCTCCTGGGTGACGACCATCCCTTTGCGGCCGTAAGCAGGCTGGCGGGCCTCGGCTGCCGGCGAGATAACGACCACTATCATTGACAACCACAGCAGGAATCGTGAGCAATGAAGGCGAGACATGGGTAAGATCATATTGCAATTTCCTGTACTCCGCCGGGCTGAGTCGGGCTTTTTGTCGTGTAGAATTTCTGCCGATGCATAAATTGGGCGCTTCCGTCCTCAATGCCGGTGAACGCTTTGCCAGGGGCAAGGAACATCGCAAGAAGGTGGGCCGCGCCGATCAGGGCCGCTGGAAGCCGGCAAAGGACCGCTACGATCCTGTCGAGATGGTCCTTGCCTGCGCTCGCGGGCGTTTGCGCGACCTGATTCCGATCAGGATGGCCCGCATGTCCGCGTCGCCCTTCGGGTTTTTTCGCGGCGCCGCCCCGCTGATGGCCGCCGACCTGGCCAGTCTTCCTTATTGCGGTCTCGAAGCGCAGATTTGCGGTGACGCTCATGTGCGCAATCTGGGCGCATACGCCGCCCCCGACGGACACCTTGTCTTCGACATCAACGATTTTGACGAGACTATTCGCGGGCCTTTTGAATGGGACCTGAAGCGGCTTGCGACCAGCCTGGTGCTCGCCGGCCAGGAGTCCGGGCACGCGAAGAAGGCCTGCAAAGATGCGGTCCGGCTCTTTGTCCGCTCTTATTGCGTTGCCATGGCGCGGTTCTCGGAAATGCCTGAGATCGAGCTTGCCAAATTCCAACTGCATGTCAAGGTCGGCCCGGTGCAGGCTGTGCTGCGCAAGGCTGAGCGCGCGACTCCGCTGCACAGCCTGGAAAAGTTGACCACCCATTCAGCGGGAAAATACAGATTTAAAGAGGCTCGCCCGCTTCTGGCGCCGGTACGCGCGCAGGTTGCGCGCCAGGTGATTGCCGCCCTCGCGCTCTATCGTGAGACGCTCTCGCCGGAGCGGCAGCAATTTCTTTCCTTCTATCATCCGGTGGACGTGGCTTTCAAAGTCGTCGGCACGGGCAGCGTGGGAATGCGCGATTACGTGGTGCTGTGCTTCGGCAACGGCGACCACGATCCTTTGTTTCTGCAGGTCAAAGAAGAGCCGCCTTCATGTTACTCGCGCCATCTGCCCTCGCCGCAGGCCTTCATGAACGAAGGAAGAAGAGTGGTGGAAGGACAACGGCGCATGCAGGCGCAGTCCGACATTTTTCTTGGATGGACCTCCATGGGAGGCCGCGACTATCTGGTGCGGCAGTTGAGCGACCACAAAGCGGGCATCGACGATACCCAACTCCAGGGGACAGGACTGGTGGAGTACGCGCACGTTTGCGGTGAGGTGCTGGCCAAAGGACACGCGCGCTCTGGCGACCCCATGCAGCTGGCCGGCTACTGCGGCCCAGGCAGCCGGCTTGATGATGCTATGGCCGACTTCGCCGAGGGCTATGCAGAACAGACCGAGCGCGATTACCTGGCGCTGAAAAAGGCGATTAAGGCAGGAAAGATCAAAATATGCGCGGACCCGAAGAATCAATAAAAACGATGGAGAGGCGCAAGCAACTCTTGCTTCTTCTCGTAATCCTATCCTCCTTCTCCTGCGCCGCGCAGGCAGCCAAGGCCCCTGAGGCCGTTCGCTGGGAGCAGGAGTCGCGCAACGTCACCATCCTGCGGGACGATTGGGGGATCGCGCACGTCTATGGAAAAACCGATGCCGACGCGGTCTTTGGCATGGTCTATGCCCAGGCCGAGGACGATTTCAACCGGGTCGAGACCAACTACATCAATGCCATGGGTCGGCTGGCGGAGGGCGAAGGCGAGTCGAAGGTCTATCAGGACCTGCGCATGAAGCTCTTCATCGATCCCGCCGCGATGAAGGGCCAATACGCCGCCAGTCCGGCATGGTTGAAGACGCTGATGAACGCCTTCGCCGACGGCCTGAATTATTATCTTTTCAAGCACCCTGAGGTGAAGCCGACGGTCATCACGCGCTTCGAGCCGTGGATGGCGCTTACCTTCACCGAGGGCAGCATTGGCGGCGACATCGAACGGGTGAACCTCGATCAGCTCCAGGCATTCTATGGCAACAGTCCAGTGAGCCGGGCCTTTGCCGCCGGCCAGAGCCAGGATGCGGAGCCGTCAGGCTCGAACGGCATCGCCATCGCACCCTCAAACACGGCGACTCGCCATGCCTTGCTGCTCATCAACCCGCACACCTCGTTTTTCTTCCGCTCCGAGCTGCAGATGGTAAGCGATGAAGGGCTGAATGCCTATGGCGCGGTGACCTGGGGGCAATTCTTTGTCTATCAGGGATTCAATGACCGCGCCGGGTGGATGCATACCTCAAGCGGCGTCAATGCGGTGGATGAGTATCTCGAAACCGTGGAGAAGAAGGGCGACCGCTTCTACTATAAGTATGGAAACGAAGAGCGTCCGGTTACGGCGACGGAGATCGTTGTCCCCTATAAAACCAGCCAGGGAATGGCGGAAAAGAAGTTCACCGTCTATCGCACGCATCATGGACCGATCGTGCGGGAAATCGACGGCAAGTGGGTGAGCGTCAGGTTGATGCAGGAGCCGGTGAAGCAGATGGTCCAGGCCTATACGCGCATGAAGGCCAGGGACTATAAATCATATCGGCAAACCATGGAGCTGAAGGCGAACTCATCGAACAACACCATCTTTGCCGATGCCGACGGCGAAATCGCCTACTTCCACGGCAACTTCATTCCCCGGCGCGATCCTCGCTTCGATTGGACCAAGCCGGTAGACGGCAGTAATCCTCAGACGGAGTGGCGCGGACTTCTTTGGATCGACGAGACCCCGCATCTGTTGAACCCGAAGAGCGGTTGGCTTTACAACTCCAACAACTGGCCGTGGTCGGCGGCTGGGCCGAGCAGCCCCAAAAAGGAGGACTACCCTGCTTACGTGGAGACGGGCGGAGAAACCGCGCGTGGGCTGCACGCGATTCGGATATTAAAGGACAAGAAAGATTTCACCCTCAACTCGCTCATTGACGGCGCCTATGACAGCTATCTTCCATGGTTCGAGAAGCCCGTGCCTGCGCTCATCAAGGCCTGGGGCGAACTCCCTGCCGGCAATCCTATGAAAAGCAAATTGTCCGCGCAGATCGAACTCCTGCGCGCCTGGGACCTTCGCTGGGCGGTGAACTCCGTCGCCACATCGCTTGCGGTCTTTTGGGGCGAGGATCTCCAGCGGCGCCTGGGAATTACGGGAAGAGCGGGCCTTTCCTCCGACTCCGTGGCGAGCGCGACGGCGGAGCAGCTCCTGCAATCGCTCGCTGCGGCATCCGACAAACTCGCCGCCGATTTCGGGAGCTGGAAGACGCCATGGGGCGAGATCAATCGTTACCAGCGCCTCACCGGAGACATCGTCCAGCCATTCAACGATTCAGGGCCGAGCATCCCAGTCGGATTTACCTCCGCGAAGTGGGGCTCGCTGGCCTCATTTGGAGCGCACGCCTATCCGGGCACAAAGAAGTGGTACGGCACAACCGGGAACAGCTTCGTCGCGGTAGTGGAATTCGGAGAGCGGGTGCGCGCCAGGGCAGTCACAGCCGGCGGAGAGAGCGGCCATCCTGCATCGCCCCACTTTAACGATCAGGCAAAGCGCTATAGCACCGGCGACCTGCGGGAGGTCTACTTCTACCGCTCGCAACTCCAGGGACACACCGAGCGGGAGTACCATCCGGGAAGCTGAGTCACAGCGCAGTTTCCGAGGTTAATTCGTCTGGCCGTTTTTATCGTAGCCCGATAGTACCGCCCTCATTGAAATCTTCAGAAATCACAACAATCGAAGGATAATATCAAGGCTCGCAATTCAAAATCCGATCTGATGTATTGACGCGTTCAATCTTTCGTCCTATTGTTGTGGGACTCTCGCCGGGGTCTCTGGCGAGAGCTCTCAACATGTTTCCTGCCTCAATTCACGGCGTCATGGGTCCCTACTCCTTTCATACCGGCTTCTCATACCGGCTTCAAATCCCACTCTCAGGAGGACCCAATGGTTCGACAGTATCTCCGTCTGCTCGCGGTGCTTGCACTTGCGGCATGCTGTTCCACTCTCACTTATGCCCAGGGCTGGCACACTTCCGGCAGTGATATCCTCACGCCCTCAGGCGGGACCTTCGTAGTTTCAGGACTGAACTGGTACGGCTTTGAGACGACCAGCTCCGTCGCGCATGGCATGTATGCCAAGGACTACACCTACATCTTGAACGAGATGAAGTCCGATGGCTTCAACACCGTCCGCATCCCGTTCTCCAATGCGGTGTGGGAGACCGATCCCACGCCCGGGGCAAACACCATCAGCGCCTGCCCGAACTGCAAGGGCAAGCACAGCCGCGACATCCTTGCGCTGATCGTCAACTACGCGGGATCCATTGGGCTGCACGTAATCCTGGACAACCATCGCTCTGAGGCGGGCAATTCCGCCGAGGCCAACGGGTTGTGGTATTACTCCAGCGGCAGCTCGAATTATCCTGAGAGCTCGTGGATTGCCGACTGGCGCAACATCCAGGCGTGGCTCCACGGCGTACAGCAGACGCAGGGCTCGACAGATACCATCACGGTGAACTGGCTGGCATCCGACGGATTTCCCACGGTAATCGGCTTCGACCTGCGCAACGAGCCGCATACGGTCTGCACCCATACCGGCTGTAATTACATGGGAGGATCCACCTGGGGAACTGGCGATGGAATCGATCCCTCGGCCAATCCGAACCCCAATCCGTTTGCGCCCTCCTGCGTCGCCAGCGGCTCATGCCATGACTGGCGATTGGCCGCTGAACGCGCCGGCGACTCCGTTTTCGGAGACGCTGCCGCCAAAGGCTGGGCCTATCCCATCATCTTTGTGGAGGGCATTTCGCAGTATCCCACGGCGAGCGGCACGCAGTCCGCGGGGCCATACGACTTCACCTTCTGGGGCGAGGAACTGCTGGGCGTGAATGGCAATGCTGGGAATGCCGGCGCGCCAGTGGTGCTCAATGCCGGAGGCAGCTCCAGTTCCCTGGGCACGGCGGTGAGCAATCAACTTGTGTATTCCGCGCACGATTACGGCCCAGCGGAATATCAGCAAAGCTGGTTCAACAGTTCCACCTGCTACCACACCGGCTGCTCGTCATCGTCACTGGCTGATTTCTGGACGACGCATTGGGCCTACATCAACATCGGGCAGGTAAATCCCACCTGGCCGGGGCACACCTCCTATCCCTGGTCGAACACCGGCGCAACCGCCTATACCTCCACTCCTGTGTGGGTCGGCGAGTTCGGTACCGGCACGACTTCCAGCGATCTGTACACCAGCGGCAACGGATCGCAGGGACAGTGGTTTACTGACATCATTAACTTTATCCAGAGCTCGCAGGCGCTGGATGCGAACAACAATTCCGGGATCGCTGTCCACAATCTGCATTTCACCTATTGGTCGGCCAACACCGAAGACAGCTACGCGCTCTTCGGCGCCAGCTACACCGGCTTCGCGATCCCAGACAAGGAATACACCTTCCTGTGCTTTGTGCAGACCGGACCATTCGCGTTGACCAGGGGAACCGGCAGCGGCCAGTGCGGTTCCACCGGAGCGTTACCACTCGG
>CAZONJ010000033.1:0-31231 GCA_964581225.1 uncultured Terriglobales bacterium | reverse complement strand
GAGCGCAGCAACGCGGAGCGACCTTTATTTAATGTTTGTTAATGCAGCGGCTGAAGCCGATTCATATTGCGACCGAGCGGCATGAGTGAACTCATGCCCTGATACGAAAACAGTTCCTCCGACTGCGCTCAGTACAAGCTCTGCCCTGATACAAAATGTACGCTGCAAGCCAGCCACACATGACCCGATCGCCAAATCGCCAGAGAAATCGGGTGATATGGCCAGCGGGTGATATGGCGATTTGCAGTTGATTTTAAAATCGCCCGATGACCCGATCGCCAAATGGCCAGATTCTTCTGTGTATTTCTGTGTCTCTGTGGTGAAATCGAAATGATGATCAAATCAGGCGTCAAATTCTCCCTGTCTATTCTTTTTGCAATCTTCACCTCGCTTGCGGTGATGGCGCAACCGCCGATTCGATTTGTGGAGGCGACCCGGGTCTTTATTCTGGATGCCGGCAAGGTCTCCTATGCTTTTGGAGTCAACGAGCAGGGGATGCTGCAGCACATTTACTGGGGTGAGCATGTGGACGGAGATTTCGCCGCGCCCCATACCCTGCCGGACTGGTCCAGTTTCGATCTGGGCTCGACGCTCACCCCGCAGGAGTATCCCGGATGGGGGGCCGCTTACTACTTGGAGCCAAGCATCAAGGCCACCTTTCCCGATGGCAATCGCGACCTCATCCTGCATTATGCCGGGCATCGGATCGCGGGCAACACGCTGACGGTGGCGCTCAAGGACATCGAGCGTCCTCTCTTTGTCCATCTGCATTACACCGTATATCCGCTGACCGGCATGTTGCGCCGCGAGGCCACCATCGAGAACCGTACGGAGCAGCCGGTTACGCTGGAGAGCGCGCAGTCGGCGGTCTGGTACCCTCCGCAAGGCGAAGGCTACCGTCTGCGCTACCTGACCGGACGCTGGGCTGACGAGTGGCAAATGAACATAGAGGGCGTGCACCCGGGAATGAAGATCCTCGAAAGCCGCCGAGGCAACACCAGCGTGCAGTTTAATCCGTGGTTCGCCTTGGACCGCGAGGACAGTAAAGATGAGGAGCACGGTCCAGTCTGGTTCGGGGCGCTGGGTTGGAGCGGAAGCTGGCGGCTCACCATCGAGCAGACGGACCGGCAGGTACGCGTCACAGGTGGTTATAATCCGTTTGATTTTGGCTATCGGCTTCTTCCCGGCGCTTCCCTCACGACTCCATCGTTCTATGCCGGATATTCTGACACAGGAATCGGCGGCGCCTCGCGCATTCTGCACCAGTTCGAGCGGACCGAAATATTGCCCCATGGATCCGGTTCGCGGACGCGCCCAGTGCTCTACAACTCCTATTACGCCACCGGCGGAAACCTGGATTTCGCGGGACAAAGCGCCCTGGCCGCAAAAGCGGCAAACCTCGGAGTGGAACGCTTTGTGATGGACGCCGGCTGGTACGACTACCCGGGAGACTGGAATGTGAATACGCGAAGGTTTCCCAACGGCCTCGGCCCGCTTATCCGTTTTGTGAAGGACCACGGAATGGATTTTGGGTTGTGGGTGGAGCCCGAGAGCCTCAGCATGGAGAGCGACCTTTACCATAAGCATCCCGACTGGGCCATGCATTTCAAAGGACGCCCGCTCTCCGAACGAAACAAGCTCGTACTGCTCAACCTTGCGCGGGACGATGTTCGAGAGTACCTCTTCCACTGGCTTGACCAGCTCGTTACCGTGAACGATATCGCTTTTTTGAAGTGGGACTACAACCTCAACTTCAGCGAACCGGGCTGGCCGGAGGTCCCTCCCGAAGAGCAAAAAGATATTTGGGTGCGTTACACCCAGAACCTTTACAACATCCTCGACCGGCTGCGGAGCAAGCACCCTGCCCTGGAAGTCGAAGCCTGTTCTGGCGGCGGCGGCCGAGTCGATCTCGGAATCCTGCAGCGGTCGGAACAGGTGTGGCCCTCGGACAATACCGAGGCCTTCGACCGTCTCGTTATTCAGCAGGGTTTCACCTATGCCTATACCCCGCATATCATGGTGGACTGGGTGACCGATGTGCCTAATTTCAATGGCCGGAGCGTGCCGCTGCAATTCCGTTTCCTGGTCGCAATGCAGGGCGCGCTGGGGATTGGCGAGGACCTGAACCGATTGGGCCCGGAGGACTCCGCGCTGGCAAAACAGATGATCGCCAACTACAAATCCATTCGCGAAACCGTGCAGAATGGGGCGCTCTATCGGCTCACGACGCCGGACAACCGGAATTTCGTCGCCAACGAAAATCTTTCGCAGGACAAATCCCAGGCAGTGCTATTCGCATTTTTGCACTCCCAGCAGTTTGGCCGCAGGCTCCCTCCACTCTTGCTGCGCGGACTGGATGACAACGCTACCTATAGGCTTTCGCTCATCGACGGAAAACCTGCGCCGCAGAAGCCCGCGTTTCCCGAACAGCTTACCGGCGCGTACCTGATGCATCATGGCCTCACGCTGCCGCTGCGAGGCGATTATGACAGCACCGCAATCAAGCTGGAGCGCATTGCGCAGTAACTATGATTGAATCGCCGCGCTTGCAGTACTGTAGAAAATAGAGGCTATTAAGATCATGGCTCAGGACCTTTCCGTCCATCATCATCCGCTCCATTCGCTTTTTCGCCCCGTGGAGCAGCGCGCGGCCTCGGAGTTTGAACTGCGCCAGGAGCAGATCGACTTCTTCCATGAGTATGGCTACTTAAAAGGGGTCCGCATCTTGTCGGACGAGCAAGTGGAGGTCCTTCGGCAGGAGTTGGCTGGGCTGCTCGAAGCAGGGGCCGGGGAGCGGGAATTATTCTATGAGTATCACTCCAACGAGTCGGGCGATCCGGACCGCGTGCTCTTCCATGCCCTCGGCGCGTGGCGCATCGCGCCCGGCTTTCACGACCTGCTTTGGCATCCGGCATTCACGGTCCCGGCGGCGCAACTTCTGGGAGGAGCGGTCCGCTTCTGGCATGACCAGCTCTTCTGCAAGCCCGCTCACCACGGAGGAGTAGTGGCCTGGCATCAGGATTATTCCTACTGGACGCGCACGCAGCCGCTGGCGCACCTCACCTGCTGGATTGGTCTGGACGATTCGACGCGCGAGAATGGGTGCTTGCAGTACATCGCGGGAAGCCATCGCTGGCCCGATCTGCCCATAACCGGACTCGCCGGCGATATGGATGCCATCCGCGCGGTGTTAGACGATAAACAAAAACGCGAGTTCGAGCAGCCCGTGGCGGTGGAATTGAAGAAAGGCGAGGCTTCGTTCCATCATCCCCGGCTGGTGCACGGATCGTTTGCCAACCATTCCCACCGTTCGCGGCGCGCTACCGTCATCAATGTGATGAAGGATGGCGTGCGCTCAGCGAGCAACGGGCCGCTGCTTCACGGTGTACCGGTGGTCCCGGCGGGGGAGAAGATTGCAGGACAATTCTTTCCCCTGCTCTCCGACAACATCCGCCGCTGATTTACCGCCAGAACGCCTCAATCTCTTCCAGCGTCTTGCCCTTGGTTTCCGGCAGGCGGGCTTTGATGAAAAGAAAGCCGGCAACGCAAATTCCGGCATATATCCAGAAGGTCATGGCGGCGCCCAGGCCGTGGTTTAAGAGAGGAAATGTATAAGTAAGGATGAAGGACGCAATCCAGAGCGCGGTCACCGCAACCGACATTGCTGCCCCGCGAATCCGGTTGGGAAATATTTCCGAGATCACTACCCAGGTCACGGGAGCGAGCGACATCGCATAGCAACCGATAGCCGCGACCACCAGGACAAGCATGTGGGCGCCGTGGCTATGAACATAGTAGAAAGCGCCCAGCAAGGTATAGATGATGGCCAGCCCGGCCGAACCGGTCAGCATCAGGAGGCGGCGGCCGAGCTTGTCCACTGTGCCGATGGCCACAAATGTGAAGACCAGGTTGACCGCTCCGGTAACTACAATGTTGAACAGAATGTCGGAGACCTTGTATCCGGCGGCGGAGAAGACCTCTTCCGCATAATTAAAGATCACGTTGATGCCGCACCACTGCTGCAAGACCGCCAAGGCAACGCCAAGGAGCAGTGCCTTCATCATCTTCGGATCGAGCAGCGTCCTGAAATCCGTCTTCCCGGTCTTCTCGGTGAGGGCGAGTTCGATTTCACGCAGCGCATGGTCGCCGTAAAGCTCGCCGCCAATGCGGGCCAGCACCCGCCGGGCTTTCTCTGGCGCGCCGTTCCTGGCGAGCCATCGCGGGCTTTCAGGAACAAAGAATGTCGCGCCAAAAAAGAATACTGAGGGAATCGCCGTCACGCCGAACATCCAGCGCCATCCAATCTGGCCATTCCAAGAATGGAGAATCTGCCAGGCGGTCGCATCGGGCGGCACCGGCTTGGCAATCAGCCAATTGACCAGCTGCGCGAGAAGGATGCCAATGACGATCGCTAATTGGTTTAGCGAGACCAGCTTTCCGCGAAATCGCGCGGGCGAGACCTCCGCGATGTACAGTGGCGAAAGGCTTGAGGCCAATCCAATCGCCAGGCCACCCATGATGCGCCACAGCACGAAAACCGCGAACGCGGGCGCCATCGCGGTCCCTGCCGAGGAGACGGCGAAGACCAGACCGGCAACGATCAGCAGCCGCTTGCGGCCGAATTTATCGCTCAGGCCGCCGGAAATCAGCGCTCCCGCAAAACAGCCAATCAGGGCGCAGCTCATGGCCCAGCCCTGCTGGGAGGCGTCAGTCAAATGGAAGAAATTTTCATAGAAGGGCTTGGCGCCGCCAATCACCACCCAGTCGTAGCCGAAGAGCAGCCCGCCGAGCGCGGCGACCGCCGAAATTGTCCAGATATATCCGGTATGGAATTGCGCCGATACCGGAGTAACCGCGTCGCTCGTTCTCGTAGTGCCGATCATCGAAAACCGCCGTTCGTAAGTTTTTCAATTGCAGGCGTTCGCCTGCCCGCATCACTGGACCCTTTGTTGCCGCCCGTCCGCCACAGCCTGGGCCAATGCCCGGAACTCTTCCTGCGCTGCCAGATAATTGCCGTCGAGCGATAGCACTTCCTTCAAGAGCGCCGAGGCGCGCTCCACGTTGCCTTCTCCCATGTCGGCCAGCGCGGTCAGGAAAAGGCATTCGATTTGATTTCTCTTTTGGAGGTCGTCCTCAAACAGCAGGAAATTGGGCAGCGAGGTCGCAAAATAATCGATTTTGGCTGCGGCTTGCATCTGCCGGGCGGCGAAAGCCCGCATCTCGTTCAGCACTTGCGCAGCTTCGTCACCGAGATTGAGCGCCTCAAGACTCAAGGCGCGGTAGTAGGTCATCCAGGTGATTGGACCATCATCGGCCGCCGCTCTGGCCCAGAACTGCCGGGCTTCTTCCTCACGGCCCATCTGCGACAAGGCAAAGCCGGTGAAATAGTCGAGGTTGGTTTCACGGGTCAGCAGGTGCTTGCCCTCGCCAAGATTTTCCGGATATTCCCGGGCGGCTGCAAAGTGAGTCAACGCCTTTTTAGGATCGCCGCCCTCGAGAAGAGAGCGTCCGATCAGCACATGCGCCCACACATACTGGCCAGAAACCAGACCTTCGCCGCCTTCCCATGGGTTGAATCGCCGCGATGACAAGACGTCCAGCGACTTCCGCGGCTGGCCGGTCTGGTTCAACAGCGTGATCATTTCAACCGTGAGATCATCCCGATTTGAGACCAGGCCGAGATGATCTTTCAGAATGGCAAGTCGCCGGGGAGCGGGAACTCCCATGCGTTTACGCAATTGGTCCAGCTCGTATAGTAATCGCGCATCCGAGGAATTGGCTTCGAATGCCTTCTCGTATACGAAGAGCGCCCGGTCAGGGTCCCTGCGAATATTGAAGTAGGCGATTCCCAGGTTTCGCCACGGAATGGCGAACGAGCTGTCCCGATCCACGCTCAATTCCCATTCATGGATCGCCTCTTCATAACGTTTTTTGTCATACAGCAGGTTTCCCAGATAGTAATGCGCCTTCGCATCCGCCGGGTTGGCCTCCAGAGCGGCCCGAAGGCATATCATTTCTTCAATCCGCGCCGGGAAACAATAATCCGGCAAGGCCTTCATGGCATCGGCCCAGTACGCGGCGGAGCGAGAATGATCTCCCATCTTGCCGGCGCAATATCCAAGCGCATACAGGACCATGGGATGGATTTGCGCCCGTGCAGGAACGGCGAGTTTGGATAAAACATCCATGGCCTCGGCCCAGAAACCCGCGCCGATATAGTCAAACGCAAGATCAAGATGAAGTTGCGTATTGGTCCGCGCCGCTACCGGCGACCGCTCTTCTAAGAGACCATTTTCTGCGGAGGCCGAGAGCAGCATCAGTTCATTGCGCGCCCAAAAATCCAGGGGATCAAGCAGGCGGGTCCCCTGCACCAACATGCGGGCCTGCGCCACAGCACCCAGCCGGCGCAGAATCGAGGCCTTCAGATTTCGCGCTTTCAGATTGCCGGCGGCGGTTTCGAGGGAATGCTCCACATGTTCGAGGGCCGTGGCAAATTCGTCGCGGCAGCAGTCGATTTCAGCCAGATGATAATACGCGGCCGATCGCCAGGCATAATTCCAGGTCGCCTTGTAAAAGGCGGCGTATGCTTCTTCGTACCGGCCCCGGTATTGCAGCGTGACTCCGAGATAATAATGGGCATTCCCATCCGGCGGATTCGGGTTCCGCCGGGTCAGGCGCTGAATTGCGTTGCGAAAGTACTTTTCGGCCTGGACGAACTGGCCTCGCTTCAGCTTAAGCAGCCCAAGCGCCGCATTGCACCGGCTATCCAGGGGATCTCGACGCAGCGCCTCCTCCCAGTATGGCTCCGGATAGCGCGTTGCGTGCCGGTACTGTTCCAAATGGAGGCCGGTGATATAGAGCTCGTCATTCGAGAGGATGTCTTTCGGCTGTGGCGGCTCAGTCGCCGGGTCGGGCAGGGCGGTCCGGTCCTGCTGTTTTACCGGCGTGTATTGGATGATCTCCTTGCCTTCCCTTGTCACCACTCGTACTGAGACTTCGTCCTCGCCGGCAACTTCGCGGATTATCGGCTTCCCCGGCGCGAGGTCGATCGCCTCTTCCAGCACGATCTTGTCCTTTGCAGTAACCAGCAGTTTCGCCTGCTCGAATCGCTCGGTAACGCAGAGTCCCACTTTGGTCCGCGTCCCTTCCTGCTCCAGATTGACAGCGGCATGGCGGTTCGCATTCTTGACCGGACCTATCTGCTGGATGGGATACCAGAACTGGCTCCAGGCGCGCGTTTCATAGGGATGCAGCCAGGAGAAGTCCGGCTGATTGTCGGTGAAGACCCCCGCCATCAGTTCGATGTAGGGGCCGTCGGAATCGGTGAGATTGCGGTCCCATGCATAGCCGAATTCGGCATTGCCCCACGTCCAAAGCTTCTTGCCGGGCGCGATGTGATGATTTCCGAAGTGGACCACGCCGGCCTTCTGCTGGTGATCGTAGCCTCCAAAGAAATCGTATTTCGATTCTGTCACCATGTAGGAGGTCGGCACTGGAATATTTTTGTACCAGGAGATGTCGGTCCCGCTGCGATAATCCACGCCATAGTAGTAGTTGCGCGCAATCGGGAATGAAGAAACCGCGCGCTTGGCATGGTCCGCTACGTAAGTGACGTCCGGCGGGAAAAACGCCTGATACCGATCATGCACGCGAATGCCAACATTGGCCCACCAGAGGAACGTCTGCACGAATGGAGTGCGGTTGTACAACCGCACCTTCGCTTCGATATACGACTTGCCCGGATGCAGGCAGATTCCCGCCATGCCTTTCATGCGCTGCATGGGCTCGTGCTCGCTCAACCAGACGGTGATGCTTCCGTCCTCGCCGCGCTCAATGGTGTGCTCTACCGGCATGTAGGTGGAGGGCCGATGGTGCTGCGGCCAATTGAACTCGACGCCACCCGAGATCCAGGGACCAAGCAATCCCACGAGCGCTGGCTTGATCACGTGCTGGTGGTAAAAGAAATCGTATCCCGTCGTCTTGTCCTGCCCGATATGGATGCGGCCGCCAATTTCGGGCAGGATCATCAGACGGACGTACTCATTCTCAAGAAAGACCGCATGGTAGTCCCTCGTGCTTTTCTCGTTCGATACGCGATCGGTGAAAGGGTTGGGATAAACCTTGCCGCTGCTGCCCTGATAGACCCGCTTCTCCAGGAACATCGGGTTCTTGTCGGGCGCCTGCTCGGGATAAGTTGGAATGGTGACGACCTCTTCCCACGCTCGGACGGGTTCAGCCGCTGCTCTCGTCAACTCCGGATCTCCTGAATCTCTAGATGAATGAGGCACGCATGCGATTATCGAATGCTGCCCCGGGATTGCTGGTTACGGCGTCCACACTTTCGTGAATGCGGAAAATCCGGTCGGACGCATGACATCGAATTCCACCCGCGTCGCCCCCTGCTCTTTGAACTGCAATGGGACCGAAATCGTCTGCCCGGATACCATGTCGGGCAGCGCGACGTAGCGGCGCTCCACCGGAATATTTCCAAATCCGTATAGCGTACCGGATACTTTGTAGCCGCGCAGCGTATACGCCGGAATGGATTTACGGGTCCGCACCTGGATGGTGAATGAAGCCGAATTGCCGCTCCATTCGAGCGCCTCGACCGGGCTGGATTCCTCGCGCAGCACATCGTAGGAAGGTTTGCGCGCGCCCAGCAGGTCAACCACGCCGTGAATGCGCTGCTTCATCACGCCGACGCCTTTATCGCCAATATGTGTGCGGTAATCGTTGTAGCAGAAGAAAATCAGCCCCCCGACATAACCTAGTTCGCGGCAGACCTGCGTGTGCCTGCGCAGCACTTCGATCCTCCGCCGGTCGCCCTCCGGACGGTCCGGGGTGCAGGCGCAATAGCCGTATTCCGAGATGACGATCGGCTTGTCGGGAAATGCCTGGTGAATCTCTTCAAGATTGCGCCGAAGATCGTCTGGGGTACCCCCGTACCAGCTCTCGTAATATTCGTTCCACTCGATAAAATCCATCCGCTTCGAGACATCGGCGCCAGGATTTTTCTGCAGGGAGTTCGAGGCGTAGGAGCGCAGCCGCCGCGGATTGAGCCTCACCGCCTCCTCGTACATGCGCTGGGCAAATTTATATGCCGGCGGATGCTGCCCGTTGATCTCGTTGCACAGCCCCCAGGAGACGATGCTGGGATGGTTCCGGTCACGCGCAATCATCTCCTGCAGTTGCTCCAGGCCATTCTGCATGATCTCCGGAGCGGGTTCGTCCCGCATGTCCTTGAATGTGTTAGGGCCCCAGGTGGGCACTTCTGTCTGAATCAGGATGCCGTGGCGGTCGCAATATTCCAGCACTCGCTTGTCCTGCGGCCAATGGACGCGAGTAAAGATGCAGTTCAAGTTTTTCAGGTCATCGTGGTCGTGATCGATCCAAGACGAGGGCTCCGCCATGCCGTAATCCGGGTTGCTGCCCGCCATGCGCTCGACGCCCATCAGGCGGACCGGTTCGCCGTTCAGCAGGAATCCGCCATTCTTTACCTCGATTGAGCGGATGCCGAAGGTAGTTGTGAACTCGTGATTCGCTCCAGCACCGTATAAGCTGACGGAGAGCGAATATAAATTCGGAGCATCGAAGTGCCAGAATCTGGCATTGGCAATCCTGAGCTTGGGCAAAGTCATGGTAATGGTTTTGCCCGCTGGGATATTGACCGCGCCCGCATTCCGCTCCTGCATCGCCTCGAGCCCGGTGGCCTCGTCCGTTGCCCGGCACGCGATCCTCCCCTTGAATGCGCGCGTCCCGCTGTTGCGGAGCACAACCGAGATATCGAGATCTCCCGCTTTGGCGGCCAAGTCCGGTATAGCATCCACGTCCACTCGTTCGATGAATACCTTTGGAGTCATCAAAAGGCTGACGGGACGGTAAATACCGCCGTCGTGGGTCCAGTCACTGGAATGGCCGCGAGGCAGCATGTTCTCGTCGAAATCGGAGTTGACCATCACCACAAGCACATTGTCAGCGCCGGGAGTGAGCAGCGTGGTGTCAAAGGCAAAGGCTGTGTATCCCTTGCGGAGGTGCTTCCCGATTTCGGTTCCATTCACCCATACGGTAGCGGAGTGGAATACGGCTTCAAATTCAATTCGGACGGTCTGACTCTCCCATTCGCGTGGAACTTGAAAGCTTCTGCGATACCAGGCGACGCCATAGTATTCGGTGGAGTCCGGGGTTATTTGCCAGGTATGAGGAACGTTGACTTCCGTCCATCCGTCCGCAGTGGTTGCCGGGTCCTGCCATCCATTACGGAGGCCGGCGTTCTCGGGATCGAGACGAAATTGCCAAAGGCCGTTCAACGACTCACGTTTGGTCGGAAGCGTCTGGCTATCTGCAGCCGTGGTAGACGCGGCCAATGCAGGGGCAGCCAACGCTCCTTGCAATGAGACGCCCGCGGCGAGTGAAGAGGCGGTCCTCAGGAATTGTCGGCGGGAATTCACGAGAGCGGCCCTTCCTTTTTCGTGTACGTTAACGTCAGGGCCAGATTAGCTGCAATGTACTTTAAGTGTCAAATTAATTTTTTTGTCTTGCGGAATGAAGGAGTGATCGATGGTTTGCTGTTCGTTTCCGCCCCGCAGTGAGAACGGCACTGGCGGATTTCAGGATACTTGCTCTTGCCCGCTCCACTCGGATTCGCCAGGCATACGCTCCAGAAACAGCTCCAGGTTCGATCGCATCACGATGTGAGGGTTTAGCTTGATTCGCGATGGCGGATACTCCCCTTCCACCAAAAAGGTGTAGAGAGACTCGAAAGCGATGCGGCCCTGCGCCTCGGGACGTTGATTGATGGTGGCCAGAATCCTGCCGGAGCGAAGGAACGGCGCCAGTTCGGGGAATAAATCGGTGGTTATGACGGCGACGCGGCGTTCGGGATCAATCTCTTCAAGGGCGCGAAGTACACTGATGGAGTTTGCCGTACTTACGTAGATGGCCTTCAGCCTCCTATCTTGCGATACGAGCTTCCGGGTTTCATTGTATGCGGCAGTCTCATCATCATGGCTTTCCAGCACGGCCGAAACCGTGAGCCCTCCACCAAGAGAGGCCAAACTATTTTGGAACCCGCGGAGCTTCTCCGAGTGATCGAAGGTGGAGAGATCGCCGGTCAGGACGGCGGCCGTTCCCGGGCCCGGTATCATGCGGCAGAGCAGCTCTCCCACGATCGCGCCGCTGGTAAAAGGGTCGGCCGACACTGAGGTCAGCCGCTCCGTACCGGGCGCATCGGTAGCGACACATACCACGGGAATCCCCTTCTCCGCCGCCTTGTCGATCCAGGGTTTTAACTGCGCCGGATGTCCGGGCGCAATCATAATTCCCTTACTTCCATCTTCGAGGGCTTCCTGAAAAAGCGCTACGTCCCCTTCTCCCAGTGCGGGATGGGTCCGGAAACAAAGATTGATTGCCGGTTCAAACGGGCTTGAGGCATTGCGTATTCCAGTGCGCACGGCATCGAAAAATGATGCGATCTGGGCGGGAAGATTAATAGAGAGCTGAATCTGGCGCGGCGCCTTCAGATAGCGGGCCGCCAGGTTCGGCCTGTATCCCATGCTCCGCGCCATCTTCAACACGCGGTCCTTGGTGATCGGGTTGATGCCGCCTCGGGAATGAAGCGCCCGGTCTACCGTACCGATGGAGATGCCCAGGGCCGTGGCAATGTCTTTGATTCCAACCGGTCTCCCGTCGCGCGCGCTTCGAGAAAGCTCTTCGGCGCCTTCCGTGGCCGGGACCTCACGAGCTTTGCGATTGCGCGGTGGGGGCGTTCTTCCCATAAACTTGGAGGCCCGCTTCTGAACACGGGACGTTTACAGCGCCTTCAGTATACCCGCCACACAGGTCAGGGCAAAACGTTTTCAATGACGAACGTATACACCGATCTTGGGTAAAGAGTGACTGCAAAGACCTTCTGGGTCTGGTAGTCAAGGCGGAGAATGTCAGCGTGCTCTTTCCAGTCCGGCACTCCGTTCCCAGGAGCCGTTGTGGTGGCGATGCGCTGCACGCTTTGCCCAACCGCGTTGAACTTCGATAAATCGTACCTGGCTTCCTTATCGAGGTCGCGGGTTACGGTGACGATGACAAGCTTATGCGAAGCCCCATCGTAGGCTGCAATTGAGTCCCCATCCCCGATATCGATGAAGTGGGAACCGGGCCGGATATACCTCGTAAACTGACCATAGACAAAGAACTTGCGGTTCACCCGGACTAAAGGCGTGTTCTCGCCGGGCATGAAGGAGTCATGGGTATCGACATAATTTGCGTTCAGCAGGCCCCATCCGAATCCCGGGACATCCGGTTCCACAGGCTGCCAATAGACCCACGCGTTCGGATTGAGCTCCCGAATATTGCGGATGATGGAGTTGGCCATGGTGTACCCCGAGGCGTCTCCATCGCCATATTCGGACTGCCATAGGCGTTTGCTGCCGACCGCTTTACGCAACGCAACTCCGTTGGGGCCGCGATAAGATTCGGTCCCCTTGTAGTAGCCGTGGGCGTTTACCTCCCCAACGAGGGCGCGGGTGGCCGGATCGTAAGCCTTCCAGGTATTCAGGGCCACGTCGATATCATTCTCGTCCGCCGCGGCAACGGCGATGTTATTGAGTCCCAGCCGGTCCAGTTCATGGCGTAGCCTTGGAATCATCGCCTGCTGTGCGGCGGCATCGAAATGGCAGCCCTCCTGCCGGATGGGATACTTCCACCAATCCGCCGAAGGCTCATTGAATGCCTCGACCGAGGTGAAATGGATCTCCCAGTGGTCCGCGGCATGACGCGCGACCGTGGCCAGATAAGACGCGAAGCGGTCCTGGTTTTCCGGCGCCAGGCAGTTGCCCCCGGTGTCGCTTCCGGCAGTGCTGTGATTGGTATTCATCCACCACATCGGCGAATCCGAAAACAGCGCGAACACATTCGCCCCGCGCGCCCGCGCCTTCTGCATCATCGACCGCTGGTTCGAATCAGCCGACCAGTCCCAGTTGGCGGGATCGGGCCGGTTCGGATCCTGCCAGTAACCATGGATATCCATCTGCCATTGCAGCTTAGGACCTTTATTCTCCTGCGGCTGCTTGATGCCGCCCCCGCCCACGTTGTAGCGGACGATATTCAACCCAAGCCCGGGACAGCCGTCTATCGATTTCGTGGTGTAGATAAGGTCGGCGTAATGGTCGGCATTGCCGGTGCCGCCAATCGCACGCGCCCACCATGCCAGCGAGCTGCCCCATCCTTCCCATTCGCCCAGGTCGCGCGAGGGATCTATGGAAGTCGCAGTCGCTGCGGTTGCGGGGGCCTGGCCCTGGTCATCGGCGGGAGAGACAAATCCACAGCACGCGACCGCCGCCACAATCACCAGCACTCGGAGCAATTTACAAGTCATTTCTCTTCCCTCATCTCCTGAAATCGTCAAAGCTTGCTGTAAAAGCGATTCATGGTTGTTACCGCTCAATGGCCAGCCTTCCGAGGATTATGGGTACAAAGGGGCGGGGACAATCTCGGCTTCCTGTTCGCCCGCTTCCACCATTCGGGCGCGGAGCCTTTCGCGCAGGTGCGCGGCGACCTCTCGCGTCTCAACCCGTCCGGCAAGATTGACCAGCTGATGAGGATCGGCCAGCAGATCATAGAGTTGGTGCTCGACATAGCGCGGCGCCACCTCCTGCGACTTGCCGTCCGGCGCCGCCACGACGTAGACCCACTGCGGGGTGCGCAAGGCGCGAGCGGTCATCGACTCGCTGATCTGGATAAAGATCTCGTTCTGGGCGGTGTCCGCCGGAGTGGTTTGCAGCAGCGGCATCGCGCTCTTCCCCTGCATGGTCGTGGGCACGGCGATTCCAACCGCGTCGAGCAGCGTGGGAGCGATATCGATATGGCCAATCAGGTCGTGTACGGCCCGCGAGCGCGGGAAACCGGGACCGGCGATCACCAGCGGCACATGGATAGAGCTCTCATGCGCGCTGCGCTTATATTCGGAGTTGCGGGTGCGGAAATGGCAGCCATGGTCGCTGATGAAGGCCAGCACCGTCCGCTCCGCGAGACGGCGCGCCACCAGTTCTTGCCGCAGCCGGCCCACGTTTTCATCTACGCGAGCAATGCATCCGTAGTAGTCCGGCAACTGCTCCTGCCAGTCGCCCGGGAAAAACGAAAGATCGCGCGGGATGAAGGAATTGCGGTATCGTTCGGCGTATCCCTTGGGCGCGACAAAGCAATTGCAGTCATTCTGAAAATGCGGCTCGAGGTACGAGATGACGAGGAAAAACGGTTCGTGGGCCTGCTCACGCAGGAAGCGGACGACGCGCTCGGTAATGAAATCGACGCGGTACTCATCCTTAAAACGGATTTCTCTTCCCGCTCCGTCCCAGATGCTGCCCTCGTAGGGATGAGAGGTCCATTCCATTACATTGCAGCCTTCCCAAAAATCGTCGAATCCTCCTCGGTAAAGCGGCGGGACCGGTCCCATCGAGCTTCGGTCGCCGTGGTCCTCAGGCGCAAGATGCCATTTGCCGATGTAGTTGGCGGTGTATCCCGCCCCGCGAAAGGCTTCGGCCAGGGTGAGGCTCTCGGGCGGCAGTGGGAGGCCATTTCGCCATACCTTGTTTCGGGTCGCATACTGGCCGGTGAAGAGACAGGCGCGAGACGGCGCGCATACCGGCTGGTTGGTGATCGAGTTGGCGAAGTTCGTGCCTTCCCGGGCCATCGTATCGAGGTTGGGCGTGAGGTTCAACGGATTGCGGCCATTCGCGCCCAGGCAATCCCAGCGAAACTGGTCGGAGATGACGAGAATTACGTTCGACCTCGGCCGGGGCATTTCGACCGAGGAGATCAGCGGCGCGGCAGCCATAGCGGAAGAGCTCCGCAGAAAATCGCGCCGCGTCATGCCAGAATTTTTCTTAGCTTCTTCTTTTTGCATTGCCGATTCTCCTGGAGTTTTGGAAGCTGCCTCCGGGGCTGAAGCCGGTTTTAAACAGGACCGTTGCGGCGGGAGTAAACTCCCGCCCTGATACATCACCTTCTCATTTCTTCTCTTCTTTATTGAGCTTTCTCTGTGCCTCTGTGTTGTGAAAACACCTTGCATCAGGCATGGCTTTCATCGCCTCATCCCCATCAAGTTTTGTCTGTGTCTCTTTTGTAAAGACCTTCTCTACAAGTAACACACGTGTCAGGGCACCGCTTCAGCGGTGCCGAAATCCTCCTAAATTCGACGGGCTTTAGCCCTGGAATTTACTCCAGGGCTGAAGCCCTGTTTTTCCTAAATGCCCTTGCGGCGGGAGTAAACTCCCGCCCCGATACATTGCTTTTCCGTGCCTTATGGTGAAACTTCGATTCTTATTTCCCAACTCTTTTTTTGTCCCGGTTTCAGCACATCGCATTCGCCCCTTTGGATTGCCTCCCGAAGCGAGTCTGGGCGGCCGGTGCATGGCTCCAGCGCGACTGTGAAATGTCCATTTTCCGGGGAAGGCCAGCCACCCTGGCAAATCCATAGGCCCAGATAAGGGACGCGGAGAGGATCGAAGTGCAACGCGATCGACTCATCGCCGCCGGGATATAAAATCGCACACCGCCCCTTCGACAATCGTGAAGTGAACAGCTTCTCCGCAGTTCGCGCGTTGACGCTGGCGACCTGCGAAAGATCAACTTCAACCCCTTCTTTGGTGCGGGCGATGGGCCATCCGCAACTGTCGCCGAACTCGCCCAGTCGTCCATCATGAGACCAGTTCACAAACAGGCGCGAGACCTCGTCGGGGAGCACGATCCGGCAACCCGGTTCAACTGCGAAGAGCGGATGAGCCGACCACAGGAAAGCAAACTCTTGGGATCCGATACTCGCAACCTCGTAGCGGAGAACGATCGCGTTGCCATCCAGGCGCGCTCGCTTGCGAAAGATGTAGGGCAGGCTTTTTCCTTTTGCTTCAAAGAGGAGTTCGCCGTAGCGCACATTGTATTCCCATGCCATGGACCAAAGGTCACCGTGATCGGGCATGGTGGCGCCGGCGAATTTGCCCGCGGGGTACTGGCACTCGGAAACCGTGGGACAGCATTCATCAAAACCGCTGGTATCGTAATCGGCGAAGCTCGATCCGTATGCGGCTGCGCGGTATGGACGTTGTGGCTGAAGAAGAAATTCCCGGCCGCTGGAGACGCTTTGCAGCGAATTCATCTTCGCTCCAAGGTCAGGCAAAAAGCTGGCTACGAGACGATCATTGGCTAATTGGACCACACTGAAACCGGCCGTGGATGGGATCGATGATCGGGAGGCACTCATTGGGCAGCAGCTAAACCTTTCCGTTAACGTACACGCCAGCCGGGAGGCTCGTCAATACTTATATTGCTGCACATATAGATGATGCGGAGGGGAATGGATCGTCAATCCGCCCATTGGAATCAAGTGCCGGATTGGAAGCGCGATGCGATAGAAACGTAATGCTGTTATCTGGCTTCGGCGTGGCTCGAATTCCGCATGGTGTAAACAAACTGCTGAATCTGGTTGTGCTGTTTGTTGGCCTCTTCCACCTCTTGCTGGCGCCCGCGCTCAAATTCCGCAAACTCCTGCTTGGCGCGCGTGGCATCGCCGCTCCGCGCCAGGGCTTGGCCAAGGCGATAGTGAATGGCGGGGAGATTCGGACTCGCCTTCAGGGCCTGCTCGTATTCTGCAATGGCATCCTTATATTGGTGCTGACCGGCATGTAAGATGCCGAGTTGCAGGTACGCTTCTCCATAAGAAGGATTGAGCGCCACGGCACGCTTGAGAAGCGATTCGATTTGGCCTGTCAGCTCAGGTTGAGGTTCCTTCTCGTTGATCTTCCACAAGCACATTGCGTAGTAGTAGCGCACAGCGGCATTGTTGGTGTCGGTTTGGAGAAAGTTCTGCAGACGAGTCCGCGTTTCAAGCGCAACCGGAGGCGAAAGATTGTCATAGGCTTGCCCGGTAAACGTCAGCGGCAACGGATCGGAACGGTCCAGATCGGAGGCCCGGAAGAATGCCCGCGCGGCATCGTCAAAGTGACCTTCGCCGTAAAGAGCGATGCCGAGCCCGTCCTGCAAGCGGGCCGATTGAGTAAAGCGATTCAGCCCCGCCTTGAATACTTCAGCCGCAAGCTCGAAAGTGTGGTGCAGCAGGAGCTCCATGCCCCAGTCCAGGATGTTCTGCTCGCTGGGCTCCATGCGCGCCGCCCGCTCATATTGTGCGGCGGAGGCAAGGTAGTTTTTCGATCGCTCCTCGACCTCACCCAGCAGGCTATGAAGCTCGGCGGAGTCGCGTAATGCTATCAGCCGCTGAATCTGCTGGCGGGCCGCCTCAAGATTGCCGCTTTGCTCGTATGCCAGCGCCAGATCGTAGCCGTTGTTGTAGGCGGTGGGATCGAGTTCCTGGGCGCGTTTCAGGAAGGGAATCGCGACGGGTATCTTTCCAGCCTGGATGTAAAACTCGCCTAGGTTGTGATTGGCGTCGTAGCTGCGAGGCTTAAGATCCACCACCTTCCTGAACTGCTCTTCCGCTTCCGACGGGCGGCGCAGCCGAAGAAGGTTCGTCCCGAGGGCAGTCCGCGCCTCGGCAACACTCGGCTTCAGTCGTACGGCTTTTGCCAGATAACGGTTCGCTTTTTCGTCTTCGCCTTGCGCCACATAGACCAGTCCCGCCAATTCATTGATCTCAAAGCTGCCTGGGCTGGAAGATAATAGCGAGGCAAGTTCACGCTCCGCCTCCACATAGTGTTGCTCGCGGTATGCAGTGAGCGCGGCCAGAAAGCGCCGTCCGGTATCTTCCGCAGCTTTATCTTGCGATCCAGGGGAGCTCGACAGCTTTTGGGCAGGCGCAGCCACACTCGGGATCGAGAGCAATGCAAAAAGCAAACAACCTGTAAGCAGGCGAATGCGGCTTATGGATAGCGTTCTTGAGGGGATGCTGCACATCGCTATAGGCGGCCGGCGTGTGCTCAGAGCTCACCTCGTGCTTACTTTGGGCCACTTCTGGCGACGCTGTCCGTTAATTCGATATTACCTTAGGCGTATTGCGCAGAACCAGATTACAAAAAAAGACAGCCCGGGGATGGTTTGCCCCGGGCCGATTGGAAGGAATTACCAGTAGAGCTTCAGTGCGAATTGTACCTCCCGCCCGCTTCCACGCGTGCCGTTGATCTGGCCGAACTTCGCGGTATTCCTGAAGTCCAGGCTTACGAAGGTGTTCCCAAAATTAGGATGGTTCAGGACGTTGAAGAATTCGCTCCGGAACTCCAACTTTGTTCTCTCAGTAACAGAGAACTTCTTGAACAGCGAGAAGTCGAGATCGTCGTATGAGGGCCCACGTACCTGGGTCGGAGGTCCACCGAGCGGCGAATAATCGGGTTGACCGATGGTGGTCGCTGCCGGCGGGTTCGCGAAGGCCGCGGGGTTCAGGAACTGCGTGGTCCCATGCGGGCCTTTATTGGCATAGATATTCTGGCCGGGAACCACGTTAGCGTAGCATCCATAATCGGCCGTGGTTCCCGGATGACAGCCAATCGAGAACGGGAAGCCGTTCTGCAGGGTATAGATGGCTTGCGTACTCCAGCCTCCGATGATCTCATCGAGAACCCCGGATGCCCCGTTTGCAATCAGTTTGCCCTTGCCAACGGGTAGCTCCCATATCCCGCTGCCATGGAAGATGTTGGGAACATCATTGCCGCAGTTCTGGTAGTCCTTCTTCAGCCCCCATCCCGGAAGCACCGGCGCCCGGGCAAAATTGCCCTCAGAAATGCCGAGGATGTTTTTGTTATCCGTCTTGCACTCAGACCGCGTGTAATTTACCAGCAAATTCAGTCCCTGGCTAAACCTGCGTTCAAAGATTACCTGGGCCGAGTTGTAATACGCCGAGCCGTTCGCCGCTACATAATCGCTGTTGCGCGAAAAGTCCGGGAACGGAATATAGGGGGTCTGGTTGGTTCCGGGGG
Organism: uncultured Terriglobales bacterium; assembly: GCA_964581225.1. Taxonomy (GTDB): domain Bacteria; phylum Acidobacteriota; class Terriglobia; order Terriglobales; family Acidobacteriaceae; genus CAYTQA01. The sequence goes on along the minus strand of CAZONJ010000033.1, from coordinate 12,320 downwards.
GCAGAATGACCGTTGGAATGTTCCGCTTGTCCCCATTCAGCATGTGTTGGGTGTTGTTGCCAACGTAAGCCAATGTGATCGTCTGGCTTTGCGTGAGCTGGTATTCCACAGATCCGTTCCACTCCTGGGTATAAGAGGTTTTCCAGGGGCTCTGGAAGCCAACCAGTGTCAAACCCTGGGCATTGAAGTTGGGGCTCGTGGGAGTTGGATCAGCGGCGGTCAACCCGTTCTCAAGCGTCGCCTGTTGCCCATTCGGATAAACGATCGGGCTGACGTCGTTCGGACGAAAGAACCCCAAGTTTACCGCGAAGGGATAGTTGTACCCGGGATCGGGCGCTCCACCGAGGTTTTCAAAGCCTCCATAGAACATCCCATACGCCGCGCGAGCAACAAATTTTGGAGTGATCTGGTACGCCAAACCAAACCGCGGCGCAAAATTGGTGAGCGGCGTAGTGGAAACATTTGAGCGATACTGCAGGGCGATGCCATCTTTCGCCAGAAGAGAGGTAAAGGAAGGCGAAAGAGGCATATTCTTCTGCTGGGAGTCGATGACGTACGTTGCCCCCGCGCCATTCGGAGCGCCGGGTATGAGGCCAGCCTGTCTGCCGCCTACTTCCCCGAGTTGCCCAAAGACCTCCCAGCGCAAGCCCATATTCACAGTCAGCTTTGAGGTCGCCTTCCAGTCATCCTGGAAGTAGGTCCCGTAGTAGTGCCGCAGATCGTCCGGCTGCGTGATGTTGGAGGCAAATACAGTGTTCGCGCCTCCTACGTTGTTCACGCCGTTGGGGACGGTCGCAGCTTTAGGCGTAAGCAGGATGTCCGCCATGCCGGTTTCGCCGCCAACGTTGGGTATCCCAGTGTAGCCGCCGAAGTTGAAGTCGCCGCGCGACCATGCCGGATCGACCCACGGGAAATGCAGCCTCTGATATTCAAAACCACCCTTGAAGCTGTGGCCGCCGTAAACCTTGGTCAGGTTTTCCGTAAATTGCATGGTGTCGCTGCTGCGGCGGTTCGGACTGGCAAAACCCCCGGCGCCCAGCCCAGTCAATCCGTCGATATTGATGTTTGGCAACCCGCCGTTGCCACTCGCCTGGGGAATGCCGGGTATCCCGTATTGCGCGGGAATGCCCAGGGTATTCGAATTAGGCGGCTCGGACGAGGTGCGCAGCTGGCTATAGCCGAATCGCGCCTCATTCACCATAGTGGGCGAGAACGCGTGCGTTTCGCTCACTGCCAGATTGATGGACTTGTCGTTGAAATTTCCCTGTCCAAAACCGCTGTTGTCGCCAACACCGGTGATGGATCCCGGAAAAGTCGCGTGCCGCTTGCTGTAGCTCACGCGGCCGAACAGCTGGTCCTGCTGGCTGAAATCCTGGTCGACGCGAATGTCAAAATGGTTATTGTCGTCCGGCTGTTTACGGTTTACCTGGTAGTTGTCGAAGATCGTTCCCGGGACGTTGGCTCCCGGATAGAGCTGCAGGATCTTGATCGCGTTGGGATCGAGACGGTTGGCCGGCAACTGGTTCAGATACTGCGTCAGTGTGGTGAAATTGGTGACGCCGGCGATGCTGCCGTTAGTGTAGAACGGATCGCGCACATAGCCGTTTTTGGTGGCTACCAAGCCTGTAACCGGATCGACCTGCCCGGCCTGCACAGTACGCGTGGTCGCAGGATCGAAAATGGTCGCATTGCTGAAGGTCCGGCCCAGCAAATCGCTTGATGTGGCATTCGTAGATGAGAATAAATCGCGAAAATCGGTGAACCCGCTGCCTTGCTGAAGAGCGGTGGGGACGTTCGCCTTTTTCTCGACGCCGGTACGGATTCTGGTCCCCTCGTAATCGGCGAAGAAGAACGTCTTGTTTTTAATGACGGGACCGCCAATAGAGGCGCCGAACTGGTTCCTTCTCAGCTCACCTTTCTTCTTACGATCGATCGGGGTGAAATACTGATCGAGCCCCACCGCATCGAACAGATCGTTGCGCAGGAACTCCCACGCGCTGCCATGAAACTGGTTGGTACCCGATTTGACTGACGCATTGACGACGGCGCCGCCTGCCCGCCCGAATTCCGCGCTGAAGTTGCTGGTTTGAAGCTTGAATTCCTGGATCGCATCGGGCGGCGGCAGATTGACGTACGCCGCTCCATTCAGGAAATCGACGGTGTCATTGTTGTTGTCGATTCCGTCCAGAATGTAGCTGTTATGCACCGTGCTCAGGCCGTTGGCCACGAAGCTTCCGGTTGCATCGAGGCCACGGGTTGGGTTCAGGCTGGTGACGCCCGCTGTAAGCTGCGCCAGGAAAGTATAATTTCGTCCATTCAATGGGAGATTATTGATCTCCGTTCCAGTCGCCACATAACCCACAGAGGCGTCCTGGGTCTGCAACTGGGGAGCGACTCCGGTCACCTCCACCTGCTGGGTGGCCCCTCCGGCGAGAAGTTTAAAGTCCGCGCGCGCCTGCTCCTGGACGTTCACAGTTACGGTCTCAACCGATTCGCTGAAGCCAGGGGCCTGCGCTTTGACGGTATAGGAACCGATCTTCACCGGACTGAAGGTGTAAGTACCGTCACCGCCCGTAACGGTTGAAACGGTGAGGCCGGTCCCCAGGTTAGTGAGGGTGACCTTGGCGTTGGGAATTACGGCGCCGCTGGGGTCTGTAACTGTGCCTCGGACCGCCCCAGCATCGACCTGCGCGAACGCAGGAGTGGTAATACAAGCAGAAAACAGTGTGGCCAACAGGGCCAAAAATAACTTCAACGACAGCGCGTTTGATCGCATCGTGCCCCCCAAAAAATCCCAAAAGTTTCGCCGGCATCGACCGGCAATTCTGGGCCCCAAAATAAATTGTTTTAAACCGCTCTATTGATAGAGTTCGATCACGGTTTGTCGCATCTGCGCACTTCCGTGCACGTGCACGCTCTCTAAACCGTGTACGTGCACGATGAGCCAATCAGCTGCCCTTGTCAAGAAAAAAATTTTATTGCGGCAGAATGTGCCCACAAAAACTGCTCCCCATTCCGTTCACAACTCCACCACGATCAAATTGAATTTCCTGAAGTGGTAAAACAGGGTTTGAAAATCCGGAGGTCGTTTCCCGAGAGCGACGCGGCGAAAACTACACCGCGGCCATTACTTCGAGGGCGCGCTTGACGGAGCCGGGATGGACGGCTCATCCACCCGCAAAAGCTGGTCGGCAGGAAGCTGATGGATGGTTTGCACAATGCCGCTGGGCCAATGGATTTCCACATCCTGGACTGTCTTATCCGGGCCCAATCCAAAGTGCAGGCGCTTATCGCTGGAGGATAAATAGCTGCTCGCCGTGGTGACGGTGGCGTATTGCGCGCCTCCGGCAGCAACGATTTTGACCACGGCCCCAATCGCGTCCCGGTTACTCCGGTGCCCCACCAGGTTGAGACCCAGCCAGTGATTATGGTTGTCAGTCTGGTTGCGGAGGATGTGCACCGGGCCGCCATTGGTAGTGACGACCGCATCGACCCGGCCATCATTGTCCAGATCTCCAATCGCCATTCCCCGGCTGGCCCATGGTTCATGGAAAACCTCGCCCGCCCCTGGCGAAACATCCACGAATCCATGCCCGGTGTTACGCGCCAGCAGCATCGGCTCTCGATAATGCAGTTGCGGGAAGGTGAGTTCGACGGTATCCATGACGTGCGCCTGCGCGATTAGAAGGTCCTTCCAGCCGTCATTGTCGTAATCGAAAAATCGCAACCCCCAACCGGAATGCATGCGCGTCATCGAACCTATCCCGGAGGCATCAGTGGCGTAACTGAAGGTCCCGTCCCGATCGTTGTGATAGAGGGCATACCTCTGATATGCAAGATCGCTGATCACCAGGTCCGGCCAGCCATCGTTGTCATAATCCGCGAAATCGACCCCCATGCCGGCGTATGTGTGTCCATCTTCGTCGAGCGCCGCCTGCGAGAGCAGCGCAACCTCTTCGAAAGTTCCATCGCCCTTGTTCTGGTAGAGGAATTCCGGGACCGAATCATTGGCCACGAAGAGGTCGATATGGCCATCGCGATTGAAATCGGCGATTGCGATCCCCAATCCCTTGCCGGGTTTCGACAGCCCGAGCCGTTTTGCGGACTCGGTAAAATGGCCGTTGCCATCGTTGTGATAGACAAGCGGCGCGATGGCTTGAAACTGGTCAGGATGGCAATAGGAGCGGTATCCCTGTTTGCGCTCGCCGCACCAGATGTCATCAAAATCCCATTGCATGTACCGCAGCACGACAAGATCCAGCAATCCATCGCCGTCCAGATCGACCCAGGCCGCGCTGGTGGACCATCCGCTGCCTGCCACGCCAGCCGCATCCGTCACATCGGTGAAAGTGCCGTTCCCATTATTATGGTAGAGGCGATTGCCCCCATAGGCGGTGACGAAGAGATCTTCGTAGCCATCGTTGTCGTAATCGCCGACAGCCACGCCCATCCCATATCCCACCCCCTGCAGCCCGGCTTTTACGGTGACATCTTCGAAAGTGCCGTCGGGCTTCTGGTGGTATAAGCGGTTCCAGTACTTGGGCGCGGTCTTCTGCGGCACTGTGCCCTTCGGAGATGGGTCGGGGACCTCGGCGCCATTCACCAGAAAAATATCCAGCCGGCCATCGTTGTCGTAATCGAAAAGCGCGACCCCCGAGCCCATCGTCTCAATCAGGTACTTTTTCGAGGTATGCGGGGCGGCGTGCTCGAAATGGATTCCAAGCTTCGAAGTGACATCCACGAACTTCGCCGGGGAGGCGACGGCCTGCTCCACTGTCTTGCTGTTGTCCGCGCCTCTGAGCCCGAGGGTCAGGAGCACGACGATTGCAACGCTCGAGAAGATGCGCATACTATGTAGAAAAACGCAGCGGCAACCGCGAGCAGGCGGGTTGAGGAAGAATAACCCTTCCAGTGAAGACCTGGAATGAGTTATTTGTCTGTATGAAAACAGGATTCGTAAATCGCCGAGACGCCAATTCGGATTCCGGTAAGCAAAATTGAGGGTTGCCGGGATAGTATAGCACTGGAAATGACCACTCTGGCCCGCACGACCTTACTCCGCAAGCTGGTTCTGATCGCTCTCCTGTTTTTCGCAGCTCGCGCCGCTCACTCTAAAAATCCCGCATCGACGCCATCTTCCACCTCCTCCGATTTTGCGCAGGCACAACAGCTGCTGGCCCGGGGCATGCTTGACCAGGCAGCGGTTACAGTCAAACGCGGGCTTGAACGTTCGCCCAAGAGCATCATCGGGCTCAACCTGCTGGGCATCATCTACCATCAGCAAGGCAACTATGCCGAATCAATGGCCGTGCTCAAACAGGCGCTCGCGCTTGACCCGCGGTCCGTGGACACGCTGAACAATCTGGGGACCAGTTACGCCGCCCAGAATAAGATCGAACCGGCTGAGGAAATGTTCCGCAAGAGTTTGCGTCTACAGCCGGCGAACCGGACGGCGAATTACAATCTTGCTCTGCTGGAGCTTGGCAACAAGCAGCCGAAGGAAGCGATCAGCCATCTTCTTCATATTTCGCCTCCGGACGTAGCCACCCGGTTGAGTTTAGTTCGGGCCTATTTTGAATCTGGAATGACGCCGGAAGCTTTAAAGACAGCAGAAGCGCTCTCGCGCGACTCTGGCAACGACCCGAAGGTCCATTTCTCTCTGGGAGTTCTTCTTGGCTCGCACCGGCAATATTTGCCATCAGTACGCGAGCTGGAATTGGCGAACGCCCAGGAGCCTGGCACCTTTGAAATCCTCCACGATCTCGGGCAGGCGTATCTGCTGGCCGGCAATCCGTCGCAGGCGCAGCGGACCCTGAATGAAGCGCTCCAATTGCGCCCCGATTCCGCGGACACGCTCTACCTGCTCGCTCAAGCCTCGGCGGACCGGCAGCAGGATGTGGACGCGCTGGAACTGCTGGTGCGCGCGCGCAAGCTGGCGCCGGCGGACACCAACATATTGTTTCTGATGGCGCGCCTGAGCATGAAGCAGTCATTTTTCGAAGACGCTATCGAGTTGCTGAACCAGGGATTGAAGATCGATCCGCGCCGCGCCGATCTCCATGCGGCGCTGGGCGAGAGCTACTTCACCGTCGGAAAAGTAGACAAGGCATTGCAGGAGTTCAAGACGCTCCTTGCGCTCGATCCATCGCCCAGGTCCTATGCGTTCATGGGCCTGTGCTACCGGCACCTCGGCCAGTATGAAGAGGCCAAGCGATATTTCCAGCTGGGGTTGAAGGCCGATCCGAATAACCTGCCTGCCCTGTTCAATCTGGGTTTCATCGCCAAGAAGCAGCTTGACACTGTTCAGGCCGAACACTACCTGGAGCGCTCGCTCCACATCGATCCTAACTACCCGGACGCGCTCTTTGAGCTGGGCTCCCTGAAGATGGAGGAGAAGAAGTTCAATGACGCCATTCTCTTGTTGAGGCGCTGCGCCGAAGTCAACCCGAGGCCGGCGCAAGCGTACTACAAGCTGGCGCTCGCGGAAAGAAACGCCCATCAGATCGAGGCTTCCCAGCGGGACATGAACGTTTTTAAAACGCTTTCAAAGAACCCGGAGCCCGGGCCTTATCCGCTGCAGCATTTCTTCGATTATCTCGAACGCAGGAATTCGCTCTCCGCGCAGCAGAAAAATGTAATCGACCTTCGCGAATTGCAGGCTGAAGTCCAGCAGCATCCGGACCGGCCGCGCAGCCTTTACCTTCTGGCCGAGGGCTATTTAAAACTGGATCGCACGGACGATGCCATGAAAGTGATTCAACGGCTCGACGATCTCAGCGAAGGAGACTTTCGCACCAAGCTCAGTATTGGAGTGCTGCTGGGGCAATTCCACCTTTATCCCGAGGCGATTCGTTACTTCCAGGCGGCAATGAAGATCGATCCGGCATCGGACGAAGCGAAATACAATCTTGCCGACGCTTACTTTCAGAGTGGCGATTACGAGAATGCCCTGCAATCGCTTCTGACTGTCTCTTCCGGCGGGCAAAAGGACAGCTCGTATCTGGCGCTGCTCGGCGATGTGTACGCGCACCTTGGCCGGATGGAAGAGGCAGTGCGCTCTTTTCAACAAGCCATCGTAGCCAGTCCTGACAACGACCAGTACTACGCTTCGTTGGCGCTTGCCCACTTGCGTGCCGGTCATATCGATCAGGCAAAAGCAACGGTGCAGGATGGGCTGGCCCGCATTCCGGATTCCGGGACCTTGTACTGGGGATTGGGAGTGATCGCCGTGGTCGAGGACAATGCGCGCCAGGCGGAGGCGTATTTCAAGAAGGCGCAGGAACTCCTGCCGACGCGCGAAACCGCCTTCACCTCGCTGGGGATCCTGTACTACGAAGCCGGGCGCATCGACGATGCCCGGGAGGTGCTGCGGCGGTGCGCGGAAATGTTTCCGCACGGCACGATCGATGTGGAGAAGATCAATCAGGCGCTCGATGCCGCCGTGCAATCCAACAAGTCCTCGAAACCCGCCGGACAATTGTCTCCGGAGGCCCGGCGGGAGTTTTACGAGCTGGCCTTAGAGACAGCCGAGCAGGACCGTTAGTTCGCGTTTGCCCCGATCGGGCGTCAGGATTACGGGAGGCGCTCGAAGACAATCGCTGTGGAGTCATAATCACCACCCAGCCGAAGGTCGATTCCATGATGCATGAGATACGCGCCGCTCGCCTGTTGCTTGCGGTCCCCCAGTTTATCGTCGATTGTGGTAACGGAATACATCGCGTCCTCCGCCAGGCCTTGTAAGCGCAGCGGCGGCAACGCCCGCCCAAACTGCTGCGAGTGCAAAAAGCCGAAGAGTATGGTCTGGCGACCGTCTCCGGAGACATATTGGCTGGCGCTGAAGTTCGAATCGACCGGCGAGACAAGACGATAGAGTTTTCCATCCTCCACCGTTGCCCGAATCTGCTTGTAGAAGGAAATCATCCTGGTCGCAAGCGCGTTGTCTTCCTCTGTCCACTTGTTCAGGTTGCCGCCAATCCCAAGCGAGCCGGTCATTGCTACCAGAAAACGGAACTTGAGCGGTATGGCGCGGCCGTTGATTCCATTCGGCACATCGGTCACCCAATCCATCATGACGTGCGGCGTGTACGCCTCGGTGAAACCATGCTGAATGGTCAGCCGGTCAAGGGCATCGGTGTTGTCGGAGGTCCAGATCTGGTCGACGCGATGCATCATTCCGAGGTCCACGCGCGCGCCGCCGCCGGAACACCCCTCAATCTCTAATCGTGGATGTTTGGCGCGCAACCGGTCGATGATTTCATACAGGTTCTGCACATACCGCACCCAGATCTTCTTCTGGTCGGCGAGAGGCGCATCGGGCCATCCTGGCTCTGACCAGTTCCGGTTGTAGTCCCACTTGAGGAGCGCGATGTCATTCTCCGTGACCAGACGATCGAGCCAGGAAAAGGTGTATTCCTTCACGTCGTCGCGAGCGAGATTCAGGACAAGCTGGTTGCGGCCCTCGGTGCGCGCGCGGCCAGGAAAGTTCATCGCCCAATCCGGATGCTTGCGGTAAAGATCGCTATCCGGGTTCACCATCTCCGGCTCGACCCATAAACCGAAGTCCATGCCAAGGTTGTGGACTCGATCGATGAGCGGCTTAAGGCCATGAGGAAACTTCTGCGGATTCACATACCAGTCTCCCAGTCCGGCGCGATCGTTGTTACGCTGGCCGAACCAGCCATCGTCCACCACAAAGCGCTCGACGCCAAGTCGCGCCGCCTTTTCCGCCAGCGCCATCTGCCCGGCCTCGTTCACGCCAAATTCAGTTGCCTCCCAGGAGTTGTATAAAACGGGCCGAAGCCGCGCGTGCGGGCCTCCGGGCAGAATCTGCTCCCGCTCAAAGCGATGCTCAAGCCTCGACGCCTCTCCCATGCCGCCATCGGTGAAGCCGGCATAGAACGGCGGGGTTTCCAGGGACTCTCCCGGGGCAAGGCGATATCCAAAATCAAATGGGTTGAATCCGCCCACGATGCGGACTAGATCCATGTTGGTGCGTTCGATGGTGAATCGCCAACTGCCGCTCCATCCCAGCGCGCCAAACCACACGGGACCATGCGTCTCATCGGTTTGGTCAACGCGGTCAATCGCGAACCACGGATTCGCGTCATTGCCCGTGCTTCCCCGCCGGCTTTCAAGAATGCGCTTGCCCACCGGCAACTGCTCGGTCTGGAGTTGCCACTCGCCGGCCCAGCGTCCGGTGAGGTAATGCAGCCGGTAGCTCCTCTCTTGCGGCAAGGTCCACGCGGCCGATTGCGCGCTCTCTAAAATGACGTTTCCGGAAGTACGGTTTTCGATTCGGGCCGAGCGCTCGATCATCCCGTTCTCCGGATAGACCCGATAATGCAGGCGCACGAACAAGGGCGAGTTTTCGTCTTTGAGCGTGATCTCAAGCGTGTCGTTTTTTAACGTATGCTCCACGTAATGCAACACCACCTCGCGGTTTCCATCGGGGAACGTGGCCTTCAGCGCGGGTTCGGTATACAGCCCCGCTCCCCAGCCGGGATACTCCTGCGGCGTGGTCGTGGTGCTCAGGTCAAAAGACGCCCATCCCGGCAGCGAATGCGCGGCGGAAAATTGCTCCGCCTGAACGCGCCTTCCCCAGTACACGTTCTGCAGTTCGCCCCGGTCGTTTACTCCAAAGGCGTAAGTCCCCTCACCTGCCTGCAGGACCCACAACTTTTTGTTTTCCATGAAGACGATGGAATTGGCGGCGAAGGCGCGCAGTCCGCAGCACGAAAGCACTGCGATAAGCAGGATGAAAATCGGGAATCGCCGATGCAGCGGAAGAATTGCAATTTCAAAACGCGTGACGTTTTTGGCTCGCATGACGCAATAGTCTAACAGGGACGCTGAATTTGTGAGCGGCACAAGCCCAGCGCTATGACTGCCAGCGAGAAAGGACCAGGCAAGCAACTGCGGCCAACAGTCCCAACCTGACGATGACGGTCGCTACTTCGTCTCCGCGATTCCCTTGCCTTCCGTGACGGTATAAATGCGGTCTACCGCGGGAATGGAGAGCTTTTCCCGAGCGCCGTCGGGCCAGCGGACCTCGATGTTTTGCGCCTGGGCCGCGCTCCCCAGCCCAAAATGCAGCCGCATGTCCGAACTGGAATTGTAGCTGCCGCCGCTGATCACGTCGCGCCGTTGCGTTTTGCCCGCGGCAGTGAGCCGCACGCTGCTACCTATGGCGTCACGCGGGGACTTGCCTGCGCCGATCAGCCTGAACTCGACCCAATGATTCTTATTTGTGACTACGTTGCGCAGCAGGGTGGGCTTGCCGTCCAGGTTGTTGAGCACCACATCGATGTGTCCATCGTTGAAGAGGTCTCCGGCGGCGGCGCCTCGGCCTACGGTGAGGGTTGCGAGCCCGCTGCCGGTACGCGCGGGAACGACATCGAAACGGTTTCCATCAAGGTTGCGAAAGAGCAGCGGACGTTGCGCGAAGGTCGTACCCCAGTCCTGCTTATCGACGCCGGGATAGACATGGCCGTTCGCCACAAAAAGATCCAGCAACCCATCATTGTCATAATCGAAAAACCATGCGCCCCATCCCAGGAAAGGGATGGTCGGCTCGGCTACGCCCGCGGCGCGGCTCACGTCTTCGAAGTTGCCGGAGCCTTCGTTGATGTACAACGTGTTGTAATCGTCGGAGAAGTTGGTGACGTAGAGATCGAGCTTGCCATCGTTGTTGTAATCGCCGATGGCCAGGCCCATTGACGCCTGCTCGCGCCCATCTTCACTGAGCGCGAAGCCCGAGCTTAGGCTGTCATCTTCAAACGTGCCGTTTCCGCGATTGATGTAGAGATAATTCGGCGTGGAGTCATTCGCTACTAGAAGATCCAGCTTGCCATCGTCGTTGATGTCCACGAAGGCGGCGCCGAAGCCGTAATATCTGTTCGTGTCCGCGACCCCGGCCTTGACGCTCACATCAGTAAATGTTCCATTGCCATTGTTGCGGAAGAGATGGTCGCTCTCCCCTTCAAGCCCGCGCGGGCCGCACATCACCTTTACGCCGCGAAATTGGCATCCGGCGCTTTCCCCCATCGCCGGCGGCGGATGCGCCAGATCGTAATGGACATATCCGGCAACGAAGATGTCGAGCTTGCCGTCTCCATCGAAATCGCCGAAGGTCACTCCGGTGGACCATCCGCCCAACGCGACTCCAGCGCTTTCCGCCACGTCGGTAAAGGTCCCATCATGATTGTTGCGATAAAGCCGGTTCTTGCCAAAGTTGCTGACGTAGAGATCGGGCCATCCGTCGTTGTCGAAATCCCCAACGGCGACGCCGAAACCCCAGCGTTCATTGGCGACCCCGGCCTTCTCGGTAACATTGGTAAAGGTGCCGTCATGATTATTGTGGAAGAGCGCCGCGCGCGGGGGCTTCTCTTTTCCCTGAAGGGCGGCCTCGGTTGAGCCGTTCACCAAGTAGATATCGAGCCATCCGTCATTGTCATAATCGAGCAGCGCGACACCCGATCCCGGAACTTCGATGATGTACTTTTTCTCCGGCGTGCCCATCTTATGTTTAAAGGTCCCAATGCCGGAGCGCTCAGTCTGATCTTCGAAGACGATCGGCGCGTTATCGACGAATCCACCGGCGGTTATCGGGCGCGAGTTCGCGTCCAGCACCGGCGGGTGATACCCCCCGGTGGAGACGCTTCCCATGCTCTGGGGTTGTGGAGCTTCAGTTGCGCGTTGCGTTTGCTGGGAGAAGACAGCCGTGCAGGTTCCCCAGACGAGAAGGACGCACCATAAGGTGTTCTGAGGACGTAAGAATAAAGACATACGATACTGGTGGTGTTTGGAAGTCGATTATATACCAGCTTCAAGACCCAGCTTCCGAGGCTTGCGCGATATGCGAATATCCGTTCGGAGCCACCGTTGGTAATTACGCGTAGAGTTCCGATCTGCCAATCACCATCACGAGCAAAACTGAGTGAGCGTGCCCGACTCTGGTCTCAGTGGACGGACCCAAAGTGCCGATGAACGGATCCTTCGGCGCGTGCCGGATTAGGATCGTCGACGGGCACAACCAACATCATGCGTTGTTCGTGGTCATCGAGACTTTCGCTCGCGTGCAGCCCGCCAGGAAACCAGGCCGCATCACCGGATTTGTAGGAGACTTCTTCGCGCTTGCCTTCGGGCCAGAGCCACGCGAAGTGCGCGTCGGTGAGGAACACAATCGTCATCGGCGGCGCGTAATGCATGCGGACGTGCTGGCGGGGCGCATGCGTGATACGGCTGACTTGAACGCGATTGTTGCGGATGAGGTTTTCTGTAATGGTCTGGCTGACAGAGGCTGTCGATGCGGCGGACGAAGA
>CAZONJ010000032.1:27926-34015 GCA_964581225.1 uncultured Terriglobales bacterium | reverse complement strand
ACGGCTACGACGAGTTTAACCGCCTGCTCTCCTCCAAAAAGAATTCAGGCGCGCAGGCGTTCAGTTATGGGTATGACCGTTTCGGGAACCGCTGGAACCAGACGATCACGGCCGGCTCCGGTCTGCAACCGGCCTTCAGCTGATTCCTACGAGCGTAAATGCTCCACAAAATCCCCATCCACAAGGCCTCCCTGATATAGAATTGCCTCGACCCACGGGCCCCGATCTTTTAGGAGGCTTTATGCGATTGCTCGCCGCGCTACTCTCCGCTGCAACCCTGTTCTTCTCTCTCGCCTGGTGCGATGAAGGCCACCATCACATGCCTACTGCGGAGGAAGTTGGTTCCGTCCATTTTTCTACCTCCTGCGCCAAGGCGGTTGAAGGCAATTTCAATAATGCAACGGCGCTGCTGCATTCGTTCCAGTATGAGCAGGCGCGGCAGGGCTTCCTCGAGGTCTCTGGAAAGGACCCCGGATGCGCCATGGCGTTGTGGGGCGTTGCCATGTCCTACTACCACGGCCTGTGGGAGAACGGAGACATCGTCGCCGGGCGTGATGCGGTCGATAAAGCGAAGCGGATCGCCGCGTCCAATCCCCGGACCACCACCCGCGAAAGGGCTTATATCGAGGCGATTGGTGAGATTTATCGCGAAGACGGCAAAGACGGTTCGATCCATGCCCAGGCCTTCGAGCAAAAAATGGGCGCTCTGCAGGCGGCTTATCCCCAGGACATCGAGGCCGCTATCTTCCACGCCCTCGCCCTGGACATCACCGCTCCCAAAACCGACAAAACCTTTGCCAATCAACGCAAATGCGGCGAGATTCTGGAACCTCTTTTTGCCCAGCACCCCCATCATCCCGGGATCGCCCACTACATCATTCATTGCTACGACAACCCGGTGCTTGCCCACCGCGGCCTGGGCGCGGCCCGGCTGTTCGCAACCATCGCGCCAGCTTCAGCTCATGCCAATCACATGCCGTCCCATATCTTCACCCGCGTAGGCTCGTGGGAGGAGTCCATTGCCTCGAATAAAAAATCCGCCGAATTGGCGGAGAAGGCGGAAAGCACTTCGAAGAATGGAGAAGCGCGGGACCAGCGGCTCCATGCCCTGGATTATCTGGAGTATGCGTATCTGCAGAGCGGCCAGGTGAAGCAGGCAAAGGCCGTGCTCGATGAGATCGCCGCGCTGCAGCCCCTTCCCGGGATCACATTAACCGGGGATTATTCGCTGGCGGCGGTCCCAGCGCGCTACGCAATCGAGCGCGGCCAATGGGAAGAGGCCAGCGGGCTGCAAGTGAGGGGAGACGGCGTGCCCTGGTCGCAAGCCATCACCTGGACGGCAATCGGCATCGGCAGCGCGCGCTCCGGCAAATTGGAGAAGGCCGCGCAGGCGCAGCAGACGCTCGCTTCGCTTCGCGATGTCACCGCCAAACAGAACCAGGCTTATTGGTCGAGCCAGGTTGAAGTGCAGCGACTCGAGGTAGCCGCATGGATCGAGGATGCCAGTGGCAAGGGCACAGAGGCAATCCGCACAGCGCGTTCGGCGGCAGAGCTCGAAGAAAGTATGGAGAAGAGTGCAGTCACCCCAGGCGCGGTTACCCCTGCCCGCGAGATGCTCGCGCAATTGTTGCTTACGGAAAAGCATCCGCAGGAAGCCCTTGCCGAATATGAGGCCGTACTGAAGATTGCTCCGAACCGCTTCAATGCGCTCTATGGCGCAGCCAACGCCGCCGAGGCAGGCGGGAACGCCAGCGCCGCCAACCGGTATTTTAAGAAATTGACCGAGGTCGCGACCGGAGATGAGCGTCCGGAACTGGTGGCCGCCCGTAAGAAGGTAGCGGTCACGGCACGGAATACACCGCCATCCCGCGATTGAAGAGGCGGTATCTGCGCAATCCGATTCCACAGCGGCGATCAGCGCCTCTGGTTTTTACCAACTGAGCTCAGCTTTGCGTGTATGCTCGTTCACAGTGCATTGGTTGCGATCACAGCAGAGTGGGGTAGCGCCGGTCCCTCGCCGTACCAAAGGGTTTAGCGATGAGCAGCTCGATCATCTGGCGGGCCTGCTGGATGATTTCATACGTATTCCCGGTATCCCGGTACGGATTGGACTCGATGCAATCATCGGCCTCGTCCCTGGCATTGGCGATGTAATCTCCGGCCTCGCCTCTTTCCTCATCGTCTTTGCCGCGTGGCAGCGCGGCCTGCCCCGCATCACCATCACCCGCATGGTGGTGAACATCGCCATCGATACGCTGGTTGGCACCGTCCCGATCTTTGGGGACATATTCGACGCCCTCTGGAAGTCCAACCGCATGAATTACCGGCTGCTGGTGCGTCACCGCGAGCAGCCGCATAAACGGCATGCCTGGAAAGACTGGCTTTTCCTTCTTTTTCTGGTGATGTGTATCGTCCTTATAATCGTTATTCCGATCGTCTTCCTGATCTGGATGATCCATCTGCTCAAGCTGTAAGTTCGATCTGGGGGAAGCGGACGCGTCATACTATTGCCCATGCAGGTTTCTGTCTACAACAGTCCATTTGCAGTGCTCACCTTGATCGCCGCTCCGGCGGTGTTTACCAACGCTACTTCGGTCCTCGCCCTGGGGACGGCCAACCGGCTGGCCAGAGTTGTGGACCGCACCCGGCAGCTTACCCGGGAGCTGCGCGAAGCAACTTCCAGAAGCGATACCGAGATGGCCATGTGGGCGCGGCATCTGCAGCGCCTGGAGGCCAGGGCCAAGCGGCTGGTGAAAGCGATCAGCAACTTCTACCTTGCCATTGGATCCTTCGCGGCGGCCAGCATCCTCTCCCTGATCGGCGCAATTTTGGCCAACTCCCGCCACAGGTTCGCCTTTGAACTGCTTACCGGGCTAAGCCTGCTGGCGGGAACGATTGGGATTATAGGCATGGTCGCCGGCTGCACCTTATTAGTGGGTGAAACCCGGCTGGCGCTTCAGTCCATGTCAGAAGAAGCGCAGATGGCGCAAAGCTGGCTTCGGAAGGATTAGCCCTCAGTCGTCGTGAGCGATTTTTCTATTCCTGGCCCTGGAACGCCATGACTGCCCCCAGGCGAGGTTTTCTCCAAAGTACTTTCCTTCCAATCACTTAACAGACGATCTCCAATTGATTTTACAAATGAGCTGCCGTGCATGGTCTAAAGCCAGGATGTCGCGTCAATATGCCCATGCTGCGAGGAATTGAAACCGAGGAATCGAAATTGATGAAACTCAAAACTTTTTCGCTGATTTTCGTAACTTTATGGGTGGCGGGCGTGCCTGCCTGGGGAGCTGAGCTGCGGTCCCAGACCCTTGCCGGCTTCACCCAATACGTCCAGCTCAGGGAAGCGCAGATGCGTGCCTCGAATGACCGGGGCGCCTTTCTCCGTATCGACAGCCTCGACCCGCAGCAGCGTGAAAGAGCTTATGCGCGGCTTCGCTCCGGCGAGGTATTGATCGAACGTCAACCGGCCGCAGCGGTCCCGGACGGATTGATTCACGATTGGGCTGGGACCGTCTTTATGCCGGGCATCGTCCTGCCTCAGGCGCTGGCTTTGCTGAAGGACTTCAGCAACTACCATAAAGTTTACCGTCCGGAAGTCGAGCTCTCACGCCTTTTAGAGCAGAAAGGCGACCAATACCGCGCTGCTTTACGGCTGCGTGAGCACAAGGTCCTCACGGTTGTCCTCGATACCGAATACGACATTCATTTTGTTCAGCTCAACCGCACTCATGCTTCCAGCCATTCCTACAGCACTCGCATTGCGGAAATCGAAAATCCCGGAGAAAAAGACGAGCATGCGCTTCCCCCCGGTAACGATCAGGGCTTTCTCTGGCGGATCGACACCTATTGGCTACTTGTAGAAAAGGACGGCGGCGTCTACGCGCAATGCGAGGCCATTTCGCTTACCCGCGATGTGCCTGCGGGGCTGGGATGGATGATTGGCTCTTATATCGAAAGTATTCCCCGCGAATCCTTGCTGTTTACCTTGAACGCCACGCGCAATGCCTTGGAGCACGACAAGAGGCAAACCGGGCTTAACAAATCTCATTAAAAAAAAGGAGTTTTATGATGACGTTGAAAGATCACACCCTGCAATTCGGACAAAGCATCGCAATCCCGCAAATCAAAGCATCCAGCAACTTTAAAAATGCCCTGCGCATTCAGGAGAGCTTCACCGCTTCCATCGAAAAGAGGGTGCTGGTCTGGATGGCGCAACGAATGCCGCGCTGGATCAACTCCGATCACCTGACGTTCCTGGGCTTAAGCTCCATGTTTTTTGCCGGAGCGTCTTATGCCTGGGCGCATGGACATCGCGCGGGCTTCTGGCTGGCGATCTTTTTCCTGATGCTGAACTGGTTCGGAGACAGCCTGGACGGCACCTTGGCGCGGGTGCGCAATTGCCAGCGTCCGCGCTATGGGTTTTACGTTGACCACATTGTAGATGCCTTTGGCGCCGCCTTCCTCATGATAGGGCTGGCCTGCTCCGGCTGCCTGCACTGGTCCGTCTCGATTGGCATGTTGATCGTCTTCCTGATCTTCTCCATCGAGGTCCACCTTGCAACCTACACGTTGGGAAAGTTCCAACTCTCCTATTGGAAATTTGGCCCGACCGAGATTCGCATCCTGCTGGCGATCGGAAGCGTGAGGCTCTTCCTCGATCCCTGGGCGCACATAGCCGGGCGCCAATACCTGATCTTCGACATCGGAGGCGTCGTCGCAATCTTCGGAATGAGCGCCATGGTGCTGGTATCGACCATCCGCCACACCCTCCAGCTCTATCGTGAGGAGAGGATCGCCCTATGAATACCCGAAGAGCAACTCTCCTGCGCTGGACTAAATTTAACCTGGTCGGCGCCCTCGGAGTGGCGGTGCAACTGGCTGTTCTCTATGCGCTTATTTACCAGCTCAGGTTGAGCTATCTGGCGGCAACCTTTGTAGCTGTGGAATGCACCATCGTCCATAATTTCCTATGGCATGAGCGCTTTACCTGGGCCGATCGCAGGGACCGAACTGCGCTGGCGCGGAGCGCCCGATGGCTGCATTTTAACCTGACCAATGGAGCGGTTTCGCTTTTCGGCAACCTGTTGCTCATGCACCTGCTGGTGGATCAGACGCATCTCCCGGTGCTGCTGGCCAACGGGATTGCCATCCTCTTCTGCTCGCTGGTGAATTTCTTTGTCGGAGACCAGTTCGTCTTTCGCCCAGCACTGGTGAAAGCCTAGGAGGCGCTAACTATTCCAATTCTAAGTTGTTGAAAACAATGGACTCACTGGTAACCTAAGAATTCTCTAACAGTAATGCTGAAACTCCTCTCTACTCTTTCAGCTTTCATGCAGACATGCGATTCTTGATCTCGAGGTTAGCAAATGACTCCCGGCATCGATATAAATGAGCGGCAGAAGACAGAGGAACTGGCTGCGCTTTCTGCCGAGTCCTGCAGGCGGCAAAACGAACGCTACAAGGTGGATTTTGCGGTAAAGATCTTCGCCAGAGGCAGGTCAGGGTATACCCAGGGACGGAGCAGCGATTTGTCCGTGGGAGGGCTCTCCTTCTATGCCCCGGTAGAGCTTGCAATCGGCCAGGAGGTTCAGGTCCACTTGTCGCTGCCATACTCCCGCATGCTACTTGGCCTCGATGCGGTTGTGAGGAATGTAAGCGGGTTTCGCTTTGGAGTGGAATTTACTGCGCTCAAGCAAGCGGAATCTGCCGAGATTGAACGAATTATGAAGATACTCGCCATCACCGCGTAGGATCGCCAGTATCTCAGCTGCTGTTACCAAAATTGCCTGCTCCAAACCTGATTGACCTGTGAGACCGTTCTTCTTCATGGAACGGTCTTTTTTTTGGTCAAAAGCGCATTCCTGGCGCCCCGCCGGGACATAGACCCGGTCTGCCGATACTAACTCGGCATTGGGCACTTCCGTCTGCAAGCTTTACCGGTTGGAAACCGGCCTTATTTTTCCCCTAGCGCAGTGCAGCGGAGTCGAGGGACCCCCATACTGCTTATTTTTTAAACATCGCTACAGGGTGTTCTCTCCATGTAATGGCGAAACAGTGGTTATGCGCCGCTGGTGACCACTTCCACG
>CAZONJ010000032.1:0-27826 GCA_964581225.1 uncultured Terriglobales bacterium | reverse complement strand
TCTCTCCATGTAATGGCGAAACAGTGGTTATGCGCCGCTGGTGACCACTTCCACGGCTGGGATGCCGCGTCTTTGCGAGCCCTTCAAGGCAAAGAACAGAATATATAAGTAGCAAAGCGCGGGCAGGAAAAATGCGTGATGGATCCCGATACGGTCGGCCAGGATGCCCTGAATTTCCGGGATGATTGCTCCTCCAATAATCGCGGCAACCAGCAATCCCGAACCTTTTTTAGTAAGGGGGCCGAGTCCTTCAATCGAGAGAGTGAAGATGCTGGGGAACATGATGGAGTTGAAGAGTCCAACCAGAATGATGCTCCACACCGCCAGGTGCCCAAAGCTGATCATCGAGATCGTGACCAATATGAAGGCCATCACGGCGGAGGTGGCAAGCACCTTCGAGGTGCGGACCTTTTGCAGCACGGCCGAGCCGATGAACCTGCCGACCATCGCTCCTCCCCAATAGAAAGAGGTATATTTGGCCGCGACCTTCTGCGCCAGATTGCCGATCTCCGGCTGGCTGAAGTAATTCACCAGAAAGCTGCCGATGGAAACCTCGGCGCCTACATATACGAAGATCCCGAGCGCTCCCAGGACAAGATGCCGGTGCCTCCATACGCTAGTCGACTTCCATCCCTTCTCGTCGTGTTGTTCCTCCGAGGCGATTGCCGGAAGCCTGTACATGGCGATAATGGCGGCAAGGGCGAGCAGCGTAAGCGCGATCGCCAGATACGGCATCTTGACCGTCGCCGCCTCATGCAGCCGGTAGCTATGCAGAAGGGAAGCAGGCATGGCGCGGACCTCCTCCGCTGTTTTCGGCGCGCTGCTCAAAATCAGCATGCTGCCGAGAAACGGCGCGATGGTAGTGCCGAGCGAATTGAATGCCTGGGTAAGATTCAGCCGGCTCGATGCCGTCCTCTCCGGCCCCAGAATAGCGACATAAGGGTTGGCGGAGACCTGCAGGGCGGTCATGCCAAAGGCCACCACAATCAAAGCCGTCAAAAACAGCGGGAACGCGGGAACGCTGGCCGCGGGAATAAACAGCACTGCGCCTACCGCCATGGTGAGCAGCCCGGCAACCATGGTCTTCTTATAGCCGATCCACTCCAGTATCTTTCCCGAAGGCAGCGAGAAGACGAAATA
Source organism: uncultured Terriglobales bacterium (assembly GCA_964581225.1). Classification (GTDB taxonomy): domain Bacteria; phylum Acidobacteriota; class Terriglobia; order Terriglobales; family Acidobacteriaceae; genus CAYTQA01. The sequence goes on along the minus strand of CAZONJ010000032.1, from coordinate 26,686 downwards.
CGCGGAGAAGAATGCGAATTGAATCAGCATCACCTCGGCATAGTTCAGGTCGAAGATGCTCTTGAGGTGCGGAATCAGGATGTCGTTCAAGGCAGTGACAAAACCCCACATGAAGAACAACGTGGTCACCATCGCCATTGCGCTCTTATTGCTCGCGTTGGCTGGCGCGGTCGAGACTACAGGCTGATTCACATTGGCGGTTGGCATGTTGTTAAATTGGTCCCTCGTATTGGTGAAAGCTATCTTATAGCATGAGTTTCGAAAGGAATTGCAAATATCGGACTGGATTCTTAGAGTCCACAGCGATTTGCCGAAGAGCGGCCCTGGCACGAAGAAAGAGTGGAAACGCCACGACCGCGGCTGGTAAAAGCAGGGAAGCCCACCTACAATCTTTTTCACATGGATCAATCCACTCCAATGCTGCTCGACATGAACCATGTCTCGGTAGCGCGCGGCGACAAGACCGTCCTGAACGACCTGAGCATGCGCATCGGGGTGGGCGAGCACATCGCGATCCTCGGCCCGAATGGCTGCGGGAAATCCACGCTCATCAAGACCATCACTCGCGAATGTTACCCGCTGCAGCTTCCGGGATCGCACATGAAGATCCTCGGACAGGAGCGCTGGGAGATAGCGCAACTTCGATCGGTGCTGGGAATCGTCTCCAATGACCTGATGAGCGCCTGCACCCGCCCCATTATCGCGCGGGAGCTGATACTCTCCGGCTTCTTCAGCAGCATTGGAATCTGGCCGCATCACTCTGTCACTGCCGCGATGCGCGAAAAGACCGATCGCCTGCTCGCCGAAATGCAGGCCTCCCACTTAGCGGAGCGCCGGATGAGCGAGTTGTCCTCCGGGGAGGCGCGCCGCATCCTCATCTGCCGGGCCCTGGTCCACAGCCCGAAGACGTTGCTGCTCGACGAACCCAGCACCAGCCTGGATGTGCTGGTACAGCGCGAGCTGGTAGATATATTGCGCCAGCTTGCCGCCAGGGGGACTGGGATCCTCCTGATTACTCACCATCTCGCCGACATCATTCCGGAGATCGACCGCATCGTGCTGATGCAAGGCGGACGCATCCTGACCGACGGTCCCAAGCATCTGGTCTTAACCGAAGAAACCCTCAGCGCTCTCTTCGGAACGCCTGTTGCCCTGGCCCGCCGCGACGGCTTTTATCACGCCTGGTAACCGGTGCGCGCAATTATTCCTGCTGGAAGTCGTTCACGTTATTCTTGTCGATCAACGTAGCCCCGGTATCGATAAACTCCGGAATCGGCGACCGCGGGTCCTTTGCCCAATCTTCGCTAAGCGACTTGAGCTTGTTGTGGTGAAGATCGTCCAGCATTTTGGCGCCGACGTAGCTCATGGTATACGGCTTCTGTGTGATGGTGGCGGCGATGGTCCCATCTTTAATGGCGTCGAGCGTTTCTTTTTCGGTATCCATGCCAATCACCAGGCGGTCGGTCGCATGTTCCCGGCGCACCACTTCGGCAACATCCTTCGGGGCTGAAGCCTCCAGACAGATAAATGCCGCAATCTTGTTGCTGCCGGTCTTGCCAAGATACTCCGCGGTCTTGTCGAAGGCGATCCGCGAATCTCCCTTGATGTTGACCACTTCCACAATCTTGATTCCGGGAGAATTGGCGAAGGCGTCTTTATATCCGTGCAGCCGCTCATCCAGGTTCGCCTGGCCCGGCATGGAAAAGAAAACAACGTTGCCCCTTCCATTCAGCCGCTTTACGGCGACCTTTCCTCCCATGGTCCCGGCATTGTAGTTATTAGTCCCGATAAAAAACAGGCGCTTGCTTCCCGGAGCATCGGAATCCATGGTGATTACCGGGATGCCGGCCGCAATCGCCGCGTCGATCTCCGGCTTCATCACCTCCGGATCGGCAGGCGAGACCAGTATGCCCGACGGTTTAGCGGCCACCGCCTTGCGAAATTCCTCCGCCTGCGCTTGCGCATCGTAAGTGTCGGGACCGGCAAACTCGTTTTTTACAAACATCTGCCCGGTTGCCGCTCGCAAGCCGGCGCCGGCCGTCTGCCAGTAAGGCAGTCTGATGTTGGCGGCGATCAGGTAATACTTCTCATTGCTGTCGTGGCGGCTGCAGCCCCCAAGCGACAATGTGAGTGCGACGAAAACCAGCGAACGAAAAAGCTTTGAAGCGCGCATCGTAGTTCTCCTCAAACCAAAAATAACCATTCGAGGTACAAAACTGTACCACAACTCACGATGCGGTGATCGAAACGGCCTACGCGGCCAGCTGCAGGAGCGGAGCTGCGTACTCTCTCCCAATTGCGCGCCTGAACCAGACTGCCTGGCAGAATCGGATCGGCGCATTTCTGCGCTGGAGCTCACTGCAGGCAAGCATGACTTTAGTAATTCGGCCCGATAAATTCGTATTTAATTTGCCGGTTAAAGTCGCTAATTTCAAGCTGCAGATCTTTCTGAGGAGAAGAACGACAATGCATGCACAACTGAAGCGCAGTCTTTGCATCGCTTTCATGCTGCTGGTGATGGTAGGAGCATCCATCCCCTCATGGGCAGCGGGCCCGTTTGGTTTCGAATATGGCATGAGCAAAGATCAGGTTGCAGACCTGATTGGAAAACATGCGATCCGGCAGTACAGCCGCAAGACGCCAAATCTCTATATGGCAACAACCGCGCCCAATCCGCATCCGGCTTTCGGGGCCTATTTTTTGATCATCACCCCGGAAAAAGGCTTGATCAAGATTAGCGCTATCTCCTTCGACATAAAGACCGACAGCTCCGGAGAGGCAGTAAAGGGACGCTTCCAGGACATTCAGGAGGCGGTAGAGAAAGCTTATGGCCAAGGCAAGAATTTCGATGGGGCCAAAGATGGCAGCAAGCTCGCCGATTCCAAAGACTGGATGAAAAGCCTGAATAAAAAAGAAAGGACCCTCTCTACTTTTTGGGAGCTTAAAAAATCCAAGAACCATATCGAGGCCATCTCGCTGGAGGCAAAAGCCCTGAATCCTAAGAGAGGATATTTGCTCCTCTCCTATGAATTTGAGGGATTTGGCAGCTACGTGAATGCTAACCAAAACAAGGAAGACTCGGTCTTTTAACCTCCGCGCCTGAAGCGGGGAAGCTTCTTCTATTTAGCGCGGGATTCTACACGAACTCGTAGGAGCGAGCATGCACGTAAGACTGAAGCATAGCATTCGCATCGCTTTCATGCTGCTGATGGTGGGAGCAACCCTCCCCTTATGGGCAGAGGGCCCGTTTGGTTTTGAGTATGGCATGAGCAAAGAACAGGTGGTCCACCTGATTGGAAAACATGCGATAAAACCTTACAATCCTAAGATGCCGAACCTCTATATGGCGTTAAAAGCCCCCAATCCGCATCCGGCATTTGGGGGCTATTTGTTGGTCATTACTCCTGAAAAAGGTTTGATTAAAATCAAAGCCTATTCCTACGACATAAAGACGGACGGTTATGGAGAGGCAGTGAAGAGCCGCTTCCATGACATTCAGGAAGCGCTGGAAAAAAAATATGGGGAAGGCAAGAACTTCGATAGGTTAAAAGACGGAAGTAAACTGACCGACCCCAAAGATTGGATGGAAACCCTGGATAAAAAGGAAAGAGGTCTCGCCACCTTTTGGGAATTTGAAAAACCCAGGGACCACATTGAAGCCATCCTGCTGGAGGCAACAACCCTGGACCTCAACAGAGGACTAGTAGTTCTCTCCTATGAGCTTGAGGGGTTTAGCAGCTACGCGGATTCTCATAAAATCAATGAAGGCACGGTTTTTTAAAGCCCCGCCTAAAAGCTCCCACGAATTTTTCACAAATATCAGGGCTTAGACGCAGGGTCAGGCACGAACTCGTAGCCAAGACCTCGAATGGTAAGCAGGTGGCGTGGCTTGGAGGGCTCCTGCTCGATGTAGCGGCGCAGGCGCACGATAAAATTATCGATGGCGCGGGTGTCGGTGTCCTCATGCAGGTTCCACACGTTCTCCAGGATCTCTTTTCGGGAAACGGGACGGCCGGTGTTGCGGATCAGGTACCGCAGCAGTTCCAACTCCATGAGCGTGAGCTGGAAGACCTGGTCGCCGGCGCGCAACTGCAGTTTCTGGAAATCGATCGTCTTCCCATCGAAGCTGAATGAGTCCTGCTCCTCTCCGGGGCTGGTGGACGTCGCGGGTCGCGCCCACGTCTTCCGGCGCAGCAGGCTTCCGACGCGCGCAATCAGGATGTCCAGGTTAAATGGCTTGGGCAGATAATCGTCGGCGCCCGACGCGAACCCTTGCAGCACGTCTTCCGGACGTCCGCGGGCGGTGAGCATCAGCAGCGGAATGTAATTTTGCGATGCGCGCAGCTCCCGGGCAACGGTGAATCCGTCCTTATCGGGCAGCATAACGTCCAGCACCAGAGCGTCGTAAGGCTCGTGGTCTTTCAGCAGGCGCTGCAGCGCCTCCTCGCCATTGCCAACCACCTCTACGGAATGGCCTTCCGCCTCCAGGTTAAAGCGAAGGCCACTGGCGATATGGGCCTCGTCTTCCACAACCATGATCCGGCTCATACGCGATAGACCCTCGGAAGACGGAGAGTGAAGGTGCTGCCGCGCCCTTCCCCCTTGCTTTCGGCAAAGGCGTCGCCGCCATGCCTTCGGGCGATGGAGCGCACGATGAACAGGCCAAGGCCGGTCCCCTGCAATTTTTCCGTAGCGTGATTATGCACCCGGTAAAAGCGCTTGAAGATGCGCTTCAGCTCGGCGTGGGCGATGCCGATCCCGTTGTCCCGGACGCGCAGCAGCACGGTATCGACGTCAGGCGTGAGCACGTCCACGATGATCTTCCGCTGCGGCCCGGAGTACTTCACTGCATTCTCTACCAGGTTGGAAACGGCGGTGTGCAGCTCCTCGGCGTTTCCCATCAGGGTGATCTCGTCGGCGGGTTCGGCGCGCAAATGGAGCGCCTCCCCGGAAAGGCCATGGCGCGCGCGAGCCAGTTCAATGGCTTCGCGGACCGTGGCCGAGAAGTTCACCTCGCTCCAGTTTTTCCGGTGGTGCAGATCGCGCACCTCGCCTGCCTTCAAGACCCGTTCCACCGTCCCGATCAGACGGTCGGCGTCTTCGAGCATCACGCGATAAAACTCGCGGCGTTGGGTTTCGTCGATCTGGCGGCGTTCCAGGGTTTGAAGATAGAGGCGGATGGAGGTGAGGGGGGTTTTTAGCTCATGGGTCACAGCATTGAGAAAGCTGTCCTGCTGCTCGTTGCGACGGATTTCGCGTACCAGGAAGATCGTATTCAGCACCACGCCCGCAATCATAAGCGCGAATAAGACGATGCCGAGCACCAGCGGCACCACTTTGCGCCAGCTGAGGATGATCCAGCTAAGCTGGAGCGCGACCGCGAGCCCGACCAGGCATACGCCCAGGGTGATGAAAAACGCGATCGTCTTGGCGCGGCTGACTGGCATGTCTTATGCCAGATTGTAGAAGATCAAAGCCTCCGCAGGACAGGGCGCGATTCCAAGCGGCGCTTGCAGCCCAAAAATGATTCGGGCTGCAAGGCCGGGAATGTTAGTCCCCGGACACTGGGGCGAACTGCTCCCCGCGGACCTCTGCCGGCAAGATATTGAGTTCTGGCGTGGCCGGGCGCTTCAGTTTAGGCAGCTTGACGTCCCAGGCAAGGTGGAGAATGCGCAGCACGGAAATCTGCAGCCAGTTCAGGTCGAACTCGTACCAGGCCAGGCCGTGGCGCGCCGATTGCGGATGCGCATGGTGATTATTGTGCCAGCCTTCGCCGAAGGTCAGCATCGCGACCCAGAAGCTGTTGGTCGATTCGTCCCCAGTGAGGAAGCGTTGCGATCCCCACATGTGGGTGGCAGAGTTTACCAGCCAGGTGGTGTGCAGGCCGACTACCACGCGGAGGAATACGCCCCACATCACATACGACCATCCTCCTACAGCCAGCAGGATAATTCCGAGGACGGTGAGCGGGACCCAGTGCCACTCCGAGATCCAGGTATGAAACTTGTCTTTGCGAAGATCGGGGACGTAGGGCAGAAGCTCGGATGCGTGGTTATGCATGGTCCTGCCAGTCATGATCCATCCCATGTGCGCCCAAAAACTCCCATCCAACGGGGAATGCGGGTCCCCTTCTTTATCGGTGTTCTGGTGATGGACCCGATGGGTCGCGACCCAGAAGAACGGTCCGCCTTCGAGGGCAAGGGTAGCGCAGATGGTGAGAAAATATTCTATCCACTTCGAGGTCTTATAGCCTCGATGCGTAAGCAGCCGGTGGTACCCCATGCCGATCCCCAGGCTTCCGGCGACCCACCATAGCAGGACTGCTACCGCGAGCGCCTTCCAGCTGAACATGAAAAGCGCAGCTACCGCGCCAATGTGAAATGCGATCATGAAAAAAGTGGTGGTCCAACTGATAGGCTCCCTGAATGTCCGGTCATGGCTAAGAATGCTCATGATATCTCCCTGTGGTTCGTCCGAGTTCTTACGTTTCACTATGATTCAAGGCTATCAGCGGAGCGGAGGGTCGGTTTGTAATACTTGTGTAATTCGTCCCCTGAGGTAATCGCCTGGGGTTTGCAGAAGGAGCTTTCAATGAGATGAATATTATGGGAGGCGCCTCCGGTTACTTTAGTGCAGAAAGACGATTGGCCCTGTGATGAAAACCAGAGTTGAACCGGCTTGCGCCTCTGGTGTACGCCTTTCACAAGGGTTGGTTTTGCCTGGGGGTTTTAATCAGGCGGTGCGGCTCTTGTTCTCCTGCCGGGACGGGCTTTGTGAGCTTGCGGACAGCTCCCTGGCCTCAACGTTGGCCTTCTGCTCGCGCCTTCCGATTTGCATTCTGCCGGTAAAGCTGGCGCCGTCTTCGATGCTGATGCGCTGTGTAATCACGTCGCCATCGAGCGTGCCTTCATTGCGGATGTCCAGCCGGTCGCCGGCCACAACATTGCCCCGTACCTTGCCCATGATTACGACTTCACGCGCATTTACATCGGCAGCCACGACCCCATTCTTCCCGACCGTGATGCGGTTGTTCTTGCCCGAGAGAGTAATCGATCCCTCTACCCGGCCATCAATATATAAGGACTCCGAACAGGTGACCTCGCCCTTGATGGTCAGAGACTTTTCAATATAAGACTGCGTGTTCAGAGCGGCATTGCGCGGAGCTGCGGCGGGCGTAGGTCCGGATTCGTTTACCGCCGAGGCGCTGGCAGTGGATGTCTCTGGTGATGGTGGAGCAACCGGCGACTTCTGCCCCTGAGTCGCGCCAGATCGGTTGATTGGATTCGACATAAGAATTAAGGTCCTTAATTCGGATGAGGGATTCGCTTCCTCTTGATGCACTTTGACCGCACGTTCATCGCCAAAGTAGTAGATGCAAAACAAATGCTGGAAGCCGCGTAAACTCTCAAATTCTGCCGGACTTCTCTGCTGTGATCGTCGAAGCAGGCAAGTCTCTCGTGTAAATATTGCCCGCCACTGTGGATTTCATACAGCGCCCGAACTCGCAACTTATCGAAGCCGTTGTTGACGGATTGCCAAATAATGTGTGAAGTTCTGTTAATCCCGGGAGATCACATGAACAATCTATCGTGCTGTTTGCGGGCCATCATCACAATGCTCATAGTGGCTGGAGGATTAGTACATGCAGCGAGTGGCGGTCCGCTGCCGGAGATCAAGACGCCAAAAGCGTCTGCTGCGGAGAGTATGCAGCGGATCAATCCGGAGGAGCTGGCCAGGATCATCCAGTCCCCTCAGGGCGAAAAGCCACTCCTTCTTCATGTAGGCTTCCACGTGCTTTACGTGCAGGCGCACATTCCAGGATCGGAGTATGCAGGCCCTGCCTCGAAGGAAGAAGGGACCAGGCAACTGCGCCAGCGCGTGCAATCGCTGTCTCGAAAGAAATTCATCGTCATCTACTGCGGCTGCTGCCCCTGGGAGCATTGCCCCAACGTGCATCCCGCTTACCGGGAGCTGCGCGCGATGGGTTTTGAAAACGTGAAGGTGCTTTACCTGGCAAACAACTTCGGCACGGATTGGACGCGCAAAGGTTATCCCATTGCCAAAGGAGAATGACCGCTCCAGCCGCTATCGGTTATCGTCCAAAACAGTATTACTATTAAAGATCAGTGCGTAACCTCGCTCACCAGCACTCCAAACGGCTCCAATGCAATCTCACTGCCTGCCGGCTGGGCGGCGGCCTTTGGATTTGTGGTCACCAGCGGCTTCAATTGTGAATTCTGTCCCAGATCGGCCTCGTTGAACCGTATATGTTGGGGACGGTCCGTCATATTGAGCGCCACCAGGACCTTCGTGCCCTGATTATCACGCAAAAAGGAAAGCACATTGGGATCGTCTTCGTTGAGCCCTTTGTAGTCTCCATCCAGCAGCGCGGGATTTTGATGGCGCAGAGTCAGAATCTTCCGGTAAAAGCTCAGCAGCGAGTCCGGATCCTGCTCCTCAGTCGTGACGTTGTGGGTTTTATAGCTCGGCGGAACCGGCAACCAGGGCTTGGCGGTGCTGAAGCCCGCATTTGTAGAGCTGTTCCACTGCATAGGAGTGCGCTCGCCATCGCGTCCTTTTTCTTTGGGCCATCCTCTTCTGCCAATCGGGTCCTTCACATCTTCTTTTCTTTTAGGATCGTTGTTCTGCATCCCGATCTCTTCCCCGTAATACATGATGGGAGTGCCGCGAAGCGTGAGATAGAGAGTGGCCATCACCTTGGCAATCTGGTCGTTGTGGACGCCGTCGCCATAACGGTTGTAATGGCGGCGGATATCGTGATTGCTCAACACAAACACCGGCCAGCCCGCCGTTTCGACCCCGGAGATCTGCTTGCGGAACTCGGCTGGAGAAAGTTTGTTCACCATGGTGAAGAGAAAATCCATCGGCATGTGCAGCTCGTTGCCATGGGCGCCATAGTATTGCTTCAGCTCGTCGATGTTGCTGGTCCAGGTCTCGCCGATCAGCACCGCATCGCTTTCGTCCGCTACGTGGCGCAATTCTCGAAGCGTATCGTGCACCTCCGGGAGCTTGGTGTTATAGGTGTTTTCCTCGTTGGGATCTCCAAACTGATTTTTGCCGGGAAGCACCGGATTATTGTGCAGTTGCGGATCTTCGTAGAGCGTGTCTACCGCATCCAGCCGGAAGCCGGCGACACCGCGCTTATACCAGAAGCGAGTCACATCGAACATCGCATCCTTGACCGCGGGATTGCGCCAGTTCAGGTCAGGCTGCTCCGCATAAAAATAATGGTAGTAGTACTGCTTAGTTACCGGATCGAACTTCCAGGCGGGGCCCCCGAAGGTCGAGACCCAATTGTTGGGCGGCTGGCCGGCGGCCGCGCCGTCTCGCCACACATACCAGTCACGCTTTGCGGCAGTGCGCGAAGAACGCGAATCCACAAACCATGCATGACGGTCTGAGGTATGGTTCATGACGAAATCCAGGATGACGCGGATCCCGCGCTTCTTGCCTTCGCTCACCAGCCGGTCGAAATCGGCCAGGGTGCCATACTGGGGATCGATGTTTTCGTAATCCGAGACGTCGTAGCCAAAATCCACCTGTGGCGAGGGGAAGCAGGGAGTGATCCAGATTGCGTCCACACCGAGCTGCTTCAGGTAATCCAGCCTGGAGGTGATGCCGTTGATGTCGCCCGTGCCGTTGTTGTCGGAGTCGGCAAAGCTGCGCGGATAAATTTCATAAAAGACCGCATGCTTCCACCACTGCTCCGGAGAATGCTGGGCATCGCTGTCGGACTGTCCGCCCGGCGTTGGTTCTCCCGTTTTGGAACAGCCGGTGAAGGTAAGTTGGGCCGTGAGGCACAAAAATAAAAAAATGTTGGCCAATCTGTTTCTCATGATTTGTGGACTCCTCTCTCGCGATCTCCGGTTAAAAATAATTCTAATTGCTGAAATTTAAAATTACCGTCTGCGTGGTGTATGCGGCATTCGAGGCGTCGCCGGGAAATGAGATTTCAAGCGTCTGTGTGTTCTCTCCGCTCTCCATCACCTTCCCACCGCTTACCGATCCAATCTTCGATCCATAGGTTTTGAGCGAGTAGCTGCTGCCTGCAATCCCACTCATCTGCATACGGAGCTGCTTGCGATTGGCGCTCCATTCCTCGCGAATAATTTTCAGGTTGCGGCTTTTCGAGCCGAGCGGCGGCAGGCCGGCTGGCAGCGCCAGCCCAAAATCGTCACTGACCTGCAAGCGAATCGTGCTTGGGCCTGCCAGAATGGGAGCGCGGACGGTGAGGTGCTTGTCATGCAAGGTGATCTCTGGCGTGCCCCCTCGGGTGCGCGCCCGCGGGCTGACTCCCGGGGAGAAAACCAGGGTGCAGTCGCGGCTGCCTCTCCCGATCGATTGCAGAGAAATTTCCGTCGGCGTCTTTTTATATACGAGATCAACGGTCCCGCCACATGCTGGAACATTCGTCGCTGACCATGAGTTCCAGTCGGCAGGCACATGAGGGGCGACAACCACCGTATGCTCGGTCGCGGAGCTATTGATTCCCAATAGTCCCTTGATCGTTGGATTCAATACCATGGCGGACGACCATATCTGGTGCGGCGAGCTGGTGGGCAGCGCCTCATAATATGTGCCGGAGAGGACCTCGGTCACATGGCCCAGCGGCCCGTCCAGCGCAAGTAACGCGTTGGCGCGCAGGTTGGCATAGGCCGGCAGCGGACGATGATACGCATACTCCCCCACCGAGGCCCATCCGGTGAACAGCGGCCACACGCTGCCGAAGTGGTATCCGGTCGGATCGAACACTGGGTTCTCATCGGAGATGATGCGCATTCCCCAATCGGTGGAGTGGTCGGCCTGGGACAAAGAATTGATCGTCGCATCCGCCTTGGCCGGATCGAAGATATTGAACCACATGGGAGCGGTGCTGAGGACAGTCGGGATTGGCGCCTGCTGGTTGTTCTTATCCAGCGCGAATACCAGGGTGTTCTTATCTCCCGACCAGAAGAGGCGGTTCACAAGATCTTTATGCGTGGCGAATTCCCCTTCGAGCTGCTTCTGTATATCGGCCTTTCCTGCCAGGCGCGCCAGATTTGCCAGCCCGCTCAGTGAGGCCGCGCCCAGCGCGCTCTGATAAACCTCGGTCTTTACCGGCAGCAGAGGGCCGCCTTCCACCCATCCGTGTCCTACCCCAAGGTTTTGCGGCAGCCCTTGCGCATCGTAGGTGGAGTGCAGGAACTGGTAGGCGCGCCATACGTTGTCCCAATGCTGCTGCAAAAACGCGATATCTCCGCTGGAGCTTACATAATCGTTGACCGCAAGGATGAAGAGCGGCGTGGCGTCCGCAGCGGCATACGGATAAGGAAAATCCTTGAACCACGCGACCAGAGTGGCGGATTGCGAAACCTCGTGTTCGATCTTGCCATCGGCGCGCTGATATTTGGCGATAAAGTCCAGCGCGATCCGGGTGGTGGAATAATCGCCAATCGCATCCAGCGCGAGATCGGTGTAGAGCGAATCGCGCCCAAAGAACCAGGCAAAGCCCGGCCGGGCGCTATTGCCGGAGGTGCGGTATCCGGCGATCAATCCCTCGCCGAGAAAAGGATTATTTACCAGTCCCTGGATCACGCTGATGCGCGACCAGTCATACGCGGCCTGAATCTGCGGGTCAGGCAGGCTCAGCGAGATCGTCCGCTTCAAATAATCGGAGTAGTACTTTGCCGCTGCCGCTTGCAGCGCCTCGGCGCTCCCGGAGATGCGCTGATAATTTTGCCGGGCCTCTTCAGGTCCATGGGCCGAACCGGCGATAAAGATGTACTGCGTCGCGTGTCCCTTTTCCACTCGGGCCAGGCTGAGGCTGTTCACGTTACTGGAGCCGCTGTTGGTGAAAAACTCCAAAGAATGTTCGACCGACTGGGGCGAGCCCACCATCCCTGCAAACTGCCGCTGCTCATGGCCCATCGTGAAAGCCTTGAGCTGCGGGTCCCATCCCATGTAGGTGCCGCCAATAGCTGCGGGCCACATCAATTGGAAGTCCCGGACGAACTGGGCCTCGACCTGAATGGGCGCAAACGAATCTATGTCCAGGCGGATGATTGCCCCGGCTTCAGTGGGTGGAACGATAAAGGTTTCGCGCACGCTGAATGCGGCGTTGGCGTAGACAACCGACGAGCTCTCCAAATGGACGGTAAGTTGGCGCGCCTGCTCCGCAGCCGAGAGGGTACGATCTTGCAGATGAAAGCGCAGATGAAAATCGCGGAAGAGCTTGAGCGGATAGACCCAGCCCTCCATGCGCCCGGATTCATCCCCGAAAAGCGCTGCCCGCTGACCGACTGCGTCAAGAAACTCCCACGAACGAATGGGACGCGTGAGCTCCAGTCCGGTCGGTGGTGACGGCGAGTTGGGCAGCGTCTGGGCGCAAACCAGGTTTGCGCAAACGATCAATAACGAAATGCAATGGAAGCTGAATCTGCGCGCGTCCAAGCCTGCTCTCATAATCTTGAAGGGGTTATGCTTTAATAAAGCGGTAGCAATCCTAACACAAAGGTAAGTATCTCCTGTTGTCCTGGACACGACGCAGCTTTCTGAACTCCCTAAGCCGCACTACTCTGGTCCTTTCTCTCGATCAGATCTTGAATATTGCGCGTCCGCTGACCCTAATGGGGCAGTCAAAACCCGCCGCATCCGCCGGGATAGAACCAGGACAGCCGCTGGACGTGAGCTTTGTGGATGTTGCACGGCAATCCGGCCTGAATGCCAGGACCATCTTCGGCGGCGAGAAGAAAAATAAATATCTGCTTGAAACCACCGGATGCGGCGTCGCATTCTACGACTACGATAATGACGGCTGGCTCGATATCTTTCTTGTGAATGGTTGGAGACTGGAAGGATTTCCCAAAGGCCAGGAGCCGGCCTGCCATCTTTTTAAAAATAATCGTGATGGCACCTTCACGGATGTGACCCTCAAAGCCGGACTGGCGCGTTCCGGATGGGGGCAGGGTGTCTGCATCGGCGATTACGACAATGATGGCAATGACGATCTCTTTATCACTTACTTTGGAAAAAATGCGCTATACCACAACAACGGAGACGGGACCTTCACCGACGTTACCGGCAAAGCCGGCGTCGGCGGCAGCGGGAATCGCTGGAACACCGGCTGCGCCTTCGTCGATTATGATCGCGACGGCCATCTCGACTTATTTGTCGCCAACTATATCGATCTGGATTTAAAGACGGCGCCGCTGCCCGAATCCGGTCCGTGTCTGTACAAAGGAGTCATGGTCGCCTGTGGCCCGCCGGGATTGCAGGGAGGGAAGAACATCCTCTACCACAATAATGGCAACGGCACTTTCACCGATGTCTCCGAATCTTCCGGCATTACCCGCGCCAACGGAACATTCGGGCTGGGTGTGCTGGTAGCGGATTTCAACAACGATGGCTGGCCCGACATTTACGTGGCAAACGATTCCACCGCCAGCGTGCTATATCAAAATCTGCAGAATGGAAAATTCGAGGACGTGGGCATTACCGCGGGGGCAGCGCTTAGCCCGGATGGCAAGCCGCAGGCCGGCATGGGAGTGGCGGCCGGCGATTACGATCATGACGGGAACCTCGACATCCTGAAAACCAATTTTGCCGGGGACACCGATTCGCTGTACCACAACCAGGGCGGCGGCAACTTTGAAGATGTCACCTTTGCCGCGGGGCTGGGAGTGAACACCAAATTTCTGAGCTGGGGCTGCGGCTTTTTCGATATGGATAATGACGGCTGGCTCGACATCCTGATCTGCGATGGCCATGTCTATCCTGAAGTCGAGCAACTCAAGACCGAGGCAGGCTATGCCCAGCGCAAGCTGCTCTATCGCAACCTGCGCAACGGACGTTTTGAGGATGTGTCGTTGAAAGCAGGGCCAGGCATCACTACTCCAGTGGCCGCGCGCGGCTGCGCCTTCGGGGACTTCGATAATGACGGCGATATCGACTTCGTCGTCAATACCGTCAATGACTATCCCCAACTGGTGCGCTGCGATTCCATAGCGAAAAACAACTGGATCAAGATTCGCACCATTGGGACCAGGTCCAACCGCAGCGGCATCGGCGCGCGCATCCGCTGCGTAAGCCGCTCCGCCGAATCTGCAAAGCCGCTGGAGCAAATCGACGAAGTGCGCAGCGGAGGCAGCTATCTGTCGCAAAACGATCTGCGTGTGCATTTTGGATTAGGCAAAGCTGAAAAAGTAGAGCTGATCGAAATACGCTGGCCCAGCGGGCAGGTGGACAGGATGAATAATGTTCCGGTAAACCGCCTCCTCTACATCAAAGAGGGAAGTGGAATCGTTCGCACCACCACCCTCCCCTCGCACAGCTGACTCAGTGCGGCTTCTGCGTCGCCGTTTCGACCGCCTTGCCTGTCCCCTCTTTCACAGTATTCATAGCGTCGATTTTTATATCGGAAAACTGCTCAAGCAGTCCGCTGGGCCACTGGACGAGGACTGAATCCACTTTGGTTGCGCTCCCCAGGCCGAAGTGGAGGCGCATGTCGCTGCTGGAGCTGTAGCTCGATCCGCTGCGAACTTCGTCCACCCGGCTCCGCCCTCCCGCTTTCAAAGTGACTCGTGCGCCGATGCCGTCGCGATTGGATTTGCTTCCGATGGTCCGAATGCCGGCCCAATGGTTCGAGTACGAAATTTTATTGACCAGAAGGCTTGGGATGCCTCCCATGTTGGAGATCACGGCTGAAAGCTTGCCGTTGTTCCAGAGATCGCCAACAGCAAGTCCCCGGGCGGAGCTCGGCGTATTGATCCCCGGACCGGAGGATTTGGATATATCTTCAAAGCCGCCTTTGCCGTTGTTGTGATACAACACGCGGGGCTCCCGATAGTTCGCCCCCAGCTTGTACTTGTCCACCTGGGGATAGACATGTCCGTTGACCAGCAGCAGGTCGGGCCAGCCGTCATTGTCAAAATCAAAAAACATTACGCCCCATCCAAGATAGCTGGTGTTAAGTCCTAAGCCGGCGGTCGAGGTCACGTCGGAAAAGGTCCCATCATGATTGTTGCGATACAGCGTCGAGGTATCGTCGGAGAAATTGGTCTTGAAAATGTCGAGGTGTCCATCGCCATCATAGTCGGCCACCGTCGACCCCATTCCCGCCTGCTCCCGGCCATCCTCGTTATATGCAGCTCCGCTAATAACTGCCTTGTCGGTGAAGGTCCCATCATGATTATTGCGATAAAGAATGCTGGGCGTGCTGTCGCAGGCTATATAAATGTCCGGCCAGCCGTCTTCGTCGTAGTCCAGCGTCGAGACGCTGAAGCAATAATGTCCTGAAGTCTGGTCGATGCCCGCCTGCTTAGTCACTTCCTTGAATTTGCCGTTTCCCAGGTTGTGATAGAGGACGTTTGTGTCCCCCTTCAGCCCGCGCGGGCCGCACATCACCGCGACGCCCTTCCACATGCAGGAGGCGCTCTCCCCCGGAGCGGGAGCGGTGGCGAGATCGAAATCTACATAGTTGGCGACCACAACATCGAGCAGGCCGTCGCGATCATAATCGACGAAGGCGCAGCCTGTCCCCCAGCGGTTTCCCTCGCCCGCCACGCCGGCAGTTCCTGCGACCTCTTTGAATGTTCCGTTGCCTTCATTGTGATAGAGCCGGTTCTTCCCGTAATAAGTGACGTAGAGATCGTCAAAGCCGTCATTGTCATAATCTCCCACGCAGACCCCCTGGCCCCACCCACTGCTTCTTAGCCCGGCCTTGGCGGTCACGTCGGTAAAGGTCCCATCATGATTGTTGTGATAGAGATGGTTGCTAGGCGCGGAATCTTTAGGCTGGTTGCCGAGCTTGGTCCCGTTCACAACGAAGATGTCTGGCCATCCGTCATTGTCATAGTCGAAGATCGCCACTCCGGTCCCGGTGGTTTCGATGATGTAGTTTTTGACGTCCTTTTCGCCGGAGATAATCTCCTGGGTGAGCCCTGCCTTGACTGCCACGTCCTCAAAGTATGCGGTGCGCGACTGGTTGGTCGGCGAATTGTCAGGCTGTTCCTGGCCGGTGGAAGCCGGAGAGACGAGGGAGTAATTCGATTTTGGCTGAAGCAAGCTGAACGTTATTGCTGCCAACAGCAAAATGGCGCCGGAACGGATACGCACCGCCAAAGATTGAGATATTGCTGGGATTATAAATCTTTTGCGGGCCAGCAATAAGCTTCTACAAATCAGGTAGAATTTCTCTCGACCCCAGCAATGATTTTGATATGCAGTTCCTCAAGCCTTTTTTGATCTTAGTCCGCAGAGGCATGCGAGTTTTTCTGCTGTTCGGCCTTGCCATCTTATCGCTTGCCCAGACCCGTGCTCCCGGCAACATCTCCGAGCAGAATGACGCGCAGAAGCTCTACCGGCAATCTGTCGAGGCGCTGAATAAGGGAGATCTGGCGACGGCCCGAACAGGCTTCGAACAACTAGTCCAAGTCCTGCCGCAATCGGCGGAGCTGCATGATTTGCTCGGTTATGTGCTGATGTTGCAATCCCAGCCCAGGCTCGCCATTCCGGAATTGCAAAAATCGGTCAGCCTGAACCCCCGCCTGCAACTGAATACCATCCATCTGGCAGAGGCGCTGGCGCAGGACGGCCAACTTACGGAGGCGGTCGCGAACTTTCGAGAGGCGCAGAAACTCGGTCCACTGGACGCGCCCGCGCGTATCGCCTTTGCCCACGCCTTAAGCGGAGTCGGGGCCAATCAGGAGGCGGAAGCGCATTTAAGGACCGCGATCAAGCTGCAGCCCGCGAACGCGGGCGCTTACGACGATCTGGGCGCGGTCCTGGTGCAGGAAGGGCGGAAGAGCGAGGCCATCGAGCAGTTCAAGAAGGCAATCCAGCTTGGTCCCGAAATCGCCGGGCCGCATCTGCATCTTGGCGTCTTGTATTTGCAGCAGGAGAAAGCCGGGCTGGCGGTCCCGGAGTTGCAGGCGGCCGTGCGCCTCAATCCCAATCTGTCGGCTGGATTTTATTACCTCGGGATGGCGCTCAACAAGCAAGGAGATCTTACCGGGGCGGCGGAAGCCCTCAAGCGCTCCACTGAATTGCAACCGGAAAATGCCGAGCAACAGGACCAGCTCGGGATCATCCTTCAGCGGCTGGGCGACAGTGACGGCGCAATCGGCGCCTTTCGCCATGCTCTTGCGCTCGAACCCAACAATCCCGATCTGCACAATAATCTTGGTCTCGCGCTTACTCAGGCGGCGAAGATCGACGATGCCATCGCTGAAATTCAGCGCGCCATTGCTCTCGCCCCGCAGGACGTCAGCTACCGCAACAATCTTGGCGCTGCCTATCTGCAAAAAGCGGACTTTGACGGCGCGGTGCGCGAGTTCCAGCAGGGATTGCAAACCGCTCCCAACGATGCCGAACTGCATTACAACCTCGGCCTGGCTTATAAGCTGAAGGACGATTTGCAGGACGCCGTTAGCGAACTGCGCAAGGCGGCGGAGCTGGGCGCCAATCTTCCTGACCCGCACTACACTCTCGGAGTAACTCTCTGGCAGATGGGCAACTTCGAGGGATCGGCGGCGGAGCTGCAAAAAGTTGTGCGCCTCAAACCGGATTATGCCGAAGCGTATTACACGCTGGGAACGGTTTGGAAGCAGATGGGCAAGCTGCCGGAAGCGGCAGGCGCTTTGAAAACCGCAATCAGGCTGCAGCCGGATTTTGCCGGGGCACATACCACCCTGGCCGCCGTCCTCAAGCAACAGGGAAATTCCGCGGCCGCCGCCCAGGAAAACCGGATCGCCAATGAGATCCGGCAAAATAAAATAGGAATCCAGGCGGCGAGCTTTGCTACCAATTCTGGAATAAAGCTGATGAACGCCGGCGACCTGCAAGGCGCTCTCTCGCAGTTTGAGAGCGCAATCAAGGCTTACCCTGGCTATGTGCCCGCACATCAGCAGCTAGCGGTGGCTCTAAGACAAAGTGGAGATTTCAAGAGGGCGGCGGAAGAGTCAAAGCTGGCAATCGATTTGGCTGCACAATCCAAGCCGCAATAAATATGTTTTTTCATTGCATGAACTCTGCAACATTCACTTTTTCATAGCCCCAATCCATTCCCGGAAAGTGGTTGACTACTTGTGATTTATCCCTTGACTTCAAAGACCGTACTGCACTAGAGTTGCCGCCGGATAAGCCTTAAACAAAATGCTCTTCGGCAAATCCGCATTGGGTCAAGTTTGAATTTGATTGCTTCTGTTTGCTTGCAGATGATCAACAAAAGTAAACAACAACGGACATGGAATGGGTCCGGCCGGGAATGAAGAGGTGGAACATGCGAAGCTCATTGAAAACTTTATGGGCGCTTTTTTTGTGCGCCGGGATGCTAGCCATCCCAACGCTAAGTTTTGGACAAGCGGTCTACGGATCGATTTCCGGCACCGTCACCGATAATCAAGGGGCGGTGGTGCCGAATGCGAAGATCACGGTGACCGATGTGAGAAAAGGCACATCGGAGACAACGACAAGCAACGAGTCCGGGAATTACACAGCAAGCCACCTGATCCCGGACATCTACAGCGTCAAGGTAGAGGCCCCGAATTTCGAGTCGCTTACGAACAATAATGTGCAGGTTTCGGCGGACACCATCGTCCGCGTCGACGCCCAGTTGCAGGTCGGCAACGTAAGCCAGGCGGTGGAAGTGACTTCGGAAGCCCCACAGCTCCAGACCGAAAGAGCGGACGTCTCCACAATTTTTAACGAACGCTCGACGGAGCAGCTGCCGATCTTCAATCGCAACTTCACCAATTTCCTGTTGCTCAGCCCGGGCACCACTAAGATGACGTGGTCTCATGCCAGCTCTGAGAACCCACAAGGCAGCCAGCAAATCTTTGTAAACGGGCAGCAGTTCGCCGGCACCGCCTACGAACTGGACGGGACCGATAACCAGGATCCGATCCTGGGCATTATCGTCATCAATCCCAACCTGGATTCCCTGCAAGAGACCAAGATCACCACCCAAAACTACGACGCCGAGTTTGGCAAAGCGATCGCCGGTGTGGTGACTACGCAGACCAAGTCGGGCAGCAATGACCTCCATGGCAGCGCCTTTGAATTTCGCCGCAGTGATAAATTCCAGGCCCGTGACCCGTTTACGAATTTTCAGCCTGACCCGATCACGAAACGCATGCTTCCGCCCACTCTTTGGAACCAGTTCGGCGGGTCCGTGGGTGGCAGGATCATTAAAGACAAGCTGTTCTTCTTCGGGGATTATCAAGGCACTCGCCAGAAGACCGGCAATTCATTCCTGGAGACCGTTCCCACCAATCTGGTGCGCAGCACCTGTCTGGCAGGGGCACCCTGTAACCTCAGCGAATATCTGAATGGCGGAACCAACCAGATATACCTCCCAGGTCCTTTGGGCACACGCACTCCTGCTGTAGGTAACATTATCCCTTCCGGCTCGATCTCTCCTCAGGCGGTCGCCCTGTTGAAGCAACTCCCCGCGCCTACCACCGGAGGCACCATCAACAATTATGTCGCCAATGGTTTTGGCATCTTCAATGAAGATGGTTACGATGTGCGCATCGATAACACTACCACTCAGAACCTGCACATCTTCGGACGCTACAGCCTGCAAAAGTTCAACCTTTCGGGCAAAGGCGCCTTCGGAGTCGCGGGCGGTCAGGGTTTCGGCCCCGGTGGCTTCGCCGGCAAGTCCAACACGCAGAATCAAAGCCTGGCGACAGGATTTGACTATGCCCTGAACTCAAGTCTGGTTACGGATTTCCGTTTTGGTTTCTTCCGTTACCACGTGAACGTTTCGCCCAATGATTTCGGGACGCAACCCATGACGGCCGCAGGTATCCCCGGTCTCAACACAAGCAACAGCTTTACCTCGGGCTTCTCCCAGATCAGCTTTGCCGGAAATGGTTCGGGTGCCATTCAGGGCGCCGCCGGTATCAGCGAATTCGGCGAAGGCTTGGACGTAGGACGTTGCAACTGCCCGCTGGTCGAAAACGAGAGTCAGATCCAATTTGTGAATAACTGGACCAAGATGCTGGGGAACCACTCCTTCAAATTCGGCGGAGATATTCGCAATGCCCACAATCTGCGGGTACCCAGCGATCGCCACCGGGTGGGCGAACTTTCCTTTGGGCAAGGCTTTACCTCCGACCCAACTCAGCCTGTTCCCGGCGGTTCCGCTCTGGCTACCATGCTGCTCGGCGAGGTTACCAACCTCTCGCGCTACATCAGCACCTCAACCGATGCTGCGGAGCGCCAGAAGCGCTGGTTCTTCTACGGGCAAGACACCTTCCGCGTGACCCCGAAATTAACCCTCAATTACGGGCTGCGCTGGGAAATTTATTTCCCTGAGACAGTGAACAAGGCCGGGAATGGCGCACTCTTGAATCTCAATGATGGAGACCTGCATGTTGCCGGCGTCGGCGGAGTCCCAATGAATATGGGCGTCGATAACAGCTATAAGAACCTTGCCCCTCGGTTGGGCATCGCCTATCAGGCGACGCCTAAAACCGTAGTTCGCATGGGGTACGGTCGCAGCTTCGATATCGGCGTCTTCGGCTCCGTATTCGGCCACACCGTTACTCAGAACTTGCCGGTCCTTTCCAGCCAGAACGTTACGGCGGCATCCAGCACTGCTGGGGTCTTTACACTGTCCCAGGGACCGCCTGCGCCGGTGTTTGCTCAGGTACCGTCCAATGGATTACTGCCTTTGCCGAACCAGATCAATGCCCGCGCGCGTCCCTTCCATGTCCGCATTCCGACTCTCGATGCCTATAATCTGACCATCCAGCACCAGCTTGGCCAGACTGTCACGGTGGACGTCGCCTACGTCGGTAATAAAGGCACCCATGTCTTTGCCGGTAACAACCCCGACGTCAACGCTAATGAGCCCACCGTAATCGGCTTTAAGGCAGGTGTCCCACGAAACGCCCGTCGCCCGTATTTCGCCCGCTATGGCTGGACCCAGGACATCGCCTACTTCGGCAATCTGGCAAGCAGCAACTACAATGCGCTTCAGACCAGTATCGAAAAGCGATTTTCCAGGGGACTGCAATTGCAGGCGCATTACACCTGGTCGAAAGCTCTGAATTACGACCAGGGCTACTTCATCAATCAGCCGCACTACGGTCTGGTGGATTTCAACCGCAAACATGTCTTCCTGTTGAATTCCGTCTATGAGTTGCCCATTGGCCACGGCAAGCCATACGCCGCGAATATTCCTAAGTGGCTCGACTATGTGGTTGGCGGCTACCAGCTCAGCGGGACCGTCACATGGATGAGCGGCTTGCCTTTCAGCGTCGGTTATGGCGAGTGCGGTTCTGATATCGATGTAGGCCCATGCTGGGCGGCCCATACCGGAAGCACGAACCTGAGCGTCAGTGGGTTGCAGACACCGGCCAAGGGCAGCCCGTACGTCCAGTACTTCACCCCGACATCCACGTTCGGAAGCAATGGTTCCTCTGGAAATGGCTTTACCCGCCCGGCTGCGGAGACATTCGGCAGCCGCAACTCGCTCTACGGTCCACGCTACGCCAACACCGATATCTCGGTGGCCAAGCGGTTTGCGTTTACCGAACGGGCGAGCGCCCAGTTCCGGATGGAGGTATTCAATCTCTTCAACCACCCGCAGCTTGGCACTCCTAGCTCTTGCATTGATTGCAGCGGACAAGGTCGAATCACCGATATCCAAGGCAATGTGGCACAGATGCGAAACCTGCAATTCGGTCTGAGGGTCGAGTTCTAGATCTTCTGACCGTTCAACCTAAAAGGGGAGCAAAATTCCGCTCCCCTTTTCTTTTTCTCCGGGGAAAGGATAAGCTGGGCGAAATGATGCTGCCTTATCGATATTTTCTTTACTTACTGCTCTTCTTGTCCGCGCTTCCACTTTGTGCTCAGTCGTCCTCGATTCCTGCAGCGCCCTCCAGTCAGGCGCAGATCTCCGCTGCTCCCCCGCAGCATCTGGCGCCGGAGTTGGGCGAGGTCCATCGCCTGATCGAGCAGGGAAGATTCAGCGATGCCGTTGGGAAACTTCAGGAGTTGCAGAAGATTCGTCCCGAGATGAAGGGCATTCACCGCGAGTTGGGGCTGGCTTACTATCGGCAAAGCGATTTTGTGCACGCACAGGAGGAGTTTGCAAAGGCAATCGAGGAGGACCCGAACGACCACGAGGCAGTGCAGCTGCGCGGCATCTCCCTTTTTCAGACCGGACGCGCTGCCGATGCGATCCCGCTGCTGAAGCAGCTCCAGGCGTGGGCCCCGGAGACCAGCGTCGAGTCTTCGTATGTGCTTGCGCTCTCCTACATCCAGACCCGCGACTATGAAAATGCGCGCTTGCAGGCGGCGCGGATGTATGGCGTGCCTCCCGATTCCGCCGCCAGCCATTTGCTCATAGCTCGGCTGTTGCTGCGGCAGGGGATCGATCCGATCGCGGAAGCCAGCGCGCAGAAGGCAATCGCGCTTGATCCGAAGCTGCCCCTCGCCCACTTCCTGCTGGGAGAGTATTACTTGTACAAATCCGACATTCCGAAGAGCATCCAGGAATTGGAGCAGGAACTTAAGCTGAATCCCGGCTACGCTGCTACCTATGACCGCCTGGCCGACGCTTACATCCGCAGCGGCCGCTACGATGATGCCGAAAAGCTGCTGCAACGCTCTTTCCTGCTGGATGCCAACTCCACCGGCGCTTACATCCTCATGGGCAAGGTGCAGATAAAGAAGCAGGATTATCAGCTTGCGACTTTATATCTGCGGAAGGCGGTGAAGATGGACCCCAACAATTTCATCTCGCATCATCTTTTGGGCGAGGCTTATCGCGGCATGGGAAGGAGCGAGGATGCGGAGCGCGAACTGAAAGCTGCGGAACAATTGCAGTCCTCGCAGCATCCGCAATTGGAAAATGTGCGCTGACTTCGCCGCAATCACGCGCAAAATCAGTGCCCTGCCAGACCCCGCAGCAGCTCCAGCGTGACTCCATTGGTCCAGCCAAACCCGACAACATTGCTCTTGTATCCCACAGTGACGTTGGCGTCGGTAGTGCGGGTGACGACGTTGTATTTCTCCCGGATAGTGCCCTCGCGCTGAAAGTTCTGCAGCACGGTGGAGACGAATTCGCGAGAGATGCGGTCGGCGGCATCATGGAATCCATATCTCCGTAGCCCTTCCACGGCGAGCAGTTGGATCGGCGCCCACCCGTAAGGCAGGTCCCACTGCACTCCGGTGATGCGGTCGCTCATCGCTACGCCGCCCGCTCTCTCAAATGTTCCAAGATTTTGCGCCACCGCATGCGCCTGCTCCGGAGTTGCAAGTCCGGCCCACAAAGGATAGAAAGTAGTCACATAATCGTAGGAAGACTGCTGTTTTGTCAGGAAGTCATAATCGAAGAACATCCCTGAATCCTGCTTCCACAGATACTTATTGATTGCGGACTTTCGCAGCTCGGCCCGCTCATGCCATCTGCGCGCCTGCTCTGGCTTGCCCAGCGTCGTCGCCATCTGCTCCATATCGGTCTCGGCCCTGTACAGCAGGCTGTTCAAACAAACCGGAGCAAAGTGATGGGTCGAACCGCTGAAAGGGCCGAAGCGGAAGGAGATGTCGAAGCCGGACTCACGCATGCTGCGGTCGCCCTTGTAATAGTCTTCGGAAAGCGAGACTTTTTCTTGCGCCGCGCAAAACTGCGAGGCCGCAGTTGAAGAGGACGCAGAAGCGGACGCAGAAGGCTGGCCCCCTCCACAGACCTGGACGGTGAACACGGGACCTATGCTCGCAGCCGGCGCCATGGTCGTATTTGCGCTTCCGGCCAGATAGCTATCGCTCTGCGTGGGATGAGTGGCAACGTAACTCGTCACCTGCGCGTAGTAATGCGGATCGTCGCCCATCTCCGGTACGGGACCCTCGCCGAAATCGAAGTATCGCGCCAGGCCGGTATCGCCGGCTAGGTGCGGATCGTGGGTCCACAAATCATAATCGCGCTGCGCGTAGCCATAAGCCTTTTCCAGCCACTGCCGGTCGTCATGGCCCTGCGCCTTCTCCGCTGTAAGGTAAGCGGAAATCATGGAGGTAAGAAAAGGAGGCTGCGAGCGGGTGAAGTAATACGTGCGATTTGCGTTCAGGACCGCTCCATAGTGGTCGATTTCAAAGAAGAAGTTTTCGATCATCCCGCGCGCGGTATTCAGCTGATTGTCATCCAAGAGGCCGCGGATAATGAAGTAGCTGTCCCATCCATACATTTCGTTGAAGCGTCCGCCCGGCACGATGTAGGGATTCGGAAGATAGAGCAGCCCTTGCTGCCCGACCTCCTGTGGAGTCAGCGCGTCGATATGGTCAATGCTCTTTGGCAGTTGTTGCACACGAACGCCGCAAGCTGACTCCAGCGCGTGGACCTTCGCCGGGAGCTGAAAATCATGCGGCACATACAGGACGGGCTGCTCCTTCAACTTGGGGTCAGCAATCGATTTGCAGTCTTCCATCGACCGCGTGAGCGTCTGCCAGGCATTGTGAATATAGCTCTTTAAAGATGCCACTCCCGCCGCCGGTAAATCGGCCTGCGCCTGGGATGCGGAAGGCGTGCTGGCCTGCGGGTTGGCGTGGGCCTCTGCCGCATCCGCAGGAAGACAAAACAGTATAGAGAGGATGCCCGCTCCTGCCAGCCAACGTCTCATGAAATCTCCTTATCGGACCTACTTCAACGATTCGTATCGAATGCCGTTTATTTAGCGGCAGGGTAGATCATGGCCCGCATTCCGCCAATGTATTTGTCCGCTCCGCCATAGTACAGCAGCATACTGCCTTTCTCCTGGACCATGCCTTCGGTAAAAATCACATTGGGGACCTGCCCTTCCTTTTCCCATGGCAGCTCAGGCTTGATGAAAGGGACCTCCGCGCGGGCCAGCACGCGCGTTGGATCGTCCTTGTCAAAGAGCACCCAGCCGGTGGAGTATACGAGGCCATCATCCGCGCCGTTATAGATGAGCAGGATGCCTCGGTCGGTCAACACCGGAGGCGGTCCCGGCTCCATCACCCGAGAGTCCCATTGTCCGGCGCGGCGCGGCAATACCGGATGATCGATGGCATCGGTCCAGTGGAGAAGGTCGCCGGAGCTGGCGATCCCCATGTAGTCGCGGTTGTCGGCGGCAGTGCCGAGATAATACATCCAGTATTTGCCATGGATCTTTTGCGGGACGATTGCGCCCGACTTCGTCCATCGGACATTCCACTTTCCTTTATAAGCGGGCAGAAGAATGCCTTTGCGCTCCCAGTGCATCAAGTCTTTGGAGGTGGCCAGGCAGAGTTGCGCATCGCGCTTGTTGTATCCGGTATATGTCATGTAATAGGTGTCGCCGATCTTCAATATGCGCGGGTCTTCTACGCCGCCATCTTTCTCGTAGGCTGCCTCCGGGACAAAGACCGGCTCCGGCCTCACATTGAAATGGACCCCGTCACGACTGGACGCGTAGCCGATGCGCGAGGTGCCATTGCGGTCCTGCTCGCGATAGAGCAGGACGATTTGATCTCCAACTCGCACCGCCGCCGGATTGAAGGTCCCGGCAGAGGCCGCGCCATTGCCGGATGGAGAAATCAGCGGAAGGCTCTGAAGCCGCTCCGCCTTGATGTGAAGATCGGTCGTTTGCTGAGGCGCCGCAACGACGATCGCTAGGGAAAGGAAGAACAGCTTCATGAATGATGGATTCATAAACGACGGGTGCATAGTTTCTCCAGCCTCAGCCTAGTACCGGGCTTCACCGCTCCGGGTTGGCGAGAGTGAGGCTTTTACAGCAGTTCAGATATACGCTCTTTACGCGCTGGCGCAAACCATGATCCGAATAAGTTTAGTTTATTTTCCTGAAAGCCGCTTCCGGCATTCATCAAGCATTGCGGCGGTGCGGGTCGCGCCCACGCGGGTGACTCCAATTGCCCGGACCGCAAGCAGCGCATCGAAGTCGCGCACTCCACCAGCGGCCTTTACTTGGACAAATTCGGGCGAATGGCCCCTCATCAGCTTGAGGTCTTCGAGGGTCGCGCCACTTGCGGCATAGCCGGTGGACGTCTTCACCCAATCGACCCTGATCTCGCCGCAGATCTCGCACAGGCGGAGCTTCGCCGCTTCGTCGAGGTATGCGTTTTCGAAGATGACTTTGATCTTTGCCCCGGCGGCGTGGGTCACCTCGGTCAGCTCGCGGATCTCCCGCGCGACGTAGTCCCAACTGCCGCTGCGCGCCTGGCTGATGTTGATCACCATGTCCAACTCAGTCGCCCCATCTTTCAGCGCCTGCTGCGCCTCGGCAATCTTGATCGATGTCCGGTGCGCGCCATGAGGAAAGCCAATCGTGGTGCTGGGCTGCACCGTGCTGCCGGCCAGCAGCTCCGCCAATCGGGGAAGGTAGTAGGGAAGAATGCAGACGCTCGCCACGTCATAACGCAATGCCAGCTCGCAACCCGCCTCCAATTCGGTGACGGTCAGCGACGGATTGAGCAGGGAATGGTCGATCATCTTTGCAATCTCTTCGTAAGTGTAAGGTTCCGCCATCAGGACTCTCCTCCTTATATAAAGATACCGGATGGGGATTGAACGCAGCGAAGCTCGCCCATCCGCCGTGCAGTACGGATTCCGTCCTGTTACCTCTTTAATGACTCTAGTAATCACCTCATGAAACCCCTGGCAACGTGTAAGCAGCGGCTGACAACTAACTATCCATAGGTTTTGTGGAGGTCCCCCATGCCA
>CAZONJ010000031.1:0-34604 GCA_964581225.1 uncultured Terriglobales bacterium | reverse complement strand
TCGGCGATGTCGCCATCTTCGTAAACCTGGACAGCGCCGATGTGTGGACCCATCCGGAGCTCTTCCAACTCGATGAAAATCTCCAGCCCATCAATGTGGCCGGCTGTCCCCCTGATTTCTTCAGCGAAACCGGACAGCGCTGGGGGAACCCTCTCTACCGCTGGGACGTTTTAAAGGCGCGCGGCTATGACTGGTGGATCCAGCGTTTGCGCTGGGCGCTGCAGGTGTGCGACATCGTCCGCCTCGACCATTTTCGCGGCTTTGAGGCCTACTGGGAGATCCCCGCGCAGGAAGAGACCGCGGTGAAGGGAAGCTGGATCAAAGGTCCAAATCACGATCTCTTCCACAGCTTGCGCCGGGCGTTGGGGGGACTGCCGCTGATCGCCGAAGATCTCGGGGTCATCACTCCCGAGGTAGAGAAGCTGCGCGACGATTTCGATCTGCCGGGGATGCGGATTCTGCAATTCGGCTTTGCCGATCGCGGCGCCCACATTTACCTGCCGCACCGTTTCGTCAAGAACACGGTCGTCTACACCGGGACCCACGACAATGACACCTCGCTGGGATGGTGGAACAATTGCGCGACTGCGGCGGAAAAAGAGGCAGCGCAGGCCTATCTGCGGCCAGGCAAGGAAGGCATCGTGTGGGCGATGATGCGCGCGGCGATGACTTCGGTGGCCGATCTGTGCGTGGCCCCGCTGCAGGACGTGCTGGAGCTGGGAAGCGATGCCCGCATGAACGTGCCTTCCCAGGCGGACGGAAACTGGAGCTGGCGCTTCCCTGCCCATGCCTTGCGGCCGGAGATCGCGCAAAATCTCGCCCACCTGACCGAAGTCGCCGATCGGGACACCGCCTTAGCGCGTGACGAGCACAGCCACGGGGAAGCTCGCGAATATTTCGCGGCATAGCAGCGTCCCGTTCTCGCTGCGCTTCAGTGTCTCTCCGGTGAAGAGGTTCTCAAAAGATTCCGGGGCGTTCTCGGGCAGGCGCAGTTCGGCGTTTTCCCAAACTTCCGCCAGCGGGGCCTGCACCCTTCCTTTCATCAGCGTATAGGAAAATCTCGGGACCGCCACCACCATCATCGATGTCGATGATGATGTCGAGCTTTGGCCACTGGCCTGGGCCTGACGCGCAAAGGCGCAGAGATGCTCCTGCTTTTCCGTCACCTCCAAGGCGGTATAGGAGCTTCCGCGAAACAGCTCAGGATGGTTGCGCCGGAAGCGCAGGACGCGCATCAGCGTCCACATCTTGATGCGTCCATCGTGATAATTGCGGAGCAGGTCTTCGCAGAGCACATGCAGGTCGCCGCTGGTGCCGGAACAAAGCTCCTTCAGCAGCTCCTGGCGCAGATCGAAGTCCACGGGACGACGATTATCGGGGTCCACCAGGCTGAAGTCCCACAGCTCGTTTCCCTGGTAGGTGTCGGGGCTGCCCGGCGCGGTGAGTTTGAGCACAGTCTGGGCCAACGAGTTCATGGCCCCGAAGAACGCGACTGCGGGCATGAATTGGTCCATCTGCGTAACAAACGGGTTCTCCCGTTTTCCGCCGGTCAGAATGCCGGCGATGAAGGCCTGCATCGCCGCAACGTATTCGGGGCTCTGATTGATCCAGCTCAGGTTCACCTTGGCCTCATGGATGGCCTTGGTCATGTAGGCCTGCGCGCGCCTGATGAGATCTTCTCTCTGCTGCGGATCGGAGATGTTCCACGGCCATACCCCTACAAGCGTCTGGTACAGGAAATAGGCCTCATTGGCATCGGGCACCAGGCGGCCGTCGCTGATAGTAGTTTTTTTTGACTGATTGGCCCGGCGGGCGCGCAGCACATGTGCGGACCATAGCTGCGGCATCTCCGAGAGAACGTTCAAACGCGCGCGCACATCCTCGCTGCGCTTGGTGTCATGCGTGGAAGAGGCCAGCATGGAGCTGGGCCAGCGCGTCGCCCGCTTGGCATTGGCGGAATGGAAGTCTTCCAGGCTGATGCCAAAATATTTCGGGGAGCCACCCACTTCATTGAGCGAGATGAAGCGGTTGTAAACGTAACAGACGGTATCTTCAAGGCCCTTGGCCATCACCGGACCGGTGAGCTGCTGAAATTTCAACGCGAAATAGAGCTTGCGGCGATATTGCGGTTCGTCGTCTCCGGTCTTCTGCGAGCCACGCAGCAGGAGGGTATCGCGCAAGAAATCGAAGACCGCCTCGGGCGTGCCGGGATTGACGCGCTTGGCCTTTGCGACCGCCTTCTGGATAAATCCCTGGTCGCGCTCGGTGTACTCCCCGCGTTCATCGATATAGGTGCGGTAGACCGGGAAACAGGCGATGGTCTCGCGGATCGCATCGCGCAAAGTCTTCAGGGTAAAGTCGCGGGCGCGACGGTCCTCCGAGCAGATTTCCGCCAGCAGATTGGTGAGAACATTCACCTCGCTGGAGAGCGCGATGTGCATAATCAGCTTCTTGCTGTTGTAGATGAGCATCTCCACATCGGCCACGCCGTCGATGTAGCGGTGGTAAATGCGGGTAAACTCGCGCTCGTTCTTCTGCTGAACGAAAATCCCGTTCACCAGGTTGGTGAACTCATAGCCGGAGGTACCGTCCACCGGCCATTCGTCGGGAAGCTCCTCGCCAGGCTCCAGGATTTTTTCCACCAGGGTATAAAGCGGCGCCTCATTCAGAATCCTGGGGTGTTGTCCGAAGGTCCTCTGGATGTCCAATTCAATCCCGTTTTCCGCCAGCGGCGGCATCGCCTCCACGCCGGCGCACTGGCTGGCGGCATAGAGCATTTGCAATCTAACCAGATATTGCCGGGGATTGAACATGCCATCGCAGTGGTCGATCCGCAGTCCTTGCACGCTGCCCTCGGCCAGTAGACGGCGAATCAGCTTGTGTGTCTCGGCAAAGACCTCGGGGTTCTCCATCTTGACCCCCACCAGGTCATTGACATCGAAGAAGCGGCGGTAGTTGATCTCTTCTCCGGAGACGCGCCAGAAAGAGAGGCGGTAAACCTGCAGCTCCAGCAGGAGATGCAGCATGTCAAAGCTGCGGGGGCTGCCGGGCTCGCCATTGATTCGCTGGAGTGCCTTCTCGACCATCTGCCGCACCGGCTGCGAATTTTCCAGCAGCGCCTTCCATTTTGGCTTCAGCGCGTTCCAGCGCTCGCGGCGCTCGCGCGCCTGTTCGGGATCGGTGGTCACATGCTGCGGCAAGGAGCGAAGCTGCTCCAGGATATTGTGGAATTGCTGCAGCTCCGGAGAGGAACTCGCAAGTTGTGAGCTCGCCTCGGTGGCGTCGAAGATCAAAGGCAGCGTCTGAGGATCGATAGGAAAACAGTGATCGTAGTATTTGAGCGAGATGTTGCCGTCCTTCAGTTCGAGCTGCAGTTGCGCGCCCTCCAGCACTGCGCCATATTGATCGCCCAGCACCGGCAGCAGTAATTTGTTCTTCAGCTCAGGCTTGATCGGCTCCCAATCGATATCGAAGAACTCCGCGTATTTTGAGGAGCGGCCGTTCTCCAGCACATCGCGCCACCAGGGCGTCGCCGTGCCCACTCCCATGTGGTTGGGCACAATATCGAGAATAAGCCCCATGCCGTGGCCCGCCAGCTCGCGCGTCAACGCGTGAAATTCTTCTTCGCTGCCGATCTCCTGGTTCAGCCGGTTGTGATGGATGATGTCATAGCCGTGCATGCTGCCGGCGCGGGCCTCCAGAATAGGCGAGGCATAAACATGGGATATCCCCAGCATGTGCAGGTATGGGACCAGCCGTTGAGCGTCAACAAA
Organism: uncultured Terriglobales bacterium; assembly: GCA_964581225.1. Taxonomy (GTDB): domain Bacteria; phylum Acidobacteriota; class Terriglobia; order Terriglobales; family Acidobacteriaceae; genus CAYTQA01. The sequence continues at coordinate 30,831 of CAZONJ010000031.1, read as the reverse complement.
TCGAAATCCTTTGTGGAATTGAAAACGGTAAGTCGAGAGCGGACGGCTCTCCTGCTTAGTGGCAATCAACCGGTCAAAACATTCACAGATCGCGGTGGTATCGAGTACCAGAGTTTCAGACGAGGTGCTCATTTTTTCTTTCGGACCAACTCCGCGTATTTAGATGCATCTCGAGACGCCCATTTTGGCTGTGGATTTTTCTGGGTTGCAGATTAAATGGAGCAGCTCTGGATTCTAAGGCGGGGGGACGCGGTTTGATAGGCTGTAGGGAGTGGCCTACTTAGCCCAACAACGCGAAGCGGTCATCCAGCGCGGAAAACGCCTTGAGTACCTCACGATCGGCTGGAATTGTCTGGAAGGCTTGGCCGCAATGATCGCCGGGAGCGTAGCCCGCAGCATCTCTCTTGTAGGTTTCGGCGTAGACAGCTTTATTGAGGTGGCATCCGCCCTGGCATTGCTGTGGCGCATCTCGGTGGACGAAGATGCGCATCGGCGAGAGCGCAACGAGGGAGTGGCGTTAAGGGCCGTCGGGGTATGCTTTCTGGCACTGGCGGCGTTCGTCGCTTACGAATCCATCTCCGACCTGCTCCATCGACATGCCGCCGAACGCAGCGTTCCAGGGATCATCGTGGCTTGCGCGGCGGTGGTGGTGATGCCCCTATTCTCCCGAGCCAAGAAACGTGTGAGCAGAGAGCTGGGAAGTGTCGCCATGAAGGCAGACGCGAAGCAGGCGGACTTTTGTGCCTGGCTGTCCGGCATCCTGCTTGCGGGCCTGCTCCTGAATGCAGCTTTTGGGTGGTGGTGGGCGGATCCAGCAGCCGCTCTGATTATGGTTCCACTCATCGCCAAAGAGGGAGTCGAAGGGCTGCAAGGAAAAGACTGTTGTGATTCCTGCGATTGAACTTCAAGAGCGCCGGACGCTCTAAGTTTCTTCTTTGCAGGACGGCTTACTTTTTCTCCGGCAATTCGAGTGCAATGCGAATCGCTTGTTCTACTCGGGAGAGAGACTCGCGGGGAAGAGCGACTGCCCTTGCTGGGCGCCGCTGGACGAAACTGCCGTTCTAACGAGAAAATATAACTTCTGTCATATTAAGAGCTGCACACATAAGGAGCGTACATGGTTGTTTCCGGTGAAGCGATACGCGTAATGAACTACGTTGACGATATTTCGGCCACATTGCGGCGCATTGTCGCCAATATCCCCATGATGAACGAGGAAGAAAGAAAACGGGTGGCCGAGTACATGCGCAAATCCGACCCAAGCTATGCCAGCATCATTGAAAAACTGCTGGAAAAAGGGCATTGATGGCGGAGGCGCGCACGGTTGCGGTGATCGGCGCCGGTATTATGGGCCGGGGCATTGCCCATGCCGCCGCATTGGGCGGCTACCGCACCATCCTGGAAGACATTCTGCCCGCCAGCCTGCGCAAGGCGGAATCTGAGATTCGCTCCAACCTCGATAAATCGGTGGAGTTGGGCAAGGTGCCCAGGGAGGCCGCCGACCAGGCCTTTGCCCGCCTGGAATACGCCTCGACGGTAGAAGAGGCGGCGCGGGAGGCCGATCTGGTAATCGAGGCCGTCCCTGAGGAGATGGAATCGAAGATCGAGATCTTCACCCTGCTGGACAAGGTCTGCCGGCCGCACACCATCCTCGCCTCCAACACCTCTTCGCTCAGCATCACCGAGATTGCCTCGGTCACCTACCGTCCCAGGAAATGCCTGGGCATGCACTTCTTCAATCCCGTGCACAAGATGAAGCTGCTGGAGATTGTGCGCGCGCTGGAAACTGACGAGCCGACGCTCGCGGCTGCGGTAGAAGTAGGCCAGCGCATGGGCAAGGAAGTAGTAGTGATCCGGGAATCCCCCGGCTTCATCACCAGCCGCATCAATGCCATGATCGGTAATGAGGCCTTTTACATGCTGCAGGAGGGCATCGCCTCCGCGCCGGACATTGATAAGGCGCTGAAGCTGGGCCTCAACCATCCCATGGGCCCGTTCGAGCTGGTGGACCTGGTAGGGCTGGACACTCGTCTGCACATCCTGGAATACCTGCATAAGAGCTTGGGCGAGAAGTTCCGCCCAGCGCCGCTGCTGGTGCAATATGTGAAGGCCGGGCGCATGGGACGCAAGGCCGGACGCGGCGTATACGATTACCCCGAGCAGAAGGTCGAGCGCAAGTCCAGCTCCTGATAACTTTGCTGTTCCTGAGACTCCGGCGAAGCCTTCAATGAACATTGCCCACTTCGTCCGGTTGCAGCATCGGCCTTCGCCTACGCGCCCATAACCAGGTTCCGATCGCAATCACCTCGATTATGGCAAGGACCGCCAGCTCCCACACTCCAATCCCGGCGGAGAGCCCGAGACAAACGACGATACCCGCCACCCCCCAAGCCCCGCCGAAGGGAAGGTTGAAGGCCGCACCTCCCGGCTGTTTTCTGCGCAGCACCGGCAGCGCCGCGCACACCACTCCGTAATAGATCAGCCGCGCTATGACCGAGAGCGCAATGTTCCAGCGGTAGGTACCGGCAACGGCCAATATCCAGCTGGCAACAGCAAAGACGAGAATCGAGATATGCGGAGTGCGGAACCTTGGATGTACTGCGGCGAATACCGCGGGAAAGTCTCCCTGCTCGGCGAGGGCAAAGGTCAGCCGGGGCGAGGCAAGTATCAGGCCGCCGAACCATCCATACAGGGAGACAAGGGCGCCGGCGGTCAGCAGCACAGCCCCTGGTTTCCCCATAAATATGCTGGCCGAGGCAGCCAGCGGACGGGCATATGCGGCGTTCAGTGGCAAGGTATGGATAACAATCCACTGGACCAGCCCGTATAGAGTTGTGCACGTAACCAGGGCGACCAGCAGCGCCATCGGCGTATCGCGGCGAGGGTCTTTCACCTCGCTCGCCGGCATCAGAGCGGATTCGAATCCGCCATAGACAAAGACCAGCAAAAACATTGCATCGAGCCAATCGCGGCCCGGATGGGGCGCGGCCTGGATATGCAACCCGTGGCCGGTAAACAGGTATAGGCTACCCGCAAGGATGAACAGGAACAGGGCGGAAAGCTTGGCCCAGGTAAAGACGTTGCTGAATTGGGCGCCATTCCTGACACCACGATAATTGAGCGCGGCGGGGATTCCGATGAGGGCGGTCAGGGTGAACAGGCGGCCAATCGTGCCCTCTGCGCCCGGCCAAAATTCCGCCAGATAGGCGACAAACAGATTGGCGTTCGCTCCTACCGCACTCATTCGGGCAAGCCAGGAGATCCATCCGATCTGAATGCCCGTAAACGGACCGAACGCCACCCGGGCATACAGGTAAGGACCGCCCGCCTGACTGAATCGCGAGGCGACCTCGGCAAAGCAGCCCATGATAATACCCATGACGGCCGCTCCAGCCAGATATGCCAGCGGACTGGCCACTCCCACCAGCCTGGCAATGATCGACGGCAGGCCGAAGATGGCGCCGCCGATGGTTACATTGATGACCAGCGCGGCGAGGCTCCAGCGCCCAATTCCCCTCACCAATCCTGTTTGGCGGTCGTGTGGCATGGCTTGTAGCTTAATACAATGGGAGCAGCAGTGGATTGATCGGAAGAGGCCAACGGGGCGGGAAACGGACCTCCCAGGGAGGTCCTTAAGAATATTTTGGTTTTTCTGCTTTCCTGCCAGCTTGCCCGGTGTCTACTACAATGAGTTTCGGAAGCTTGTAGAGATTTCGCCGCTCCTCGAAACGAAAGCCCTTATCGATTTGTGATTCCGAGCGCAACGAGGAATCCCCTATAAGCAGCAGTAATCTTGTACCCAATGATTCGGAAGCTTATAGGGATTTCTCGTCGCTTCGCCCCTTGAAATGCCAACTTTGAGCATAGCGAAGAATGCCGGCAATTATCCGGTAGTCTGGGGCCAAGAATAGTGGGAACTCTAAGGATTTCCGGCTCGTATTCCATTTAGAGATGCGGACGCTGATCGACATTCTGGCGCAAACCTTGCGCACGCTTTGGGCGCATAAGCTGCGCTCTTTTCTCACCATGTTCGGCATCGCGTGGGGGGTAGGATCGCTCTTGCTGCTGGTGGGCTTGGGAGAGGGCTTCCGTTCGGGCAATCGCAAGCAATTGGACCAGATCGGCGAGAATGTGATGTTCAGCTTTGCCGGACGCATACCTCCGGCCCAGGGCAGCACCAACGGAATGCGGCAGTATTACCTGACCTACCGCGACTATCTCGATATCAAACGCGAATGTCCCACGGTAAAAGAGATTGCGCCGGTAATTCAAAGAGGAGACATCCGCGCCGTCAGCCAATACCAGAACAGCAATGGACAGGTGGTAGGAACGCTGCCGGCTTTTGGCCGAATCCGTTATCTGCCTTTGAAACAAGGACGATGGCTGAACGATGCGGACGACAAGCAGAAGCGCCAGGTCGCGGTGATCGGCTTTGAAATGCGACGCAGCCTGTTTCCCGACCTCAGCGAGAATGTGATTGGCGAAAGCATGCTGCTCAATGGCGTGGAGTTCACCATTGTGGGCGTGCTGCAAAACGTGGGCCGGCAGGAGAACAACCCGGGGAATGCGCGCATCTACATTCCGTTCACGGTGATGCACCAGTATTTTCCGCCCAAAGGCGACAATATTCCTCCCGACTATGTGGGCAATTTTGGCTACCAGCCGGTGACCCGCGAGCAGCACACGGAAGCCAGAGACGAGGTGCGCCGCATTATCGCGCGCAACCATAAGTTTGATTACCATCTCGAAGATGCCTTTGAAGATTGGGACACGGTAAAGGCGGCGGAGATGGTGGGCAAGATATTCGATGCCATGAACATGTTTCTGGGAAGCGTGGGCATCATCACGTTGGCGCTGGGAGCGATCGGGATCATCAATATCATGCTGGTCTCGGTCTCGGAGCGTACCCAGGAGATCGGCGTAATGAAGGCGCTGGGCGCAACCAACAGCCGGGTGCTGATGCAATTCTTCCTGGAGGGCGCGTTCCTCACCCTTATCAGCGGCATTATTGGAATTGTGGCGGCGAGCGGCTTCATGGCGGCTTTGTCCAAACTGCCCGCGCCGCCTGGCTTCGATCCACCTACGCTGGTGCCCTGGTCGGCGGCATTGAGTATGGGACTGCTTTCAGTGGCGGGAATTATCGGTGGACTTTATCCCGCGCGCAAAGCCGCGATGTTGCAGCCGGTAGAAGCGATGAGGAGGGAGTAACCATGTTCAAAGATCTGCTGGGCCAGGCTTACAGCGCCCTGCGGCATGATCTGCGCCGCACCACCCTGACGATGTTTGGCATGGCGTGGGGGATCGCGACCGTGGTCCTGCTGCTGGCCTATGGCGCAGGCTTTGGACGTGCCATCAATACCATTTTTACATCGTTTGGGGCCAGGGTAATCGGCGTCTTCCCCGGACATACCTCCATGCAGGTGGGCGGCGCCAAGGCAGGGGTCGCAGTCCGGCTCGAAGCGGAGGATGTAGACCGCCTGCAGGCTGCCGTCCCGCTGATCCGGCATATCTCGCCGGAGGTGGGCAAGGATGTTGTAGCGCAATACGGAGGCCGCTCTTTTACCTTCTCGATCTCGGGTGATTATCCCAGCATTCAACATATCCATAATTTTGAGCTCGATGAAGGCCGCTTTTTCAACCAGGATGACCTGAGCCAGAGGGCGCATGTAGTGGTGCTGGGCTCGGAGGCAAGGACCAAATTATTTTCCGGCGCCCCGGCCATTGGAGAAACGGTGCGGGCCGACGGCATTCCGTTCACCGTGATCGGAGTATTACAGCCCAAGATGCAGGAGGGCGACGACAATATCAATCGCATCATATGGATCCCGTTTTCCGCGATGAGCGACTTGAAATACACGCGCTATCTCGACGGCCTTTGGATGGATTATGAAATCACCGATTACCTGCGCATGGAACACATGGTGCGGGGAACGCTGGGGGCGGCGCATTCCTTCAACCCCGAAGACCAGCGCGCCATCTGGGTCTTCAATGCCATGAAGCAGGTAAAACAGTTCGAGATCATTACCGCCGGATTGCAGATCCTGCTGGCTTTTGTAGGCACGCTCACCCTGGGCATCGGCGGTGTCGGGCTGATGAATATCATGCTGGTCGCGGTCACGCAGCGCACGCGCGAGATCGGCGTGGAAAAGGCGCTGGGGGCGCGCAAGCACCATATCCTGCTGCAATTCCTGGCCGAGGCCCTCGCCATCACCTTTGTCGGCGGCGCTTTTGGAATCATGATCGCCTACGCGGTTTCGCTGGGCGCAGGCAAACTTACCTTCTATAGCGCGCTGGCCAAACACGCCGAAGCGGCCGATATTCAGCTCATCATTTCGCCGCTTAGCCTGGTGGTCTCAACGACAATCCTGGTGATTGTCGGCCTGATCAGCGGGATGCTGCCCGCCATGCGCGCCGCCAACCTGAATCCGATTGAAGCGCTGCGGTATGAGTAAAGCGAGTTTCGAGTTTCAGGTTTCGAGTTTCAAAAGCGTAAAAAATAGTTTCAAGTTTCCAGTTTCAAAAGCGCAACCACTTTGCCGCATTCTCTGATTTTGTCATGAGACGAGGAATCCCTATTGCTGCGATGCTGCTCCCTTCGAATCACAAAACATCACCGCCTTTGAAAAACTCGAAACTATCAAATGAAGAACGCGCAGCTACGAGCTCATAGGGATTCCTCGTCGCTACGCTCCTCGGAATGACAACATCGTAAGGGGGCGACAAATCGTGAAGGAATTCATGCCTTTGAAACTTAAAACTGGAAACTCGAAACTGCCTTTTAATCACTTCCAGCCCTTGCGCTCCCGTAAGCTGGTGATGTGGGCCACATGATGTTTGCCATGCCAGGCATACAAAGCCAGGTTCTGCTCCAGGCTCAAAAGCCCCCGCTCGGGATGGCGGAACTTGCGCTTCAAATCGGCGGCGCTCAGGCTGCGCAGCAGGTTGACCCAGCGCTGATGGAGCGAATCGAGCAGCGTGAGAGAGACCTCAACCGGAGTATTACGCGTGTCTTCCAGCTTGGCCCAGCGGCCCTCGTCATAGGGCTTAATGGTGGGCTCATCTTCGGTTAAAGCCAGTTTGAAACGCACATAGCTGTTGAGGTGGCTATCGGGCAAATGATGGACCACATCGCGCACCGTCCATCCACCCTCGCGATACGGGGTATCGAGTTGCTCCGGCGAAAGCCCGTGGACAGCGGCACGCAGCTGTGACGGCACGGCAGCAATCTCTTCGATGAACTGCCGCTGCTGCGCTGGGCTGACGCTCTCTGGAAATGTGAATTTGCCAATAGGAAAGCGGGGATCTTGCATGGCGATGCCCTCAATAGTGAAGATTCACGCGCGTGCTTATCGAGCGGCAAAAGCACACGCTTTGGGACTTTGTAAGTTACGCTCCGAAGATAAGGCCGGAAGAACTCAGGCGCGCGCCATCGAGATGCGTTGCAGCAGCTCTTCGGTCCCCGGGACCGCATCTCCGGAGCGGCACGAGAAGACGTTGCGTCCATCGACGGTGATGTTCATTTGTCCCGGTCTGCCGGTTTTAATCGTGGGACGCACACCCAACTTCGCTTCTACCGCTTTTTGCAGGCTCACGGCCGCTTTGCGCAGGTCGAGTCAAAAGAAACAACGCTTGATTTCGATTTTCATGAATTTTTCTCCAGTCCAATTTTCGCCTGTCCACGGCTGCCTGCAGCCTTTTTCAACAACGTCCGCAGCAGCCAGACAGGAGCGACAAAAACCTGTTTCGGATCTTTGATAAACGCCGGCTGGTTGCCTTCAATCACATGGCCCAGCACCGCCAACCCCAGACCTGCCGGGATGAGCAGCAGACCAATCACCGGGTGGAACCAGACGACCACCAGCGATGAGAATCCCAGCGGAATGGCGATGAAATGCATGACGCGATTGATCGGATGCGTATGATGCTCGTCATAGATGCCAACTAGCCGCATGGCGGAATTCCCTTGCCTGTAAGTGTAGCGCAAGTGGGATTGAGATTGGAAAATTCAAGACCAGGAAAACCAGCAAGAGGACGTCATCGTATGCCGCAACTATTTCTTCAGGATCTCTGCAATCGCTTCCAATGCCGCTGCGCAGGCGCTGCGGTCCACATCCATGTGCGTGACCATGCGCATCGCCTGCGGATCAACGCCGTTGGCAAGAATGTTGCGCTCCGCCAGACGCCGTGACAGCGCGCTCGAATCCATGCCGGTCTTCCCAATGTCGAAAATAACGATGTTGGTGACTACCTTTGCGGGATCGATGCGGATGCCCGGGAGCCGTGCCAGCCCTTCGGCCAGAAAGCGGGCATTCGCATGATCTTCCTTCAGGCGCGCCGGCATTTTTTCCAGCGCAATCAGGCCGGCAGCGGCCAGCACTCCGGCCTGGCGCATGCCTCCGCCCAGCGCCTTGCGGCAGGCGCGGGCCTTCTCGATGAAGCTGCGGCTGCCCACCAGCATCGATCCCACAGGAGCGCCGAGGCCTTTCGAAAGGCAAAACATTACGGAATCGAAGTTGCGGGTAAGCTCGGCGACCGGTTTGCCCAGGGCAACGGCGGCATTGAAGATGCGCGCGCCGTCCAGATGGACGGGCAATCCGGCGTTGTGGGCGCCATCGCAAATCTCCTCCATTACCGCGAACGGAGTAACGCTGCCGCCGGCCATATTGTGCGTGTTCTCCAGCGCGACCAGGCCGGTCTGCGCGCGATAGTAAATCGGCGGCGCAATCTGCTTCCTGATCTCCGCCCAGGTAAGGATGCCATCCTCTCCGCGCACCGTGCGGGCAACGCAGCCGGAAAACGCGGCCAGCATCGCCATCTCCCAGTTGAGAATGTGCGCCCGCTCTTCGCAGATGATCTCCTGGCCGTGGTGGGTATGGACTCTGATTGCGATCTGGTTTCCCATGGTGCCGGTAGGGACGAAGACCGCCGCCTCCCTGCCAAAAATCTGCGCGGCGCGCATCTCCAGCCGGTTGATGGTGGGGTCTTCCCCATAAACGTCGTCTCCCACCTCGGCTTCGGCCATGGCGCGGCGCATCTCCGGCGTCGGCTTGGTGACGGTATCGCTGCGCAAGTCTATGGCCGGCGCGGTGGAGGGCCTCGCGCCCTGCTGCGAAAGGTCGTCTGAATTTACGACTGCGTTTGTCTTCGGCAAGGATGACCTCAAAGGAATTTTAAATCCGGCTCAAGCGGAAACGCCCTCTGGCGCTCTCTCGAATATAAATCGTTCAAAGACCTCGTTCGAAAGCAGCCGCCCTTTTGCCGTGAGCCGCAGGCTGCCATCGCATTGCGTCAGCAATCCCAGTTCGGTGAGCTCGGCGATTTGCGCCGCAAAAATTTCCAGCGGATCGATTCCCAGCTCCCGGCGGATTTGCAGCGGGTCCACCCCACGATTCAATCGCAAGCCCAGAAACATTGCCTCTTCCAAGGCCTGGCCACGGGTGACCGATATAGTCTCCGCTTCATGCGTTCCGGAGATATATGTCTCCAGATCGTCCGGGGTGGAAAAGCGTATTGCGGAAGCCGCCTCGGACGGAACGGAAGCGGGCAACATGGAATGGGCATCGAGTCCAAAGCCGATGTAAGGCTGCCGCATCCAGTATTTCAGATTGTGGCGCGACTCCCGCCCTGGCCGGGCAAAGTTGGAGATCTCGTATTGCGAGGTCCCGTTGTCGTTCAAGAATTCTATGGCTTCAAGGTAGAGGTCGGCGGAAAGGTCGGCGTCCGGCACATGGTGCGCGTGATATTTTGTTCCGCCTGCAATCAGCTCGACGCCCAGCCGTGAATCTTCGTCGATTTCAAGGATATACACGCTCACGTGAGGAACGGCAAGGCCGCTCACCTGTTCTAAAGACTCGCGCCAGCTTGCCCGTGTTTGGTAGGGAAGGCCTGCAATGAGGTCGATATTGATGTTCGCAATCCCGGCCGAGCGCAGGCGCGTGACATCGTCAAACACCTGGGCGCGGGTATGCAGGCGACCGACCGAGGCAGCTTCTTTATCGATCAGCGATTGCACGCCCAGGCTGACGCGATTGACTCCATTGGCCAGCATGGCCTCGATGAAGGCACTGCTTAGAGTGCCCGGCGCGCATTCTACCGTGATCTCGCTCTCCGGATGCAGATCGAAGTTGTCGCGCACAGCGCGAAATATTTCGTGAAGCAAAATGGCATCGAGGGTGCTCGGCGTGCCTCCGCCGAGGTAGACGGTATCTGCGGAAGCCTCGAGCCGCGCTCCGATCTGTTGCGCATGGGAGCTCGCCGCGGCGATGTCGCCGCATACCCTCTCGGTGTAGCGGGACATCTTTTCGCGAGAGAACACCCCGGAGGCAAAATTACAGAAGCTGCACTTGGAGCGGCAGAATGGGACCGAAATGTAGATTCCAATCGGCACGGGACTGCTTCGATTCTATTGCTTGCGGAGCGGGAAGTGAAATCGCGCGCAACCGAATGAGCCACGGCCATCAGGAGAGAACGGAGATGTAGATAGCGCAGGGAACGCGGATTACTTACTCGGCGATTGCGCTTTTCACAAGCTCCATCTCCTCGGAAGACGATCCGGCGCCACGAATGGTAAGCCAATCGGTGCGGACCTTGTCCCACTCCTGGATGAGGAAGCCTTTGGCCTCGAAGAAATCGCGGATCTGATTGCGGTCCCAACCAATGATGGTTTCGAGGATGGGCACGATGACCGCCAGAGCATTGGAGCTCAGGACGGTGCGTTTCGCAATCTGCGCAATATGTTTTCTTCCGGAAACGGCAATGGTAAAGCCATCGCGCACATTGACGTGCATCATCACATGCACGTCGGAGCTTCCATCCCCGACATAGACGATGTGGTCGGGGCCGACCTTCAGATTGCTCTGTAACTGGTCGAGGACGGCGACTTTTCCATATCCGGCAACCGCGCGGACAAGCCGTTCGATCTCGCCGGAGCTATTGTATTGAAACTGCGTCCCATAGATATGATCGACGGGAACGATGCCCTCCAGGGCCGACTGGATCACTTCCACCGGGGCCGCGGAGAGGACGTAGAAATCGAAATGATAGCCATCGATGCCGTCGCCCAGGAACTCATATAACAACTCGATGTTCTGCTTCAAGCGAATGCGCTTACCGGCCTCATAGAGATGGTGCTTGCGCACACGGGTGCGAAACTCCGGATCGTGCAGCAGCAGATAAGCGAGCTCGGCGCCTTGCTGCACCAGGTTCATCTTCGACATGCCCTGAGCCCTTCGCTCAAACTCTTCGCTGGGAATGCCGAGCAATTCGCTCAGCACATAACCAGAATCATTGAAGCTTAAAGTTTGGTCGAAATCGCTGGCGAAAAGAAATCGTTTTAAGGTTTTATCTGCCATACCTATTGGATTACACAAACGCTGAAAAGGAACAATAGAAAATATGTATTACCACTATCAGTATCGCCCGTCCGCAGGCCGCGTGTATAGCGTATTTACGCTCAATTCATCAAAATCCAACGTGAAGGACATTGTCGAAAGTAACTTCATCGTGAATAAAACGAATGAATCGGCGAGGCGGGCAGAAAACGGTGACTTTGGTAACAAAACGACCTGTCCTAAGGAGAAATCTCTCTTTGGTTTTTGGCTTTTGTGAGGCGCGGATCTATAAACCTTCATTTCCCAAAATTAAGTATCTCAGTTTCCTCCCACGAGCGCTGGATGCAACCAGCGGCGCAGCGCTGACGTTCCATCCTTCCACGCTCACCACCGGCGGCGCGCCCTGCAGATCGCGGGTCTTCACCGCAGCGGTTATCATGCGAGATTCGCCGGGCATGAGCTCGAAGTAATTATCGTCCCACAGGATTGGAGTGACATCATCGCCAGAGCTGCCGCGCGTCACGCGCAGGTGGACCTGGAAGGCCAGATCCTTGCCCGGGTTCCGGACCTCCACATGCACGAGGCTCTCGGGTCCCCTGGTCTCGGCGCGGAAAGAATAGCGTACCTCGGCGCGAGGAAGCTGCTGGAGCGCCGTCATATCCGGATATTCAAAAGCAGGCGTGATGTAGAACTTCGAGTTGTCCCAATCCATGTCGGCAAGCTTTTTCGGGAGCCAGTAAAAGTTGGCGCTGATCAGCTTTCCTGCCGCATCGCTCAGCATAAGTCTTACAAAGTAAGTTTGCGTGTAATCGTCGCGGTCGGGAATGTTAAAGACGCGCAGCACGCCGTCCGGCCCGATGCTGACCTGTTCCTCCTGCGCAAATTTTTCAGTCAGATCGAAGTTGTAAACCTGGGCAGTGACCTTCAGATTGGCAAATGGCTCATACAGGCTGTTTACCACTACAACCGAGCGGTCGTCATAGGAATACTGTATGTGGAGCGGCTCCAGCGCCTTCTTGCTGCCGAAATATCCGCCGGCGGGCATCAGGTAATAGTCGTATAAGTGCCAGATGATGGAGGGCCAGGAATTGTTCAGCATCCACTGGATCACTCCGGTGGAATCGTATTTATTGCGCGCGTAGGCCTCGAACATGGCCCGCTCGCCATCATAGGCCATGGCCTGGGCCTTGGTGGTGTAGTCCTTCAGGTCTTTGGGCGTGCCATAGGTTGCGCCCATGCCGTTATTGAAGTTATCGACCTGCGTGAACTCTCCGCCGCCGGCATGAAAATTCCAGACTTCATTCTGCGGCCAGAGACGGTCTGGAGGAATAAATTTTTGCAGGCACTGCACCGGAGGGATTGCGGGGCCGGGACTGGTTTCGGTGTTAAAGCCATAGGCGCCGCCGAACCTGGACTGATCGACCAGCCAGTACTCGGGCGGAACGTAATCATACGGGCCGGACATTTTTACTCCACTCGCGCCGCTCACGGTCGTAGGCTTGGCGGTGGCGGAGGAGATAAACGGGTTGGGCCAATTGTATTGCTTGAGTATGTCGATGTAATCGGTCTCGACATCCGAAGGCGGCGGATTGTCGCTGCCATTCATCCAGACCAGCAGGCTGGGATGCGAGCGCAGGCGCTGGATCTGGCTTTCGAGCGAGCCTTTTGCAATCTCATGGTCGGCCGGCGTCCACTTGTCCCAATGCTCCCAATGATCGCAGCAGCACCAGCCCGCCATGACTAGGATTCCCATCTGGTCGGCCATATCAAAAAATTCGTCCGACTCGATCTTGCCTTCGAGCCGCACGGTGTTTAACCCGAGATGGCGCACATAGCGCAGCTCATCCGCCATGCGCTCGGGATTGCTGCGGAGGAACATGTCATAGCTCCAGCCGCCGCCGCGAATCAGGATGTTGCGCCCATTGATCTTGAAGAGCCTGTAGCCTTTGGGGTTCATCTCCGAGGTAATTTCGCGGATGCCGAATTGCGCGGTTTCGCGATCAGAGATTTTGCCGTTGGCACGGAATTGCATAGTCACGGTGTGCAGGTTCTGCGGGCCCAGCAGATAGGGCCACCACAGCTTCGGATTTTGCACCCGCAGCTCGGAGAACTTGTCCGGCGTGAAGACCACGGTCTTGCGCTCGCCGGGCGCGAGCTTTATCTCCAGGCTGAACGGATGGCCCAAATCGAGCACCGCATCGACGCTTCCGCTGACCTCATGGTCGCTGGTGTTCTGCAACTCGGCGATGGCAGTCAGCTCGGCGCTCTTGAGAGATGCATCGGGAAAATGGGTATTGACGGTAGGATAGCGCAGCGTTACCGGCCCGCTGGAGGTGAGATACACTTTGCGCCAAAGTCCCATGGCCTTGTCCGCGGGGGCCGGGTTCCAATCGACAAAGTTGATGCCTAAATCCAGTTCCGTGGGAGCAAAGGTCTCGACCGCGAGGACATTGAGCGCTCCCGGCTTGATGACGTCTTTCAAATTGAATTCATAGCGGCGGTAGGCCCCGGCCACCTGATCGGCAGATGCGATCTGCTTGCCATTCACCCAGATATTGGCGCGATAGTTGATGCCTTCGAAATGCGCCCACACATTGCGGTCCTTGAACTCATTGGGCAGGCGAAATTCTGTGCGATACCACCAGGAACAGCGATAGGGGCTGTCCATGGTCATCGGCAAGTTTGCAAACAGCGCCCCCACCGGATAATTCGTGCCCGGAATCAGCCGCAGGTTGGTCCCATAGAACGGGTCTTTGAGATTGGGGAACTCCCCGGCACCCAATTGCGCCGCCACCACCGTGGTGGGAACGGTGGCTGAGATCCATTGTCCCGGCTGGAAGTTGACGGTCGAAATTACTGCCCCTGATTTTTCCGAAAGCTTGCAGGAGGATTGGAGCTGCCAATTTTTTTCCAGGTTGATGCGCGTCTCCGGATGCCGGGACAAAGCGGCGGGTTCGGCGAAAAGAAAGCTGGGAATTAACAATAGGAGGAAAAACAAGAAGGCGAAGCGGATCATTCCATCTCCAACGGTTCTTGAATCATAGCTGATAAAAAAGCGCCGTGCATCAGGTGGCCACATCGAATACTCTGTTAGGAGTTTCACAGGTCAGCAAGGATTTGGGATGGCATCGCCGGCGCTAGCAAAATCCGCGAGCAAAAAACCTGCCCTGCAGCGGTTCAAGACGCTATGGCCGGATCTGTGGGAGCTTATCCGTCCTCGCCGGGCGCTGCTTGGCCTTGGGTTCGTGCTGATGGCGATCAATCGCGTAGCCGGATTAGTGCTTCCCTACTCGACCCGCTTCCTGATCGACGACATTATCGTCAAACATCGCATGTATCTGCTGGCGCCGCTCTTGGCGGCAGTCCTGGTTGCAACCGCGGTCCAGGGCGTAAGCTCCTATGCCCTTACCCAGCTTTTGTCCAAGGCCGCGCAGCGGCTGATCGCCGAATTGCGGCAAAAAGTACAGGCGCACGTAGGGCGCCTGCCGGTTGCATACTACGATTCGAACAAAACCGGCACCCTGGTGGCGCGCATCATGAACGATGTAGAGGGAATGCGGAACCTGATCGGCACCGGGCTGGTGGATTTCGCGGGCGGCCTTCTTACCGCGCTGATTGCGTTGGCAGTGCTGATGCGCCTCAGCACCACCATGACCCTCTTTGCCTTTAGCTGTCTCGCGCTTTTTTCTTTTGCCCTGAAGAAGGCATTTACGACCATCCGGCCAATCTTTCGCGAGCGCAGCAAGATCAACGCCGATGTCACAGGCCGGCTCACCGAATCCCTGGGCGGAGTTCGCGTCGTAAAGGGATACCATGCGGAGGCGCGCGAAGAGCAGGTCTTCGGCCAAGGCGTACAGCGGCTGCTCAACAATGTCCTGCGCACCCTGACCGCCACTTCGCTGATGAGCTTATCTTCCTCGCTGCTGCTGGGGACGGTTGGCGCGGTCATCATGTACCTCGGGGTGCACCAGATCATGGCGGGCAAGCTCACTCTGGGCGGCTTCTTCACCTATACGATGTTTCTGAGTTATCTGGTCGCACCGGTCTTTCAAGTAGTAAACATCGGCACGCAGATCACTGAAGCCATCGCCGGCCTGGAGCGGACGCATGAAGTGCTGAGCGAGCGGCCCGAGAATACCGATCCGCAGCGCACGACCGCTTTAACCAACATTACCGGATTGGTGAGCTTCGAGAATGTGAACTTCGCTTACGATCCCGGCAAGCCGGTGCTCAAGGACGTCAGCTTCGTCGCCGAGCCCGGAACGGTGACCGCTTTGGTAGGCTCCTCCGGCTCCGGCAAATCCACGATTATCGGATTGATTGCCGCCTTTTATAAGCCCGGCTCCGGCCGCATACTGGTGGACGGCGTAGATCTTGGCCAGGTGCGGCTCGATTCCTACCGCACGGCGTTAGGAGTCGTCCTGCAGGAATCGTTTCTCTTCGATGGGACCATTCGGGAGAATGTCGCATTCTCCCGGCCGGGGGCGAGCGAAGAAGAGATTCTGCGCGTCTCCCGGATCGCGCGCGTCGATGAGTTCGCGGAAAAGTTTCCCGAAGGCTACGAAACTATCGTCGGAGAGCGCGGGGTAAAACTTTCTGGAGGACAGCGGCAGCGCATTTCCATCGCGCGCGCCTTGCTTGCCGATCCGAGAATCCTGATTCTCGACGAGGCGACCTCCAGCCTGGACTCCGAATCCGAGGCCTTGATTCAGCAGGGGCTCGCGTACTTGATGCATGGCCGAACCACCTTCGTAATCGCCCATCGGCTGAGCACCATCCGCCGCGCCGACCAGATTCTGGTGGTGGAGGCGGGAGAGATCGTCGAGCGTGGCAATCACGAGCAACTCTATGCCGCCCGCGGCCGCTATTACGATCTCTATACTCGCCAGCACGGCCTGGAAAAAAATCTCTTCCTTGCGCCGGGCGAAGGAGATTCTGTCCTCGAAGAGCGGGACGGAACATCGCAAAAAGAACCAGCCCTGCCGGACCCCATGAATCTGGTCCGCGGAGGCATCTAAGTACGTTCTACAGCAGAAGCGACACGGCATCCTAAGATGAAAGACGCAGGAGTGATTGGCCGCTCATGAAAAGGCGTCCTCGAAAGAAAGCTGCGGGGGAAGGGGGATCGCAAGCCCCGCAGCTCACTTTTTTTCTCGGCAAGGGCGGAGTGGGGAAAACTACGGTCAGCGCCGCCTATGCTATTCGCACAGCGGCGAAGCATCCAAAGAAAAAGTTCGTGCTGGTCTCCACCGATCCCGCCCATTCGCTGGCCGATGTTCTCGAACTCAAGATCACGCGAGAGCTGCAGAAGACGCCGGGAGCGCCCAACCTGCAGGTGTGGCAGGTTGACGCAGAAAAGCGCTTCAACGAATTTCTGGAGCAATATCGCGCGCCGATTACCGACCTGATCGAGAATGGGACCTTTCTCTCGCGCAGCGAAATCGATTCCTTCCTGAAGAGCACGCTGCCCGGACTGGCGGAGATGAGCGCGCTGCTCACCATCCATGACCTGCTGGAGAGCGGCAAATACGATGGGATCATCGTAGACACCGCTCCCATCGGCCATACGCTGCAGCTCTTTCGCATTCCGCAACAGTTGGCGCGCTTCCTGGAATTCCTCGAACTCTCGGGACGCCGCGATGCGGTGCTGGCCGCTCATTTTGGGGGAAAGCTGGAGCAGCCGCGTCCCAAGGTGCTCGAACAGTGGGAACAGGTCCTCGACAGTTTACGGCGCTCGCTCTCCGAAAAGGGATCGCGGGTGGTGATGGTCACCAGCGCGGAGAAATTTTCGCTGGAAGAATCCCGGCGGACGGCAGCCCAGCTTGCCGAAACCGGCGATGTGCGGGTCGCGGAAATCGTTCTAAACCGCGTGGTGCAGCATGCGGGCAATTGTCCGCGCTGCAAGCTGCGTCTGCAACAGGCCCGAAGCGCCCGGCGCTTTCTGGCGAAAAACTTTCGCGGCATTCCAGTATTGGCGGGAGACGATCCCGGCGCTCCTATCCTGGGCACGCAGGCGTTGCGGGCGTTTGGAAGACATGTCTTTGACCGGCAAAAATTCACCGCGAAGATTCCCTTCCCTTCCCATAAAAATCTGCGGAAGCCGCAATTCGAAGCCGCAGACTGGCCGGCCCAGGCGCCAGAGATGACATTCACGCTGGGCAAGGGAGGCGTTGGCAAGACCACGGTCTCCACCGGCCTGGCCTTCACCTTACGAGCCTCACATCCGAAGAAAAGCGTATTGATCTGCTCCACCGATCCAGCCCCCTCGCTGGACGATATTTTCGAGCAGGATATTGGCGAAGATCCCGCGCCGGTGCTGCAAGACCCGCGCTTTACCGCCTGCGAACTCGATGCCCCCGCCGAGTATCGCCGCTGGAGCGAGCGGCTGAAAGAACAGCTTGCCGCCTCATTGCAGGGCCAACAGGGCGGCCTCCACCTGGAGCTTTCCTTCGAGCATGAAATGCTGACAGCCCTGCTCGAAATCGTGCCGCCGGGAGTGGATGAAATCTTTGCCATCTTCAAGATCTTCGATCTGCTGGCAGCGCGCAGCCAGACCCTGGTGATCGATATGGCGCCAACCGGCCACGCGCTCGAACTCCTGAAAACGCCTGAGCGGCTGGTGGTTTGGTCGCGGCTGCTCCTCAAGAGCCTCTCCGCCCATCGCAAACTTCCGGTCGCCCAGGACCTTGGGGTAGAAGTCGCCTCCATCTCGTTACGCGCCGGGGAGCTGGCGCAATTATTGAAAGATAAGGAGCGTTGCCGGGTATTCGCCGTGATGCTTCCGGAACCCCTGCCCGACCGCGAGACCCGGCGGCTGCTGAACGACCTTGAGGAGTTGGGCCTGCGGCCCGCGGGACTGTTCGTGAACCGCGTATTATTTGAGGAAGATGCAGGAAATTGCGCCCGCTGCAAGCTGGCATATCACTGGCAGCTTGCTACACTGGCGAAACTGGGATTAACTTGGAAGGGCCCGCGCTTCGCAGCCCGCGACTTCCCTAACCAAATCGCGGGCCGGCGCGGACTGAAACAATTGACCCACGAGCTATGGCGGATACGGTAAATCGCAAAGCGCAGGTGCTTTATCTCTACGGCATCAGCGCGCATGCTGCGCAGCCCATCAAGATCTCCGGCGCGGGAATCGATGGCAGCAGTGCGGTCGAAGGCATGGAGTGCTCGGGCTTCGATTGCTGGATCAGCCGGGTTGACAAGCGGGAGTATGGCGATCAGCTTGCCGCCAACATGGAAGACCTGGACTGGCTGGCAGCAACCAGCGTGCGGCACCAGCGGGTAGTAGGACAGATTGCGACCCGGACCACGATTCTTCCCGCCCGCTTCGGCACGGTATTTTTGTCCGAAGAGAGCCTGCAAAGACATGCCTCCGAGCGCAAGCAAGAGCTATTGCAGTCCTTGCAAAAGATCGAGGGGACGGAAGAATGGGGGGTCAAGCTGTTTGCCGCTCCGCCCCCAGCGCAAGCTCCAGTCAGGGCGGCGTCAGGCAAGGATTATCTGAAGGCAAAGTCGGCGCGGCTTCAGCCCTCCCAGCGCAAGGAGCTGGATCCGGAGGTAAAGGACTTTATCCAGGAATTGCAGACCATCGCGGCGGATTCCGCCGTCTCGGGAAAAGTAAGCTCCGGGCAACGCAACCTGGAGTGGCAGGCCTCGTTTCTACTACATAAGAGCAAGCGCAAGGAATGGGACGCGGTGCTGCGGAAGTATGCCACCGCATGGCAGGAGCGCAGGCAAATCGAATGTACCGGCCCCTGGCCGCCTTATTCCTTCGTCTAAATAGAAATGTCTATGGCAGATCCCAAATACAATGCGCTGCTCGAACCCTTCCAATCCGACGAGGATGAGATCTCGCTGCTGGAGATCCTGGACCACGTACTGAACGCCGGAGTAGTGCTTCACGGCAGCGTCGTCATCTCCGTGGCCGGCGTGGACCTGGTATATCTTGGCCTGAATGCCATCCTCACCTCGGTGGAGACGGCCTTAAAGCACGTGCGCGCGGACGGCAAACGGCAAAGGCTGCGCTGAGCGCTTTTATCCTTATGCCTGTGCTTCCTTATTGTGTGGTCCTGGCCAGTGAAGGACCCAAAGGCGATCTAACCGGAGTCAATGGAGCGCGGGTCGAGCGCCTGCCGGTAAATGAGCTGTGCGTCTTCTATTCCCGGCTGGAAGAGTCGGGGCTCTCTCCGGAAAAGCTCCAGAGCAACGCCCTTGAGTTTTATGGGGTGGTCCACTCGATTTTTCGAAGCTCGGCGGTCGCCCCCTTCCGCTTCCCCGCTTTTTTGGCGGATGAAGAGCATTTACGGGAGCATGTCTCCGGCAAGGCCACGCAGTATAAGAACTTTCTGGAAGAGACAAGCGGGATGGCGCAAATGGAAGTTCGGGCGCCTTTCCCTCTGCTCCCGGCCCGCGAGTCGCCTAAGAGCGGGACGGAATACCTGCGCCGGCAGCAAAGCCGTGTGCGCGAGACGGAGAGGGTAGCTTCCGCGGTGCAGGACAAAGTAAAGGATCTGACCGGGGAATGGAAGCATAAGCCGGAGGGCGACCATGTGCGGCTCTATGCCAAGGTACCCAGAAGCCGCATCCAGGAGTTTCGTGAGAGACTAAAGCAGGATGCCGACTCCATGGGGCTGAAAGTAAGCGGGCCCTGGCCACTTTCAGAATTCTTACCAGAGTAGCGCGATGGACGAACCTAAAAGCTTCTCCCCCAACGACGTAGACGCAGCCATCTCGGAGCTGAAGCAGGAGCTCCAGGCGGCAGGCCAGGGGCCACCCCAGCGCCTTGACTGTACGCCGGAAAATATCGAGCAGGGACTCGCCAAGCTGGTATTAAGCCTGATTGAACTGTTGCGCAGGCTGCTGGAAAGGCAGGCGATCCGGCGTATGGACGGCGGCGATTTAGACGACGCCAAAATCGAGGAGATGGGGCTGGCGCTGATGAAGCTGGAGGAGAAAATCGTCGAATTATCGCGGCATTTTGGGCTCACCCCGGCGGATTTGAACATGGATCTTGGCCCTTTGGGTAATCTTTTGGACAAACGATAGGCTTTCCACAGGCGACACAACTCAAATCCAGCAACTCTGCATCTAATTGCCTGCCGTATTGGCATTCCGGCGGGAGTTCCATTAAGCGCCACTCAAGACGAAAGAAGCTTGCTTTTCTTATTTGACAGTCTCGGGTTGCGATGTTTTTATTGATGTACAGTAGTTTCTTCACCTTTGGATTCAAAACAGAGTTAAAACACAGAAAGGGTTCGCTCGCAATCGAATGGAACGGGTTCCCACTGTCTCCGGCACGACCAATCTAGTCGATATTCTCGATCGTATTCTGGATAAAGGATTAGTGATTGCGGGGGATATTCGTGTTTCTCTGGCAAACGTAGAGTTACTGACGGTGCGTATTCGCCTGCTGGTTTGCTCGGTGGACAAGGCGGAGCAGATCGGGTTGAACTGGTGGAAGCATGACCCGAACCTCACCGCTTCGCTGCCGGCTTCCGAGGCCCAATCACGGCCCGGATTGCCTGCGGCCAGAACGCGGGGCGCGACTGGCGCCGGCAAAAGAAAAACCGCCAATCGCAGAAAGAAATAAGAATTTGTAAGTTTTTTATCGTTTTGAGGAGGCCCTCAGATGGCTGTTGAACGTTTATCCGGCGGATCAAGTCTTATCGACGTTTTGGATCGCGTGCTGGACAAAGGTATTGTGATCGATGCCTGGGTGCGCATCTCTCTCGTCGGTATTGACCTGATCACCGTCGAGGCGCGCGTGGTCGTGGCGTCAATCGACACATATTTGAAGTACGCCGATGCCGTTGGTCTGATGCCAACGATCTCTCGTCCGCAGCTTGGAGTAGAAGAGACGGCGGAGCTAGGGACCGAGGACCTGGAAGCGCCGCGCCGGACGGCCAGAGTACCAGCCCGCCGCGGGACCCGCCGCTAGACGGAATAGTCAAGCAGCAGGTATAGAAGAGTCCTTGATGGCGACACCTCAACTCCGTTTGCAACCGAGGGAGCCGGCCCGCCGCGGCGATCGCGGTTCAGCCCGGGCCTCGCGTGGTCCCGCCGCTTTGCGCCTGCTCGAAGCGGAGCGTTCGGAGGAGGTCTACCCCATCCTGCTGGAAGAGATTGTCGCGCTCGGCTATGAGCGCGCCTTCGCCGCCGCAGTCGATTTCGAGACCGGCGAAGTCTTGCCTTCCGCGTCCCTGAACTGTTCCCGCACTTACCTGGAGCGATTCCGGGGCTCGCTCTACGCCATCGGCAATCCGATGATCGACCTTCTGAACGCGCAGAAACCCGGCATCATCAAAGACTCTTCCCTTCATCATCGCTCGCTTTATTGTCATCCCATTCTTTTCAGCAACGTGAATACCTGCTGGGAGGCGGAGCGGGAGCGCCGCGCCGATTGCCTGGCGGTAGACAACGCCCATCGCCGCCGGCGGCTCGATCTGGAAAAACAGGTTTGCAGCGCCTGCAACATGCGGGCCTACGCCGCCGTGATCGCCGTGGAGCTGCCAAAGCGGGAGACCGATCTGGTCAAGCTCAGCAATCTGATCGATCTGGCGAACCGTTATCTCTCGCGCCTTTTCAAGGTGGAGCACTACTACAACCGGATGACCGACATGGACATCACCATCGCGCAATTGCAGACGGTGATGCAGAGCATGACCGATCCGGTGATCCTTACCGATAATCATTACCGCGTGATCGTCCAGAACAAGGCGGCGGAGCGTTTCTTTAAATTGCCGGAGCAGGTGACGGAAGGCTTCGTGCGCGCCGTGGAATTGAATAACCTGCTGTTCTCGGCAGCGCTTTCCTCGGTCGCGGTATCCGGCAATGAAACTTCCCGGGACCTTACCCTGGTGGATGCGATTGAAGGCGAAGAGATGCTCTTCGAGGCGGTCTGCACCCCGACCTATGGCCGCGATGGCATGCCGCTGGGCATGGTCACGGTGATGCGCGACGTTACCGACCTGCGCCGCGCCGATGAGGAGCTGCGCACCAATTACGAGCGCCTCCGCAAAGCGGAAGAGATTGTCCGCCAGGACCGCGACCGGCTGAACGTCATCATCGAAAACGTCGGCGACCCGATCGTGGTGTGCGATGGCGCCGCCAAGATCGTCCTGCTCGATCCTTTGGCGCAGAACCTCTTCGGCTCGGAAAAAGAGCCGATTCGCGACCCGTTGCGGGTAAAAAACCTGGCGCAGCTCGACGCATACGTCACCGCCTTCACCTTCTCGTTTGCCGATTCCGAGAGCGGCACGCTCAAGCTCTACGATCCCAGCACGCGGCAGGAGGTCGAGTACGATGCCCGCCTGGGAAAGATTTACGATGAGCGCGGCCAGGCGGCCTTTACCGTGACCGTGCTGCGCGACCTGAGCGCATTCCGCAGGATGGAGCAGTTGAAGGTCGAGCGCCGCATGCTGGAAGTGGAAAAGTTTGCCGCTACCGGACGTCTCGCCGCCACCATCGCGCACGAAGTCAACAATCCGATGGAGGCGATCAAGAACGCGATTTACCTGCTCTCCGACGCAGTGAAGCCCGAATCCCAGCCAGTGTATGAAATCCTGAAATCCGAGACCGAGCGCGTGGCGCGCATCGTCCGGCAGATGCTTGGCTTGTACCGCAACAACGAGCAGGTCAAGCCAATCAACATCAATATGCTGGTCGAGGACACGCTGCTGCTTCTCAACCGGCAGCTGCAGCGCTCCAACATTGAGATGGTCACGAAGCTGGGCGAGATTCCAGATGCGGTCGTGGCCGCCGACCAGCTCCGGCAAGTGCTCTCCAACCTGGTCATCAATGCCAAGGACGCGATGGGAGAAGGCGGCGGACGCCTGCTGATCCACACCCGCCATGTGCGCAGGGACGAAGGGGCGCATGGCTGGATCCGCATCAGCATCGCCGACAGCGGATGCGGCATTGACAGGCAACTGCTTCGGACCATCTTCGAGCCCTTTGTCACCACCAAAGGCGAAAAGGGCACGGGCTTGGGGCTATGGATCGTAAACGGCATTATCAATAACCACGGGGGCAAGATTTCGGTGCGCAGCAAACTGGGAAAAGGGACGGTATTTAAAATCGAAATTCCGGTGGTCCGTTAACATGTGGCGTCAAGGTAAACTTGGAATCCTGGTGGTAGACGACGAGAAATCGGTGCTCGCCACCTATGCTCTTATTCTGCAGAAACAGGGGTACGCCGTGCAGACGGCCATCTCCTCGGTGGAGGCCAAAAAGCTGCTGGATGAATACGATTTCGACCTCCTCCTCTGCGATTACTCGCTGGAACAGGAGCATACCGGCTTTGAGGTGATCGAATACGGCCGCAAGAAGACGCCGGACGTGAAGGCCGTGCTCTTGACCGGCTACGCCAGCAAAGAAACCGCGGACCAGGCCCAGCAGGACAATATTCAGGTGCTTTACAAGCCCATCGATATTCAGGAATTTTTTGAAACTGTCAGCAATCTATTAGGGAAAAACAATGCCACAAGCAAAGAAAGCCGCGAAAAAGAAGGCTCCGGCAGTGAAGAGCGCCGTGAAAAAAGAACAAAAGAGCCAGGACAGTCCGGCACTGGCCCTGATGGACGCAGCCGGTCCGTCCGCCGCTCGCACTGAAGCTGCATCGGGCAGACAACAGGAAGGCCGGTACGTCTATGGCATCATCGAGGCCAAAGAAGCCATCGATTTCGGCAAGATAGGAATCGGAGGGCTCGGTGAATCCGTGTACACCGTCTACCATGGAGATGTCTCCGCCGTGGTGAGCAAGACACCTGTCTTCATCTTTGACCCGACCCGCGAAAACGCCCTCGCCCACGAGCACGTGATCGAAACGGTAATGAAGACAAATACCATTATCCCTATGAGTTTCGGGACCGTCTTCCGTACCGATGACGATATCCGCGAGGTGCTCAAGTCGATCCACTCTTCGCTCAAGGACGTCCTCAAGCAGATGGCCGGAAAAGTCGAATTCGGGCTGAAGGTCACCTGGGACCGCGACCGCGTGGTGGAAGAGCTGAAGAAAGAGAACGAAGAGATCCACCGCTTCCAGCACGAGCTCACGCGCAAGCACCTGCAGTCCACCTACTTTGCCCGAATGCAGCTGGGCCGCATGATCGATAAGGCGCTTTCCGAGCGGGCGGGCGACGTGGTGCGCGAAATCTACGACGCTTTGCGGGGGGTCTGTGTGGCGTCGCGCGATAATAAGCCGATCGGCGATAAGATGATTATGAATGCCGCCTTCCTGATCCAGAAGGAGCGGGAGACCCAGTTCGACGACGCCGTCAATCGCATCGCGCAGAAGTTTGGCGACCGCTTGAATTTCAAGTATACCGGTCCGTGGCCGCCTTATAACTTCGTGAACATTCGCCTCAAGCTCGAACGCGGGACCGGAAGCTAGAGACCGAGATGAGGAACTATGCTGTTTGTCGATGACCTGTTGATGCTGCCGTTTACCGGATTCAAGTCCATTCTGCGGACCCTGATCAAGGTAGCGGAGGAGCAGTACACCGACGATGCTCCGCTGAAAGAGCAGCTGCTGCACCTGCAGGTCGAGCTGGAGAACGGCACGCTGACCGAAGAGGAGTATCTGGAGCGCGAAGCCCAGATACTGCGCGATTTGCGCGAGATACAGAACCGCAAGCGCGAAATGGCGGGGCTGCCTCCGGAAGAAGCGAGCGGCTTATCGGGAAAAGTAAAAGAAGGCTCCGGCGTAGAGCTTACCTGGGACCCCAACTCCAACGACAATGTAGGCCCAGGCAAGTAAACTTTCCTTTTTAAAAAATAAAAGGCACAGCATTCGGCTGCGCCTTTTTTAGTTCTGTGCCAGCTACTTTTTATGCGTCCCGTACACCAGCACGCGGAAGCTCTCGGGCTTCATGGCCGGCCGGGGATGCGGCTGCTCTGCGCTAGCGGCAGGCGGAGGACCGAAATCCGCGGTCACGGTAATCGCGTTGTGCGTCTTCTCGTCCAGCGCCATGGTGCGGGCCCCGCGCTCGGTCTGGAGGGTCTGCGCGAGGGTGTATTTATCGGGCGAGTCTTCATGGTAGATGCTCATGGCGGCTGCGCGGCCGTTCGAGGTGAATACCAGCTTGGTAGCGGGATCGAATGCCGCCGCATCGACCCCTTCACCGATGGGCAACGTGGTTACCGTCTCGCCGGAATCGGCATTGACGACGGCGATCACTTTGGTATCGTCACAGGCGGAAAAAACGCGCCGCGATTTGCGGTCGATGGCGAGCCCGCTGGGAGATTCGCACCCTTTCATCTTCCAGCGCGATTTCACCGCTGCGCCTTTCGCGTCGATGGCCGCCAGCTCTCCCGTGTCTTCAATATTCACAAAGACCATTCCGTTGTCATCGGCCACGGCGAATTCCGGCTTGCCCGCAAGGTCGATAGTAGAGACGACCGCGTTCGAGCCGGCATCGATCACGGTAGCGTTTTTGCTGCGTCCGTTGAAGGCAAAGACGCGGTTGGAGGCTGCGTCATAGAGAATTGCGTCGGGATTTTCGCCTGCCGGAATGTCGGCGGTCTTGTTCATCGTCTTCAGGTCGATCACGCTCACAGAATTACCGCGCCCGTTGCTGATGAATCCTTTGCCCAGCTCCGGCGCGAGCGCGATTCCGTGCACTCCCGAAAGTCCGGTAATGTCTCCCACCTGCTTGCCATTATCAGCGTCGAGCACCACGAAGTGCGAGCCCCGCGAAATGTAAATCCGGCGCGCCGCCGAATCGACGGTCAGATAATCCCATCCACCTTCTCCGCCGATCTTATAAGTCTGGAGCAGATGGTAGCTTACTTTTTTGTTGGGTGCAGCTTCCATGCCTGGAGCCGCGAGCAGGACGAGCATCGCCAAGTTCACCAACAGAGCCAACCGCTTCATAAGCCTCCTCATAAGAAAATGCGCTCTCAAGAGCGCAACTCTGGATCGATAAAATTTCTACGGATAAATCATACTGCATAGTTGAGCAACAGTTTCCAAAGGAGTACCATTTTTTCATTCTGCGGTATCGAGGTGAGCATGTCACGCAAGAAGGAGCAGCAAAACAACGGGGTCAGCCGCCGTACATTTCTGAAAGGCGCAGGGCTCGGGGCAGGGGCCGCGCTTCTCGATCCTCAAGTTTTCGCGCAAACCGGGGCATCAGGGCCACAAGCGCTCGGGCCGGATGCGGCGCCGATCACGCTCAAGATCAACGGACATTCGCACCGAGTGAATGTCGAGCCGCGCACCACCCTGGCGGACGCATTGCGCTATGACCTTGGGATGACCGGGACCAAAGTGGTCTGCGATCGCGGAGCATGTTCCGCCTGCACGGTATGGCTCGACGATACGCCCGTCTGCTCCTGCATGACCCTGGCAGTCGATGTTGGAGCCAGGAACATTACCACCATCGAAGGTCTGGCGCAGGGCGAAAACCTGCATCCGGTGCAGGCGGCATTTATCGAGCATGACGCGATGCAATGCGGCTTTTGCACGCCAGGCATGGTGATGAGTTGCGCGGCGCTGCTGCGCCGGAATTCCAATCCCACCCTCGACGATGTGAAGATAGCAACCAGCGGCAATTTATGCCGCTGCGGCACCTATCCCAAAGTTTTTGAAGCTACGCTTGCAGCCGCGAAATCGGCAAAGAAAGGGGCCTGACATGCTGCAAACCACCCAGACGCAGGACCAGCAAAAAGGCAATCCCCAGGAAGGGGCGAAGGGCGAATCGAAGCCCGTGCAGCAAGAGGCGTCCAAAACCGCGCAAGGCCAGGAGAATGCCAAGCCGAAACGCGCGCAGATGGTCACGGTGGGAATTCCCGGTGCGGCAGATCCCGATTCGCAGCCGAAGGAGATCCAGCGCGAGGTGCCGGTCGACGAGCCGGGCGCGCTGCCACCCAATGCGCAGCTTTCCGTGATTGGGAAGAGGACAAGTCGTATCGATGGAAAATTGAAAGTCACAGGTCAGGCCAAATACACCGCCGACGTCCAGCTTCCGGGAATGCTCTACGCCGGACTGGTCACCTCCTCTGAGCCGCACGCGCGCATTCTCTCCATCGATACCAGCGCGGCGGAGTCTTATCCCGGAGTGAAGGCCGTCCATGTTGTGAGCCATGTGCTCGGGGTCGCCGAGTTGAAGGACAAAAGCAAAGAGACGCCGTCAAAGTATCCTACCGTCCGCTTTGCCGGACAGCCCCTTGCGGCGGTGGCCGCGACCACGCAGGCGATTGCCGATGAAGCCGCCAAACTGGTCAAGGTGCAGTACGACCCTATGTCCTTCGTAGTGGACCTGGACGCGGCCCGGCAGCCCAACGCGGCGCTGGTGTATCCCGGAGTAGCGGCGTCGGGAGGGACAGCAGGCGGTGGCGGCGGCGCCAGCAATGTGCCGCAGAATGGCAACGTGCGCGGTCCGGCGCTGGGGCCCGGAGGAAAAGGCAAGGGGGACGTTCAAGCGGGATTTCAGCAGGCTGAGGTCACTGTAGAAGGCGAGTTCCGCACCCAGGTACAGACCCACTGCGCGCTCGAAACTCACGGCGTAGTCGCGGATTGGAAGCCGGACATGCTTACCGTTTATGCCTCGACCCAGGGGACCTCTTCGGTGCGCGATGAGCTGGCCGAAATCTTCGAGCTGCCGCAAAGCAAAGTGCGCGTGATTACGGAATACATGGGCGGCGGTTTTGGCGCAAAATTCGGCGCTGGAAACCCGGGGGCGATTGCCTGTTCTTTGTCCCGCAAAGCGAATGCGCCAGTGCGGCTCATGCTCGACCGCAAGAACGAGCATCTCTCCACCGGCAACCGTCCTAATTCGGTTCAGCAATTGAAGATCGGCGCAAAGCAGGATGGCACGCTGACCGCGATCCATCAGGTCAGCTATGGCACCGGCGGAGTGGGTACCGGGGCGGGCACCGGCGGTCCTGCGGAGAACATGTATGTATGCCCCAACGTGCTGACCGAAGAGAACGACGTCTTCACCAATGCCGGACCGGCGGCTGCGTTCCGCGCTCCCGGACATCCGCAAGGATGCTTTGCCCTGGAGCAGGCGATTGACGAGCTGGCGGAAAAACTGAATATGGATCCGCTGCAGTTGCGGGACAAGATTGACGAACATCCGGCCCGGCGCGAAGAGCGGCGCATCGGGGCAGAGAAGGTGAACTGGTCGCAGCGGCGCAAGCCGGGCGCCGATCCTGGCCCGGTGAAGCGCGGATTGGGCGCAGCGCAATCGGTGTGGTATCGCATCAACAACCTCAATTCCGCATGCGAGGTCCGCATTGGACGCGATGGCTCGGTGGAGCTGCTCTCGGCGGTGCAGGACATTGGCGGCGGCATCCGCACCGTCCTGGCCCAGATCGTGGCGGAAGAGCTGGGGCTGCGCGCCCAGGACATTCACATCCGCATTGGCGACACCAACTCTCCGGTTGGGCCGCCTTCCGGCGGAAGCATGACCACAGGCTCGATTACTCCGGCGGCGCGCAATGCCGTATTCCAGGCAAAGCAGCAGATGCTCGAGCAGATTGCGCCGGCGCTGGGAGGCAAGGCGGAAGATATTGTCTTTCGCGAAGGCAAGGTTTTTCTCAAAGACAATCCCGGAAAATCCTTCAGCTTTAAGCAGGCGGCGGCGCGGATGAAGATCGATGAGGTCGCGGCGCGGGCCAGCCGCAACGCCGATTACCAGAAAGGGCGGGTCACCTACGGAGGGGTGCACTTCGCGCAAGTCGCAGTCGATACTGAGACCGGGATTGTCAAGGTCGAGCGGGTCACGGCGGTCCACGATTGCGGGCGTCCGATGAATCCTCTCGCGCTGGAGAGCCAGATCAACGGCGGTGTGATCCAGGGCGTCTCCTACGCGCTCTATGAAAATCGTATTCTCGACCGCAATGCCGGGCTGATGGTGAACCCGAATCTGGAGCAATACAAGATTGCCGGATCGCAGGACACTCCGCAGATCGAGATTGAGCTGCTGCAGGATTATCTGGGTCTCACTTCCACCGATGCGGGTGGAATTGGCGAGCCTTCGACGATTCCCACGGCGGCCGCCATCGCCAACGCGTTTTACAATGCCACCGGAGTCCGCATCCGCCAGCTTCCGATGACCCCGGCCAATGTGCTTGCAGCCCTGCATGGCAGCGAAAAAACCCAAGGAGCCCGCGCATGACAATGAACCGATTCCAATTCGTGAATGCCGCCACCATCGATCAGGCGGTCCGGGAAATCGATGAAGGGGCGGTATTCAAGGCCGGAGGCGTGGACCTGCTGGACCGCATGAAAGAAGGCATTGCCACCCCCAAAAAGCTGGTAAACATTCGCGACATCAAAAGCCTGGAAGGGATCCAGGAAGACGGGAGCGGCGGCCTGCGCATTGGCCCGCTGGTCACGCTGACGCAGATTGGGGAAAGCCAGCTCATTCGCCGCCGTTATCCCGCGCTTGCCCAGGCTGCCGACGCAGCGGCCACCCCCCAGATCCGCAATATGGCCACTGCCGGCGGCAATCTGGTGCAGCGGCCGCGCTGCTGGTACTTCCGGCAGACGGATTTTCCCTGTCTGCGAAAGGGCGGGCATAAGTGCTTTGCAATCGATGGCGAGAACCAGTACCACGCGATCTTCGATAACCAGATCTGCGCGATTGTCCATCCCTCCGCCCTGGCCGGACCGCTGGTGGCGTATGGCGCCAAGCTGGAGCTTTCCGGGAAAAAAGGCAAGCGTGAAAAGCTGCTCGAAGAATTCTTCGTTACGCCCGCGCAAAATCCATTCGCGGAAAACGATCTCCAGGCTGGCGAATTAATCACCTCGATCGCTCTTCCCGCTCCTGGCGCGGGCACCGTTTCCGCCTATACCAAGCAGAAAGAGAAAGAATCTTTCGACTGGCCTATTGCCGGGGTGGCGGTGGTGATGAGCATGCGCGGAGGCCGGTGCTCATCGGCAGCGCTGGTGCTTGAGGCTGCCGCCCCGACCCCATGGCGCGCCAAATCCGCCGAGGCCGTTCTGAAAGGGGCGGAGATCAACGAGAACACCGCGCGCGCAGCGGCCAAAGCTGCCATGGACGGCGCCACTCCGCTAAGCCTGAATGCCTATAAGCTGCCGGTTTTTGAGGCGGTGGTGCGCAGGACGATCCTGAATGCGGCGAAGGCCTGAAAGTATCAGCGATCAATCGGCGGGAGCCTGGCCATAGATTGCTCATTCGGCAATGGCCCCCGCCATCGAATATTTGAGGGAACAATGAACGATCCGGAGACATTGCCCAACTCTGAAACTGAAGCAGAATCTGGCGTGCAGAATATCTGCCGGCGGCTGCGCACCAAGACCTCTTTTGGCGCGTTCATAGGCGCGGCCCGTCCATGGGAGGAAGGCAGCTCCACAACCGCCGTTTACTGGTGCCTGGATACGATGGAAGCTGCCGGCCCCGACGACAATTTCGCCCACCCTCATACCTGCCGGGCCGGGCGGGCCTGCTTCCGCCCGAAAGATTAACGCGATCCCGGCTGTGTAAAACCTGCGCTTCCCCCGATCCGGAAGTGCTCCGGAGGAAGA
>CAZONJ010000030.1:0-35059 GCA_964581225.1 uncultured Terriglobales bacterium | reverse complement strand
GCCGGCATTCTCCGGGATGTGAATACGGTAATGGACGGTGTCGGCTGCGCCCGGAGGAATCAGGCGCACGTAGAGCAGCGCCCGGCTGGCCCACGCGTTGCGCTTGTTAATGTGGTTCCCGTGCGCGTCGATGCTGAAGGAGCGGTAAAAGTGCGCGCTCTTTTCCACCGGGCCTTTCCCGTCATCTTCCACTTTGCCGCTCCAGAACAGCAGCTTTCCGTCTTCGTCGGTGGCCTTCAACTCCACCCACACATCAAAGGCGTCCACCGTCCCGCCGGGGAAGAAGTGTCCGACCTTGCGGGTGCGCACCACCACATCGACGCGTTCGGTATCGCCGCGGCGCAAAGCGGGAAGCACTCGGTCCAGCGGAGCGCTGATCAAGCTCGGCATGGCCGGCCCGCCATTGGAGACATTGGGCACGCTGGAGGAGAGGTCCGCCTCTTCACCGACCGCGAAGGTGGTGGAAAGATCGCCGGTATTATTCTCCGCGCCGGTGGCGTGAGTTTTTTGCGCTTCGGGAGCGACGGCAAATATATCCACGCTGACAATATTGTTTTTCAGGAACTGCTGCACCGCATCCATCTGCCCGGCGTCTTCATAGGAATAAGGAAGGGCGGTGTTCGCGCCGGGAAAACGATGCGAATGGACTGCGCCATCCAGGTTCCCGGCGTCCGCCGACTTCACCAGCGGCATGTGGCAATCGACGCAGACTTGCGGCTGGGCAGGATAGTAAAACGAGCGCGCCCCCATCCCGGAGACGCCGCTGGCCTGCCAATTGTCGTAATCGTTGAAGCCGCGCTGCCAGCGATAGTGGTTGACCGGAATATCAAGGTGCACTTTATGGCAGGTAGAGCAGAAATCCGCCGCCTGCTCCCGCATAAAAGGCTTCAGGAAGGCGCGCCGGTGCGGCTCCGGATTCACGTACACCGAAAAATCATGCAGCAGGCGAACAATCACGTTATTGCTGGAGGCCAGCGCATGCAACCGCGGATATTCCAGGAAGAAGTCCGCCTGGCCCATGGTGCTCTTTACCTGCACAATCGAATGACACATCAGGCAGCCTAGTCCGGCGTGCGCCTCCGGACGATTCACAATCTGCTTGATCGGGGTATCCATCATCCCGCTGTAGAGGAGCGCCGGATCATGGCAGCCTCCGCACCACTTGGAAGGCTTGGGGCCGGTCACGTCCTGCATGTACTCGATACTCTTGCGGTACCACTGATTGTTGAACGAGGAACGATGGTGCGCCGAGCTGTTCCACTGCTCGTATATATCGCTGTGGCAGCGCTTGCAGGACTCCGATTCCATAAAGTATTTGGCAGGAATCAACTTTCCGTCCCTGGTCTGCGCGGAGCTGGGAAAAAAATGGCCCTTGGGTCCATCTCCTTCGGCCCCCATATCGGCAGGAGCGATCGAAGGATTGCCGATCCGATTGGCATTGCGCCAGCGGACCACGCGCGTGTAGTAGCTGGCTGCAATCAGTCCGGCGACGAGCAGCAGCAGCGCCAATCCCCTCGCTGCGGCCCCACCGGGCGAGATCCCAAGCCAGTTTTTTGCCGAAATCCATTGCCATAATAGAAGAAGCGCGCCGCTCGCGGAGAAGGCTATATGGGCGTAAAGCCAGGCTACGTGAGGATGGGTTGCGCCAATAAAGATAAGCACCGTTCCGGCGACCGCTCCCAGAATAACGAGCAGCCATCCTAAGGCCGTAATAAGGTTCCCGCGCTGAAAACCGCGCAGGCAAAGCCAGATCAGCAGGAAGCTGGCGAGGACTCCAATGCCTACATGGACAAGTGAGAGGCCGATATAGACGACGTTGGCGCCGGGAAACGCATACAGATATAGGCCGGATGCGGCAAGAAAGACTATAAATCCGGTTAGAAAGGATCTCATTGACCTGAATTTCATTGCTCTAAATTTCTTTGTCCCGAGCGGATTTCGTCAAATAAGGAGGTGCTGGGGTAGTGTGTCAAATTCCAGCAACCAGGCAAATAGTAGAAATATATTATTGAACTCGGTTTCGAGCCACGCCTGGATTCTTTTATATTCCGTCGGTTGGCACAGATTTCTCGTAACAAAACGCCTATTCCTTTGGTAATTCACGGCCTGCGGGGAAATTCGGCTAAACTCTGTGCAGAGCGATACTTACAACTGAATGGACCATACAATCCAGCACCTTCGACAGCAACTGGAAGAGGAGCGCGCGCGTTTCCGAAGCACGCTGCCTGCGAATATCGCCGAACTTTGGCGCGGATTTCGTGGGCGAATTGCCGTGGTGCTCTCCGGAGGCGGGGCGCGCGGGGGCTATGAGGCCGGGACGCTGCTGGCATTTCAGGACGCCGGCCTGCCCACTCACATCCTCACCTCAACCTCGATTGGCAGCATCAATGCCGCCTCCTATGCCGCCCACTCCGAGGGGTATGTAGGCAAAGCCGAAGCGCTCATCGATTCCTGGCTGGATGTTGTTCCCACCGCCCTCGGAATCGACTGGTCCCGTTACATCGTCGTTCTGGCCGGACTCATTATCGCCAGCGCGGGTTTCGGCAATCTCATTCGCTACTGGATGTCCAAGAACGGCTACTCCATCCACCTTGTCCTGCCGGCGGCGACATGGATTTCCCTGGGAATGGCGGGACTTTCCATTCTCTTTTTCTATTCGCAGCTCACCTATATCTATTACGTTGCGGCGGCCAAAGTTAGTGGCCGCAAGTGGAAGCCCGAACCCAGAAAGCTGGCGTTCTCCGCCATTGGCAATGTTTGTGTCTGGGCCTTTGTTGTGCTCTTCATCAACTACGCCCACCTCGATTTCTCCTCTGGCACGCTGATTCATATGCGCCCGGAGACCAGGATCATTCTCGGCGGAGGCACTGCCTTTCTGCTCCTGTTGTGGCTCTCGTTGCGCGACCGTCTCAGCCGCTTGAGCCGGGAATTTTTGCGGCTGCCGCTGCGCTCCGGACTCTTTCCTAATTTCGAGCGCGCCCGCTTTCTGCGCGAGGCCATACCCGCGCAAGGCTTCCGCCGCTCGCCGATTCGCGTGGTCTTCACCGCTGCCGATGTGAAGACCGGAGACGAACGCTATTTCGTCAACGCACCGCTCGATCAGGTCGCTGCCGAC
The DNA here is from genome assembly GCA_964581225.1 of uncultured Terriglobales bacterium. Classification (GTDB taxonomy): domain Bacteria; phylum Acidobacteriota; class Terriglobia; order Terriglobales; family Acidobacteriaceae; genus CAYTQA01. The sequence continues at coordinate 31,944 of CAZONJ010000030.1, read as the reverse complement.
CCGGGCGTGAACCGGAGCTTTGTCCAGGAAAAAATGGAGACGACCGAGGACGTGATCCAGGCGGTGATCGCCTCTTCCGCTTATCCCATGGTTTACGAGGTGGTGCCGATCAATGGCAATCTCTTTACCGACGGCGGGATTGTCGCCGTTGAGCCGATTCGTCCGGCGATCCGCCTGGGCGCGGACGTGCTCTTTCTGGTACTGGTGCAGCCGCTCAAGCAGGAGCCTGCCCCGGTGCAGACCTTTCTCGATGTCGCCATGCACACCTTCGACATCCTGATGTCGCAAAATCTCAAGGTGGACCTGGAGATGCTGAAGAACGCCAATAGCGTCTGCATGGAGCACGCTGCCCGGCTGAAGGTTCGTCCCGAGGAGGTTTCTCTTGATGTCGGCGGTCGGGATTACCGGTATATGAAGTCCTTTACCGTGCAGCCATCGTCGAATTTAAATGCCGGGCTCCTGGATTTCGACGGAAAGATCGTCGCCCCCGATATTCTCCGCGGATACATTGACGGCGAGAAGGCCATCGCGGAATTTTTGGCTTATGTCGCCGAACAGCCGGATTTCACCCCCAAATATCTCTTGCGCCTTCACCCCGAGGAGGTCCGCCAGAGCGTGGTCCAGACAAATTTACCTTGAAGATCGGTGGCCCCAAGCCGTTTCCGGGCATCAAAAGACGCGTTAGCGAGTGCCGGGTAACCACCGGAAGTGACTGTGAAATCATTGACATACGCTTTGAAAGCTTCTAGTATTTATTCCGCCCGCGGGCAGGTCCTTTTATGAAGCTTATAGCCTGGCTTTTGATATTCACATTTCCCTCCACAATTCTCATGGCGGAATCCAGCCAAGCGATGCTGGTCGGTTCCGGCGCCGTCCAGATCAACGGCGAGTTGGGCGCTCATTCTTCGACGTTATTCAGCGGAGACAAAATTCAGACTGCGGCCAACGCCTTCGCGCTGATCAAATCTCCCACTGGCCTGCTTTCGGTGCAGGAAGATTCTGCGATCACTTATGAAGGAAACTCCATCAACTTCGAACGCGGCGCAGTGGTGGTGGATACTCCGAAAGGCATGAGCGCGCATTTTGGAAAGCTCACGATTTCCGCCAGCCCGGATAAACCGGCGAAGTTTGAACTGGTGAATGCGCAGGGGGTAGAAAAGGTAGTAGCCTTGGCGGGATCTATCAAGGTAAGCGAGGGCACTCATTTGGCGAAGCTCAGCGCTGGCCAAGCCCTGGTTCGCGGGGCATATGAACAACCTGAGGAGACCCAATACGAGTTCGATCCTCAGAAAAAAGACAAGGACAAGGACAAAGATGAGCCGGTAGCCGAGAATATCCCCGGCTGGATGCTTGTATTCGTGACCCTTGCGCCCATTGCCGCCATCGGCGCCATTGGCATAGCTGGGGGCTTCAACGGAATTTCACCGGTAAGCCCTTCTACCTTGCACTGACTGCACCGATAACCTGTATTTTGGAATCGCGCTCCGGAACGATGCCGGGCGCGATTTTCACTTTTGGCGGTCCCCACCGCATTGCAATCGCGCTTGGCCTTCGCCGGTCGTCTGCTCTCGAGGGATTCTCATGGTTGATATCCATTGCCACATACTGCCCCTGGTCGATGATGGAGCGAAATCGTGGGAAGTCGCCGAACAGATGTGCCAGGCGGCGTGGGACGACGGGACTACCCATATTGTCGCTACTCCTCACGCCAACCCCCATTTCGAATACAACCGGGAATTATTTTCGGCAATGTTGGCGGAGCTGCAGAAAAAAGTGAAAGGCAAGCTGGGTTTCAGCCTGGGCTGCGATTTTCATCTTTCGTACGAGAACCTGGAGCAGCTGTTTATCACTCCGGAGCGGTTTTTGATTGAGGGAACGAGGTATCTGCTTATTGAGTTGAATGAATTCGGGCTGCTTCCGAAATTCGAGCATCTGCTCTTCCGCATGCAGTCAGAGTTGCGCATCAAGCCGATCCTGACCCATCCGGAGCGCCATCCCATTCTGCAACGCCATCCGGAGCACGTTCTTTCATGGATCAAGGCCGGATGCCTGGTCCAGGTGACGGCAAATTCGCTGACCGGCTTTTGGGGGCCGCGCGCGCGCGAGGTCGCGCTCTGGCTTCTCCAGCGGAATGCTCTGCATCTGGTGGCAAGCGATGGGCATGATCCCCATCGCCGTCCTCCTCTGCTTTCCCCCGCCCGCGATCTGCTGGTTGAATTGGTGGGCGAGGAAACTGCGTTGAATTTAGTGGAAAACCGTCCCCGAGCCGTCATAAAAGGACGGGAGATTCCCCTCTCGCCCCTGCCCCTGCGCAAATAAACATAAACTGCTGTTCGCAGGATTGCGAAGTTAAGGGCCGAAAGCGCGCGGCCCTTATTCTTGACTGGATGATCGGCTTTCTATCTTGTGCGCACTGCGATATTGGTCATGACTCCGGCGAAGTGACTCACGCCCAGACTGGCCTGCGGCAAGGCCCATAGCTTGGTCTTGTACTTTCCCGTGAACACGCGATAGCTCAGATAATTGATGCCCGCCGTGATCGGCACATTGATGGCATACATCCGCATTCTGCCGGGGTGCGTGCCATAGAGGGGGTTTGCTTCGCGGCATCCCGGGATCGTGCTGAGGCAGTTCTGCGTAAGCTCGATATCGGCAACCGTCAATGCTGAGTTGAGGCTGGCAAGGGCCCAAAAGGATTTTGTGCTCACAGGCTTGGGGTGAATGGCCGCTGCAATGAGCGGCTGGGCAGACTTAGGCAGGGTGGTCGAAACCAGGGAATTCGATGGCTGTGGAGCGGCTGGAAACTCCGCTCCCAAGGCCCCCAGCGACAGTACGGATACGAGTGCAAGCAACTTAATTAGCTGTGTCATTGTCCTTCATTCATCAAACAAGGTTAGTAGAAACTAATGAAAATCTCTGGTTAGTTATATAGAAAGCTTAACCATACCTTCATCGGTGAGGCGAGTATGCCATCTATTCGTAGAAGAGCAAGTTACCGTGGTTTAGTCACGAACGATGACAGCGGATATTACGGATTCATTACAGGAGGTGCATTCGCTGGAGAAGAGACCTGAAGGGAAAGGATTCCTGCGAATGAAGAACTTCGGCCCCGTTAACTTTCGGAAGGCGGAGGACCGCCTGGTATGCGCAGGGGGCAAAGGCAACCGCCAATTCCGCCCTCCCCAAGGCAACATCTTCATTGTTTTCTATGACATATACCCGGTGACCTTTGCTTCTCCCTGTCTCTTTTCATGCTTGACCTGCGAGAGTCTATGGAAGTACTGTAAAGCGCCCCCAAAAGAATAGTGTTAAGCGGATTAAGAATGGGTTTATAACCTTCAGAAGCAGCCAGAATGCCTGAATCGCCAAAAACCGAGGTATTGCTCGGCGTTACCGCCGTGCTCCACAGCAGCGCTTTGCGCGAGCTTATGGAGAAGGTGCAGCGCATTGCGCAGTCGCAAGCCGCGGTCATGATCGTGGGAGAAACCGGAAGCGGCAAGGAGATCATCGCCCGCGCGCTGCATCATTATTCATTGCGCTGCTCCAAGCCCTGGGTTGACGTGAATTGCGCGGCCTTGCCCGAGCATCTGGTTGAAAGCGAGCTGTTTGGCTACGAAAAAGGGGCGTTCAGCGGCGCGGAGAGTTCGAAGCCGGGTTTTTTCGAACTGGCGCATACAGGCACGCTGTTCCTCGATGAGGTAGGAGAACTTGAGCCTAAGACGCAGGTGAAGCTGTTGCGCGTCCTGGACGGAACGCCATACTACCGGCTGGGAGGTCTGCGAAAAGTCTCCGTCGATGTGCGGGTCATCGCCGCCAGCAATCGCAGCCTGGAAGAGGCAACCGAAGCCGGCGCCTTCCGCCGTGACCTGTATCACCGTCTCTGCCAGATCCAACTGAAGGTCCCGCCGTTGCGCGATCGCCGGGACGACATTGTGCCGCTGGCGGAATTCTTCTTGCAACAACAGTATCCGGAGATGAAGTTTTCCAGCGAAGTGCTCCAGACGCTGCTCCAGTATAGTTGGCCAGGAAATGTGCGCGAGCTGCGCAACGTGGTCCTGGCGGCAGCGGCATTGGCCAGGAATAACCGCATCGTGCTTGAAGATCTGCCGGCGAATGTGCCACAAAGTGCAACAGCAAAACCCGGCACTCCTTCCCAGCCTTCGATCAGTGTAGAAGCTGTGGAAGATGCTTCTGAGGAAGACGAGCCGCTGGCCCCGCTCGACGAGATGGAAAAGAACCTGATTATGCGTACCCTCAACCAGACCGAGGGCCACCAGCAACGGGCCGCGCAAATGCTTGGCATCTCGCGCCGGACCCTCTCCCGCAAATTAAAAGCATATGCATTCGATCAGGGGCGGTAATCGAAAGTAAGCTCGATTTTTCGACCGCGCACCTTCCCGAAAAACGGGACAAATTGTCTCGACATCGATAACACAATGAAAACAAATAGCTTGCTGCTGGCGGGGCAAGAAATCGGGGGCGTTTGGGACTGAATGTCGCATTCCCGATTGCGGGTAACACACGAAAGGACATGTACTTTCAATGACTTACATTTATGGGCGAATTGGCTTAAAAATTGCATTAAGGAATAACAGGATTTTTTAATGGAGGGGTCTGATGAGACAAAAGTCCTTGAGAACCGTTTTATTTTTTGCGCTGGTGATCGGTTTTTGTTTACAAGCGGAGCGATGCTTTTCGAACGGCCAGGCACAACGCGCGCTCAAGGCTATGTCCTCAGCGGTTTGGGGAACATAGTTGCTCGCCGAGTAGCTTAGAAAATCTTTCCTGGATTTTTGAAGGAACACGGTTTTGAAGAAGTATCGAATTATTGGACACGAAGAACAAAGACCGGGCAAGGGCGCAACAAATATGTATAGCGTCCGGGGGCGCACGGTGCCACAATGGCGAAATGCGGTGGCATGGGAATATACCCGGCCGGTCCCGATAATAGAAGATTAGATTTTTCAGTGGGGCCGCAAAGCCGCGCGTAATGGCTGAATGAGCTGAGACACTCTTTATGGCAATAATGAATGTAAAGGCGAGAGCATATATTGCCGCAGTTGTGGCCTGCGGCGCCTTGATCCTGCTCTATGGGTTTGCCCACTGGCACTCGCAGGACCTGATACGCCTGCTTTGTTATGTTGGCATCGCCGTCGCCGCCTCCAGCCTGAAGGTCAGCCTGCCTGGAATCAACGGGACGATGTCCGTCAACTTCCTCTTCATTTTGCTGGGCATCGCCGAATTGAGTTTGTCGGAAACGCTATTGATCGGTTGCAGCGCGATTCTCGTCCAGTGCCTCTGGAACGCGCGCCTGAAGCCAGTGTGGCCGCAGGTCAGCTTCAATGTCGCGAGCGTCGCCATCGCAATCGCAGTCTCCTATATCCCGGCCCATTATTTTATCGGACACTTTCTGCATAACAGCCTCGCCTTTCTGCTGGTGACGGCCGCATGTATTTACTTCCTTGCGAATACATTGCCGGTCGCCGGCGTGATCTGCCTGACCGAAGGGAAGTCCTTCACCAAGATATGGAAAGAGTGCTATTTCTGGTCCTTTCCGTACTATCTGATTGGCGCGGCGATTACCGGATTGGTCAGCACCGTCAACCGCACGGTGGGATGGCAAACTTCGCTATTGATCCTCCCCGTAATCTATTGGATCTTCCGCTCCTACCGCCTCTATCTGGGCCGTTTGGAGGACGAGAAGCGCCACGTCGAAGATATGGCCTCGTTGCACTTGCGGACCATTGAAGCGCTGGCCCTGGCGATTGAAGCCAAGGACCATACCACACACGACCACCTGCAGCGGGTCCGGGTGTATGCCCTGGAAATCGCCAAAGAGTTGAAGGTGAGCGAGGATGAATTCGAGGCCCTGCGCGCCGCCGCTCTGCTGCACGATATCGGCAAGCTGGCGGTCCCGGAGCACATCATCTCCAAGCCGGGCAAGCTGACTCCGGAAGAGTTCGAGAAGATGAAGATCCACCCTCTGGTCGGAGCGGAGATTTTGGAACGAGTGCAATTTCCTTATCCCGTAGTGCCCATCGTCCGCGCCCATCACGAAAAATGGAATGGCAGCGGCTATCCTTACGGGCTTTCCGGCGAGCAGATTCCCATCGGCGCCCGAATCCTCTCGGCGGTGGATTGCCTGGACGCATTGGCCTCCGACCGTCAATATCGCCGCGCGCTGCCCCTGGAAGAGGCGATGGCTCGCGTGGTCTCCGACTCGGGCAAGTCCTTCGATCCGCAGGTGATCGAGATCCTGCAGCGGCGGTACAAGGAATTGGAAGCTATGGCCCGCTCCCAGAGCCAGGAGCACAAGAAGCTCTCCACCGGACTTCACATTGAGAAGGGCGCGGCCCCGGCAGAAGGCTTTGAGGCCTCGGCAGAAACCGACGTTACGCCAATCGACTTTCTCTCTTCCATCGCCGCTGCCCGGCAGGAAGCGCAGATGCTCTTTGAATTGTCGCAAACCCTGGGTAACTCGCTCAGCCTGGATGAGACGCTTTCCGTGCTCAGTGTGCGTCTCAAGCGGCTGGTGCCCTACGATTCGCTGGCGATTTATATCCGCAAGGACAAGAACCTGGTGCCCGAGTTTGTGACCGGCGAAAACTTCCGCCAGTTCTCGAATTTGCAGATTCCCATCGGGGAAGGATTATCCGGCTGGGTCGCGGCCAACCGCATGCCGATCGTCAACGGCAATCCTTTTGTCGAGCCCGGATATGCCAATAACGACGAAAAGTCGCATCTCCTGCGCTCCGCTTTGGCCGTCCCTCTGGAAGGGCTGAACGGGGTAATGGGCGTACTGGCGCTTTATCGCGGGGAAAAAGACGCGTTCAACAAGGACCACTTGCGGGTGCTGCTGGCCATCAGCTCGAAGCTCGCGCTCTCGGTTGAGAATGCCCTTAAGTACCAGATGGCGGAAAGCTCCGCGACCACCGACTATCTCACTGGGCTGCCCAATGCGCGTTCGCTCTTCCTGCACCTCGACCGCGAGCTGGCCCGCTGCAAGCGCCTGAATACGCCGCTGACCATCCTGGTTTGCGATCTGGACGGCTTCAAGCAGATCAATGACCGCTTCGGCCACCTCGAGGGCAATAAGGTATTGCGCATCATGGCCCGCGGGCTGAGTGACGCCTGCCGTGAATATGACTACGTTGCGCGTATGGGCGGCGATGAATTTGTAGTGGTGGTGCCGGGAATGACGCCGGAGCACATGGAAGCCAAGGTAAAGCAGTTCCAGCGCATTGCCGAGGCCGCCGGAATCCAGGTGTGTGGAGGCAATCTGCTCTCCCTGAGCGTCGGCCAGGCGCACTATCCGCAGGACGGCATCGACGCCGAGCAGCTGCTCGCCGAAGCCGATCGCAGAATGTATCTGGCCAAGCGGGAGCACTACACGGAGATACGCAATCGCGCCCGCATCGTGGATGCGAATTCTCACGAACAATTACTTATGTAAGTTTCGTTTATTTGGACCGTAGAGGGCACGGCTCCGGCCGTGCCCTTATGCTGTTGAGGAGATATGCTGAAACGCCGGCTGCTTCGACCACTGCTGACCATCCTGCTCACCGCGCTCCTCGGCGGCTTGCTGGCGGCCACGCTGGTGCGAATTGCTCCAGGAAGCGATACCGGGGAAGAAGATCTGAACTTTCAGCTCAACCCCGAGTCCAAAGCTTATTACCACTCTGCCCATGCCCGTGAGCAGGATGTCGTGAGCTTTTATCGCGGTTACATCACCGGAATCGTCCAGGGAGATTTAGGATTTTCGCGCCTGTTTCAGCGTCCGGTGCGTGAATTGCTGCTGCAGCGGCTGCCGGTGACCGCGAGAGCGCTCGCCATAGGAGTGGCGATTGGATGGGCGTTGGCTTTTGCGCTGGCCTTGCCGGCCACCCAGCGCTTTTCCCCTGCATATAGTTCGGCCAGTACGCTCATCAGCGGCCTCTTTCTGTGTTTCCCTTCGGCGGTCTTGGCTTTATTGTTCCTGCTGGCGCGCATCCCCGCGTACTACGCGATTGCGCTGATCGTCTTCCCCAATGTCTTTCGCTATCTTCGCAATCTGCTCTTTCACACTTATAATCAGCCGCATGTGATTGCCGCCAAGGCCCGCGGCTTAAGCCGCCGCAGGATATTTTTCTGGCATATTCTGCCCAACATTCTTGCCCCGCTGGCCGCGCTGGCGGGAATCAGTGTGAGCATCGCTTTGGGGGCGTCGATCCCGATTGAAGTGGTCTCCGATCTTCCCGGCATCGGACAACTGGCGTGGCGCGCGGCGCTGGGACGGGATATGCCATTGCTGGTTGGCCTGACGCTCATCATCGCTATCATTACCGTGACCGCAAATTCCTTCTCCGATCTGCTGGCGCCCATGCGCACAGGAGACCTGCGATGACGACGGCCCGCAAAATCGCCCTAGTAGTGCTGCTGGCGACCTGTGGACTTTCCCTGGCGGCGAATTTTGTCGCGCCCCACCCGTATGACAAGCAGCTTCGCGACCATATCGATCAGCCTCCTTCCCGGCAGTTTCTTTTAGGCACCGACGAACTTGGCCGCGACCGTTTCTCCCGCCTGCTTTATGGCGTTCGGATTTCGATTCTGCTGGCCCCGGCGGCGGCATTCCTCTCAACCCTCTTGTCGGCGCTTCTGGGCGGCCTGGGCGCATACCTTGGCGGATTCTGGGAGCGGCTGGCGGCCTTTTTCATCGATCTGTTTTTGTCGCTGCCCTGGCTCTTTCTGCTGCTGACCGTCCGCGCGATGCTTCCGCTCAATGAGCCTCCTGTGGCGTCTATGATCGTCACCTTCCTCTTGCTGGGGCTGCTGGGATGGGCGGCCGCGGCGCGCGTGGTCCACGCCAGCGTGCGAAACTTGCGCGAATCGGATTTTGTGCTGCAAGCCCGGGCCGTCGGCTGCGGAAGGCTGCGCCTGCTCTTCGTCCATCTCCTTCCCAACGTGCGGCCCATCCTTTTGGCCCAATTCTGGATCTCGATCCCGGTTTTCATCCTCGCGGAAGCCAATCTTGGAGTACTGGGGCTGGGCGTCTCGGAGCCGCTGCCCTCCTGGGGGAACCTGCTTCGGGAATTGGAAGACTACACCGCCATAGCGCATAATCCGTGGCTATTGGTGCCACTGCTGTCTCTGGTGATCGTGGTCAGCTGTTTTCAATTCATACTGAGCGGGGAGGAATCGCTGGCTTGATGCGTATTTCCAGATGGGGATTGCATGGACTGCTTTTGGCGGGATTATTGTGCGCGCCTGCGTGTACCGCCGCGTGGGCCCAGTCGGGAGGAGAGCTGCGTTTTTCCCTCGCGGCCGACCCAAAGACCTTCAATCCCCTGCTGGTGGAAGACGAGCCTTCAGTGGACGTGCGCTACCTGACGGGCGGCGTCCTGATACGTTTGAATCGCGAGACGCAAAAGTATGAGCCGGAGCTTGCGGCATCATGGAAGGTCACGGATGCCGGACGGAAAATCACCTTTCATCTGCGGGAGGGCGTTACATTTTCCGATGGCGGCCCTTTTACCTCCGAGGATGTTGCCGCCACCATGCGCGCGCTGATGGACCCCAACCTCCATTCGAGCACCGGAGACCAATTTCGCGCCTCCAATGGCGCGGTGAAGACCGAGACCCAAGGCAAGTACACCGTCAGCCTGCTCTTTCCCGAACCAATCGCCGGGCTGGAGCGGCTCTTCGATCAGGTTGCCATCATGCCGGCAAAAATCGCTGGCTCCTCCAGCAATTCTCTGGAATTAAGCAAAACCGTGCTGGGGCCATTCTATGTGGCCCAGTATCGCCCAGGAGACTACGTGCTGCTCAAGCGCAACGCTCATTACTGGAAGCGCGATCCGGCGGGAAAGCAACTACCGTATCTTGATTCCATCCGCTTGCAGATACAGCAGAACCATGACGCGGAATTGTTGAGCTTCCTGCGGCACGATGTCCAGATGATGAATGTGGTGCCTCCGGAGATATTCGAGCGCCTGAAGCGGCAGGAGCCCAATGCGGCTTACGATCTCGGCCCTTCTCTTGAATCGGAGCAGATGTGGTTTAACCAGGTCATGAAATCCCCGGTGCCGGACTATAAGAAGGCGTGGTTCCGCTCCCGTAATTTCCGGCGTGCAATATCCTCGGCCATCAATCGCGAGGACCTCGCTCGCGTCGTCTATTACGGCCATGCGCAACCTGGGATTGGCCCGGTCACGCCCGCCGATAAATTCTGGTTTAACCAGAAACTTCATGCCCCTTCCTACGATCCTAAAGCGGCGCTTGAGATGTTGAAGCGGGACGGCTTCCATTTGGATGGCCAGACTCTGATGGACAAAGAGGGGCATCCCGTCATCTTTTCCCTGATCACGAATTCCGGCAATAAATCCCGCGAACGCATGGGAGCTCTGATCCAGCAGGACCTTGCGCAGATCGGCATCAAGATGAATTTTGTGCCGCTGGATTTTCCCTCGCTGATTGAGCGGATTACGCACAGCTACGATTACGAGGCATGCATGCTCGGGCTGACCAATGTAGGCCTGGACCCCGATTCGCAGATGAATGTATGGCTGAGCTCCGCCGATAATCATCAGTGGAACCCCGTCCAGAAGACGCCGGAAACTCCATGGGAGGCGACGATGGACCGGCTGATGCGGCAGCAGGCCTCTTCGCTCGACCCTAAAAAGCGCAAGGCCGCCTTCGACAGCGTGCAGGAGATCATTTGGGAAGAGGCCCCATTCTTGTATCTGGTGAATAAAAATGCCCTGGTCGCGATCTCGCCGCAGGTCCATAACGCGCGTCCAGCGGTGTTGGAGCCGAAGACGTTTTGGAACGCTGAATACTTGTCTTTGAAATGAAAAAAGGGAAGTAAGAAGAGGAAGAAAAAAATTGTCCCAGACAGCGCCAGCACTTTCGCTGAATCTTACCGCCGGATATCCCGGGAAGGGCGAGGTGCTGCGCCATGTTCAATTGCAAATTGGCGCGGGAGAGATCCTCGGCCTGGTGGGGGAAAGCGGATCGGGAAAAAGCACTCTTACGCTTGCGGTGCTGCGCTTATTGTTCCTGAAAAATGGCAGCGCAAGCGGCTCGATTCTCCTCAAAGGCCGCGAGCTGATGGGACTCTCGGAATCCGAGATGCGCGCGGTCCGCGGGCGCGATATTGGACTGGTGCTGCAAAGCCCGGCTTCTTCGCTCAATCCTGCGCTGAAGATCGGCACCCAGCTCTACGAAACTTGGCGCGCGCACCGTCCCGGCAGCCGCAAGAGCTGCCTTCCTGCATTCCTCGAACTGCTGCGCAGCCTGAACCTCGATGCCGACGAAAAGTTCCTGCAGCGCAAGCCCGCGCAGATCAGCCTGGGCCAGGCGCAGCGGGTGCTGATCGCGATGGCGGTCCTGCACCACCCCTCCCTGCTGATTGCGGACGAGCCCACCAGCGCGCTCGATATGATTACCCAGAAAGAAGTGCTGGGGATCTTCCGGCGGCTCGCGCGCGAGCGCCAGATCGCGATCCTGTTTGTCTCGCATGACCTGCTCGCCGTGGCTTCGCTGTGCGACCGCATTGCTATCCTCCGCCATGGAGAGATCGTCGAGAGCGGCGCGACCATGGAGGTCCTCAGCGCGCCCCAGCATCCCTATACCAAACAACTGGTAGGCGCCCTGCCCAACATCGAATTTGCCTCGCAGGACTGACGCCCCACGCCACTTTGGCTTACAATCGCAACCATATATGCCATCGTTGAGCAAAGCTGCCGGACACATCGTCCAGTCGGACATTCGCACCATGTCAGTGGAGTGCGAGAAGGCGCGGGGCATCAACCTCGCGCAAGGGATCTGCGACACTGAGGTGCCGCTTCCGGTGCGCGAGTCCGCGGCGAAGGCGATTGAAAACGGCTTTAATTCTTATACCCGGCTCGATGGGATCGGCGGGCTGCGCGCCGCTATTGCCCGCAAAATGCGCGAATATAATGGCGTGGATTGCGATCCGGAGCGCGAAGTGCTGGTCACCGCAGGCGCAACCGGAGCATTTTATTCTGCCTGCCAGGCGCTGCTCGATCCCGGAGACGAGGTCATCGTCTTTGAGCCGTATTACGGCTATCACGTGAATACGCTGGCGGCGCTGAAGCTGCAGGCGTCGTATGTTACATTGCGCGCCCCGGACTGGAAGTTTGCGCCTGAGGAGTTGGAGCGGGCCATTACGCCGCGCACCCGCGCCATCGTCGTCAACTCCCCGGCGAACCCCTCAGGCAAGGTCTTCAGCAGGCAGGAGCTGGAATGGATCGCGGACTGCGCCACCCGTCATGACCTGTTTGTCCTCACCGACGAGATCTACGAGTATTTCCTCTACGATGGACGCAAACATATCAGCCCGGCTTCGCTGCCGGGAATGGCGGAGCGGACGATCACCATCTCCGGCTTCTCCAAGACCTTCAGTATCACCGGCTGGCGCATTGGCTATGCGGTTTGCTCCTCCCGATGGGCGCCTTCGATCGGGTACTTCCATGACTTGGCCTACATCTGCGCGCCATCGCCTTTCCAGCACGCGGCGGCGGCGGGGTTGAACGGCCTCAGGCGCGAGTTCTATGACGAACTGGCGCGTGAGTACGCGTACAAGCGCGATCTGCTGTGCAATTCGTTGCAAGAGGCTGGTCTTACCCCCAGCATCCCGCAGGGGGCATACTACGTCCTCGCCGACTCCTCCCGATTGCCGGGCAAGACAAGCAAGGAAAAGGCCCTGGGCCTGCTCTCCGCAACCGGCGTCGCCGCCGTTCCCGGCGCCTCGTTCTTTCACGACCATTCCGGAGACAATTTTCTCCGCTTCTGCTTTGCCAAAACCAACGCCGACCTGCGGGCCGCATGTGAGCGCCTGCAGATGCTCAAGCGGGCCGCGGCCTTTCGATAATTGGCAGCAACTAATTAAAGCGGGTTGTGTTCCTAAGCTGGAACTGTGCAAACACTCCATATCCTGAGCGTCGCGCGCTGCGAGCTTGCGAGCAAAGCGCAAGCCGAAGCACCCCGAGAATGTTTCGGTTACACATATCGGAGAGCTTTTCGATATAACTGCGCGCTGGAGGACTGTGCGAGCTCTTTTACTGTCCTCCCCCGCTTGTCAACTCCTCCTTGTAATTCGCGCATCCCAGCGCTAGTGCATAATAATCGGGGGACAATAACTCAGGTTGGTCCTCAATTCTGTTGAAGAAAGAGCGAAGATGAAGATCCTATTCTCGGCCTTTGTTCTGATTTTTCTTTTCACTCCGGTCCTGTCGGCGCAAACCGGGGGAACCCGTTGGGAGGTCGCGCCTTTCGCCGGCTTTGAGACCGGCGCCTCCTTTCCGGTACAAAGCAGGATCGATCCGCTGACCGGCCTCCCAACTTCTCCGATCGACCAGCTCCATGTTGAGAAGGGGCTCACTTACGGAGGCTTTCTCGATTATGCCAAGTCCGAGAACCTGGAATATGAGTTTATGTGGGCCCGTAATCCCACCTATTACAACCAGCATGATTTCGTAGTGAACCAATGGTTCAAGGCCTACAACACCAACTTCGACCAATATCAGTTTGGGGTTCTTTTCGATCTGAAGGATTCGACCCAAAAAATGCGTCCTTACATCGCCCTTGGTCTGGGATTCACTCACGAGTCGAACGACAATAACACCAGCAACACCGCTTTTGCCTTCAGCGCCGGAGGCGGGGCCCGCTACTATATGTCGAAGCATTTTGGATTGCGCGGCGACCTGCGCTTTATTCCCACATACGCCAACTCGGTGCAGGGACAGGTTTGCGATCCCTATTACGGATGTTATTCCGCTCCCCAGCGAAACTTCCTGAAGCGCGTCAATTTTGCCGGAGGCCTCGCTTTCCGCTTCTAGCATCGGAAAAGTTCCAGCCTCCTGCACGGACTTGCCATGCAGGAGGCATTTTTGTTTGAGGCAACCTCCCGATTGCAGCCTCCTCAGCGGCGCATCGCCACGCCCCGAAGATTGCGACCTGCCAGACTTTCCGCTACATTGAGAAAGGCCGGGCCTGTAGCTCAGCGGTTAGAGCAGGGGACTCATAATCCCTTGGTCGGGGGTTCAAATCCCTCCGGGCCCACCAGTCAATTCCATAGATAGGCTCATGGCCTCGCGAATGGCGCAAGCAAACCTTCTATCTCCTCAACGCAGTGAGCCGCGCTGGCCGGTCTCGATCGCGTGGCTGGGCGTGATCGGGCTGTATCTCGCGCTTCCCGAGTTTCTTACTATCGGCCACACATGGCTGCTGATAGGGGTGCTCATCATCGGGATCGCCGCCACCATTCTTGCCCGCCGCAGTGGACGGCACGATTTGAACCATCGGCTCGGAATTGCCGTCAATGGGGTTCTTACCGCCATGATGGTCTTGTCAGTCGGGCTGCTGGTAACTTCGGTTGCCAAACACAAGGAGGTCCCGATTGAGCTGCTGAAATCGGCGGCCGCGCTGTGGTCAACGAATATTCTGGTATTTGCCTCCTGGTACTGGCGGCTGGATGCGGGCGGCCCCAACCAGCGGGACTTGCGCGATCATCATCATGAAGGCGCCTTCCTCTTTCCGCAGATGGCGATGAAGCACGCCAACTGGTCGCCAGATTTTGTCGATTATCTGTTTCTCGCCTTCAATACCAGCACCGCCCTTTCGCCCGCGGACACGCAGGCGCTCTCCCGCTGGGCCAAGCTGCTGATGATGGTGCAGTCGCTCATCTCCTTGACGGTTACGCTGCTGCTGGTGGCGCGAGCGGTGAATATCCTGTAAGCTTTCGCCTTTCCTGCTGCGCGAAGTACGGCGAAGTAACCATTCGCTGAGAAATAAAATCCATAAAAAATGTCATCGTGAGCGAGCGCCGAACAAAGCGGGGGGGGGCGCGAGTCGAAGGATCCGCAGTTTTATCTACTTATTCAGGTTCGCGTGCGTCCGGAATTCCTTGATCACCAGCTCCAAAAAATCCTCATGGTCCGCAGGACGCGATTCAGCGCCGATTCCTAATTTGTTGCCGATCATATCCGCGATGCGCGTGGCGTTGGCGCGTCGCAGTTCCATGGGAATGTCCAGCCGGCGCGCCAGGAATGCCTCAATCAGCTCCACCTCCTGGATGGTGAGCCGCCCTGCCTGGTAGAGGACTAGATCTCCCTGCCCGCGGGTGTTGAAGAAGAGCTGGTTTTCCAGGGAGGAACTTTCGTGCACCACCACCGTTCCGGCGGCGAAGTCTCCGATGCGCTGGTTTTTGTCATTGAGAAACATGCAGGTAATCCCGACCAGGTACATGCCGGGAAAATGGTCCACCACCCGAAGCAGATTTCGCATGATCGCCTCAAAGGGCGTAATGGGGCGGCCGGAATCTTTGATGACCCGAATCCCGGCGTATCGCTTGCCTGGCGTTTGCCCCTTCCACAGCGATTCGAAGATAGCGAAGTAACCCCAGTAGATACAAAACAGAAACAGTAAAACAAAGGCGGCAACCCACTTGGAAGTGCCCAGGGTGAAGTTAGTACCTAACATCCATGGAACGAGCGCGAAAAGCAGGAAAACTCCGAGATAAATCAGCGCCTGTAGCAGCATATCCATGAATATGGCAACAAAGCGGCTGCCGATGCCGGCGAGAGAAAATTCAAGGTGTACCTGCTCCGGAGTATCGATGATAAGCTTGTCGCTATAAGCCACTATGATTTCCACCCATTGGCTGGAAAAGAGAAGGCCGCATTGGAACCGGCTGGAAGCCCTGCTGGAGCAGACGCGATCCGGCGGGCCCCAGGGTTTGAGCCGCTCCGAATTGCGTGAGCTTGCATTGCTCTACCGGCAAGTTGCGGCCGACCTGTCGGCCCTGCGCGAAGACCGCAGCACGCAGAACTTCGCAAGGTCCCTGAATCTCCTTCTTGCCCGCGCTCACAATATCATCTACACCGGGCAGAAATCGAGCTTTTTTGAAGTTATCCGCTTCTTCCGCTATAGCTATCCGCGGATCTTTCGCCGCAACCTCCGATTTGTCAGCGCCGCGTTTTTGCTCTTCGCCGCAGGCGCCGTCATTGGGGCATTGCTGACGCTTACCCAACCCCAGTTCATGCATCGATTGCTGGGCGAGGGAATGGTGGAGACCATCGAACGCAAGCAGATGTGGACGCACTCCATCGTAAGCATCAAACCATTCGCCTCCAGCGCCATCATGACCAACAACCTGAGCGTTTCTTTTACTACCTTTGCCTTTGGGATGACCGCCGGAGTGGGCACGGTCTACATGATGCTCATGAATGGGCTGCTTCTTGGGGTGATTGGTGTGGCCTGCTGGCTTTCGGGGATGAGCCTTTCTTTATGGAGCTTCGTTGCCCCGCATGGAGTGCTGGAATTGCCCGCGATCTTTATCGCCGGAGGCGCCGGATTGAAGTTGGCGCACGGGCTTTTGTTCCCCGGGCTGCTTTCGCGCCGCGACTCTTTGACGGTTGCCGGCGCAGAGGCGGTCCGCCTGGTAGTGGGAATTATTCCTATCCTGATCATTGCCGGTGTGCTTGAAGGCTTCCTCTCTCCTTCGGGACTCTCTCCGGCCTGGAAATTCAGCTTCGGCGCGGCATTGTTCTGCTTCTTCGCCTTTTATCTTTTTGCTTCGGCGCAAGCGCCGGAAGCTAAATCCGCTGCGAAGGCGATGGAACTTAAAACGGGGCTTAAATGAGGTTGCGCTCTTTGACTTCAAGATACTGATTCACCAGCGTAGTGGTCAGCCGACTCGGGGAAACCTCCAGCGCCAGCGCCCCCCGATTTCGGATGCGAGCAAGAAGCAGGTCGCGCCGCTGGACCATCTCCTGCGCAGCCGCCCGTTGATACAGCTCCTCCACGTTTTGCGGAGGATTGTTTGCGAAGGCGATCAGGTCGGTTTGGGCGATCACCACAAAGAGCAGGACGTGGCGCGAGAGCATGCGCGAGGCGCTTTCGATCACCTCAGGCGTCATCGAGGTTTCGGCAAGGTCGGTAATCCAGACGATCAGGGACCGTCTTTTCTGCGCCTGCAATAACGAAGAGGCGGCAGCCATGTGGTCCGCTTCGGACGCTTCATCGTGCACCGTCGCCAGCCCTTCCAGAATGGCGCGCATGTGCGGCAGCCCCCGGCCCAGCGCAATCCGCTGGCGCGAGTGGCGGCCATAGGCGAGCATGCCCACCCTATCGCCGGAATAGAGCGCGAGTTGCGCCAGCGTGAGCGCGGCATTTACCGAGAGGTCGAGCTTGCTGATCTCCCCAACGCGCGCCCGCAGCAGGCGTCCTGCATCCACCACGATCCAAACCGCCTGGCTGCGCTCTACCTGATAAAGCTTGGTGGTATGTTTGCCGCGCCGGGCCGTGGCGGTCCAGCAGATATCGCGAAACTCGTCCATCTCCTGGTATTCCCTCAGGCTTTCAAATTCGCGTCCTGTGCCTCTTTGCCGAATCAATCTTTTCTCCAGCTCGATCTGCCGGGCGCGCGTCAGGTATAGATTATGCTGCTTGGCCTCCTCCAGGTCGGGATAGACGCGCATGCCCTGCCGCAGATCGGCTTTGGCCCAGCGTTCGGCGAATTGCGCTGCGCTCCGATAGCGGATGTAGGCAGAGCCGATGTTGATGTCGCCCCGCTGCAAAGGACGCACCGTGTAATGCGCGGTCGCCTCGCCGTGTGGGGGAACAGTGATTTCCACTGTGGCCGGCTGCTCCCGCAGGGTGACCGGAACATCGTCGAGGATGGAGCAGCGCAACTCTCTTGCCGACGAATTGCCGACGGCGATCCGCACCTCAAGCGGGTTGCGCAGGGAGGCGGCTGCCGGCCATACGCGTTCGATGCTCAGGCTATCCGGCCTGGGAAGCGATAGGAAATCGATGAGCCATGCGATCGCTGCCAGGGCATTCCACGCCAGCATCACGATCAGCAGCCGCCGGTCCCAGAATGCAGGCAGCGCCCACAACAATCCCAGCAGCAGCAACAAAAAGAAGCGCCGCCCGAAGCCGAAATGCAAGCGTCCGCTGGAATGCGCAGTGGCCTTCACGCAACCGGGGACGAGCAGCGCAGGCTTCATTTGGGTACCTCAACCGAGGCGATGAGCTCGGCCAGCACCTGGTCGCTGGCCAGGCCCTCGAGCTCGGCCTCGGGTTTTAACATCACGCGATGGCGCAACACCGGGAGCGCGGCCTGCTTTACGTCATCCGGAACCAGATACTCCCGTTCTTCCAGCGCGGCAAATGCCTTGGCCACCAGCATAAGACTGATCGCCGCCCGCGGGCTTGCGCCAAGGGAAAGAGCGGGCCAGTCGCGGCTGCGGCGCACGATATTCACGATATAGCGAAAAAGCTGCGGCTCGATCTGGATCTGCTTCAATTCCGCGCGCGCCTGGGCAAGCAGTTGCCGGTCCAGCGGGACGATGTTGGCCGCGTCCAGGTGATGCGCGTCAAAACCCTGATGATGGTTTTGCAGGATCTGGATCTCCTGCTCCGCTTCGGGATAGGTCACCTTGATCTTCAATAGAAAGCGGTCGAGCTGCGCCTCGGGCAGCGGATACGTTCCTTCAAACTCAATGGGATTTTGGGTGGCGAAGACGGTAAAAAATTCCGAGAGCGGATACCCTGCTCCATCGATCGTGACCTGCCTCTCCTCCATGGATTCCAGAAGCGCCGCCTGGGTGCGCGGAGGCATGCGATTGATCTCATCGGCCAGCAGGAAATCGGTAAATAATGGGCCGCGATGCAGGCTGAAGGTGCTGGTGGAAAGGTTGAGAACATTGCTGCCGATAATGTCGGCGGGCATGAGGTCTGAGGTGCATTGCACCCGCTTGAAATCCAGATTGAAGAGGCGGGCAAAACTCTTGATGACCAGCGTCTTGGCAACACCCGGCACTCCCTCCAGCAGGGCATGTCCTCCGCAGAGCGCGGTCATGAGACATTCGTTGATGAGTTGCTGCTGGCCAACGACTACTTTAGCCAATTCAGTGCGTCCGTGGGCCAGCACTCGAGACACAGCCTGCATATTATGGTTTCTCCTGTTGGATTTGGGGGATGAGCTTCAGCTCTTCGGAATATTTGCCGAGCTGCCGGACCAAATCCAGCGCCTTGGATTCGCGCAGCTCGTAATCATAAACAGCGTGCTCCAGCTGCTCAAGAAATTCGGGAAACGAATCGCCTTTATATCCCAAACGCTCTCGAACGGCGCGCGCCAGAACAGCGGGATCGGTGCCCGGCTTCAATCCCAGGCGTCTGGTGAGCAGGTATCGAAACCGGGCATAGGATACTTCGAGGGCAAGGTTGGGCGCGCTTGCCCGGCGATACAGTCCGCCCAGCGTCTGCACGAATTCAAGCGGAGAGAGCCGGGGTTGATCGCTCAAAGGGCGAAGCGGCGCGTTCCTGCGGGCAAAGGTGAAGAGGAAGGCGATAAAAATAATGCCGCATTGCAGCAGCCCATACTTGATTGGCGGCGCGGCCATGTAGGCGGCCAGGCCGCCGCTACTTCCATGAAAGTATTCATCCCAAAAAACGTGGACTTTCCCCGGATCGCCAATGGAGTTCAGCAAAAGCTCAAGGTTCCCCGATGCGGAAATTCCCGCATTGGTCAGGGGCGTATCGCCGCCCCACCAGATCACCTCTCCTTTGCCCACTGGATAGGAGATAACCATCGCCTGGTCCCCCTCGCCATAGTGCCTCATCTCGGCAGGCCCATCGGAGGCCCAGTAACCCGAGGGGGCCATTTGGATGTCGCCGCCGCGAGTTAACGGGCTGATCGCCTGCGGAGAATACCGCTTCCACTCCGCGCTATTCGGAAAAAGAAAGCTGACATGCTGTTGCGGTATAAAGAAGCCGGCGTTGTAACCGACTGCCAGGATCTTTCCTCCGGTTGCAAGATAGCGTTGTAACTCCCTCCTGTCGTCTTTGTCCGGAAATCGGGCAGGCGCCGCCAGCACCAGGACGGTGTTTTGAGCGTTCGTGGGCAGATCGGCGGGAGATTTTTCCCATCGCTCCACTTTATATCCGAGATTTTGCAGCAAAAGGAATGCCGCCTTGGCCCCATGGGAATGGGCGGAATAGGTGCTGGGAAATCCCGGGTCGTCGCCTTCCAGTGGAGCGAAGAATGCCAGCGCTCCCAGCAGCACGAGCAGCACCGAGCCCGAAACAAGCAGCAATTTGCGATCGCCTGCGTCTAGGCCTATCTGCACCCTAGCTTCTCGAGTTCTGCAAGAGCTTGCTCAAAATCGGCGGCGCTTGCCTCGCGGTTGCCGTACCATGTGACTTCAAATTTCCGGGTGAGCGCATAGAGTACAGGGAACTCCACGCCCCTGCCCTCTATCAATTTCAAATACTCCCGAGGCGTCCGGGCCCGGTCCGGCTTCCACGCGCCCTTTTGTTCCAGGAAAGATACCCCTGCCCAATAGGCGAAATGGATGCCATTCCTCCAGTCCCCTTCTTGCGCGTTGGCGCAGGCCTCTTGCAGCCACGAGCGCCAGCTTCGCGCTGACGGAGCGAAGGGCATGATCTCCCGGTCGGTCGGCGTGTAGGTAGAGAGCGCAAAGCGCCGCCTGGTCCAGACCACTAAGACGATCGCGGCGACGGCGATAAAAAGGTATTCCAGCCAGCGGGACAAGCGTGGGTTGGAATGGCTGGGAGGAAAGATCCTAGTAAGCAGTTTGTCGATCCACGCTATCACCCGCTCCCGCAATCGATCCATGGCGGTAGGCCCGTGGATGGAGCGAAACTCCCGGCGGCCCAGGATCGCGTTTAATTGTGCATGAGCGCCCACCGGCGCAGGGGAAGGTTGGAGGAAGGCCTGGGCCTGGGCCTCAATCATCTGGAGCCTGGTCCGCATTTGCTCTGCCGATTTTTGCCGTGCGTCCGGCGTGGCCTTCTCAAACCCGGAGAGTTGCTTTTTCAGCCAGGTATTGTCGATCGAGCATTCCTGCGACGAGAGCTGTACCGAAAAATGATCGGGAAGCGAGTCGGCAAGCTTTTGCGCCTGCTCCGGATCGGGACCGGGTGGTCCAACCTGCTGCAGCAGGCGCGCTATCTGGTCGCGATATTGCTCCGGGGAAAGCTTCTGTGCGACATTGCTGCTAGATTGCGCAAATATTCCGATTGAGAAAAGTACCGGCAGCCCGGCCCTCAACAGGAACAGGAGTAGCTCTTTCATCCAATGTTCGTGCCCGCCGCGGTGGCCTGCGCCTGCTGGGGACCCTGGATCGCGTCCATCATGTATTGCAGGTCGAAGGCCTCCTTGCGCACACGCTCATCGTAGTAAATCAAGGCCATAGGGATCGTAGAAATTGGTCCTGCCAGAGCGGCGGCCAGAAATTCCGCAACCAAGGCCCAAATAAGCAGGGCTAATGGCTGTTGGCCTTTATTAGCAATTGTAAGAATGATTGACGGCGCCAGGAACAGATAAGTAAGCACCGAACTCAGGATCAGAGTAAGAATATAGACCAGCAAGATGCGGCCTATGCTGCCTTTCGTCAGCAGCTTGCTTCTCTTTAAGGCTTGGCGGGCAGGAACTCTCTCTAACACGCACGCCGGCACCGCAAGCGCGTAGCGGGCAAATACCCAGATTGCCACGACAAAGCCTACAATCATGTACGCAGCAACCAATAACCCTCTAGCGACGGGCGAGGAGGCAAAGCCGATGCCCATAGTAAGTGCTACTGGAATGGCCACGACGAGCACTGTTAGAAAGATAATTCCCACCACACGGAGCATCACCAGAAACATTACAAGCAACAGTCTTCCCCAATAGGACTTTACTTTGCGGTAGGAATCGCGGATGGTCGCCGGACGGCCCAGATGGACCAGCGAGACCGCATATACCGTAGCTCCGTTTGAGATCACGTGGCAAGCCAGGAAAACCAGAAGCCCTAAAAAACCTGCCGAGATCCCCATGCTTAGGGAGCCAGCCTTCACAATGTGTGACTGTCCCGTGGCATAATAGCCCACTTTCATCAGCATCAGGATCGCCGGCGGCCACGCCGCAATGCCGCAAAACAGGAGGAAGTGATTGCGATACAGATGGAAGGTGCGATCGAGTACCTGCGAGGTGCTCATGGGGCGTAAGACCGGATCCATGTTTGCTCCCTATTGAAAAGTAACGCATCGTACCACACAATTACCCAACGACAACATCTTTAAGTACAGGCGCGCATGGAATGGCATTCAGGGACCGCCTGGAAGCACAGAACCTGCGCGGCCATGGGAGGGATCGGCAGAGGTTGCGCTCTCCACATCAAGGAAGAGCTTGTGCTGGCGGTCTTCCGGGGAGTAGCAGTTGCCGTCTGGGGCATAGTTGGCCGGGCACCCCGCGGCGAAATCCTTTCTCCGGGGCGATTGGGCAAACTGCCAGAGATCGGCATAAGCCGCGCCGCTCGCCGCCGGAGACGGTGGCGCCGGGGAACATGCGCATCCCGGCGAAGGCGGGCACTGGTCCCGGCTCACCCAGAAGGCGATCCGCCGCCCCTGCGCATGGTTGCGAATGTCGTCGGCGGTCACGATCGTGCCCCCCGGCTTTTCTTTTACCGGAATGCCCGAGCAATAGACGCCGGCGCGGTAATGCTGCGCGGCGACCTCATCCATCCAGGCATATACATAGGCCATCTCTTTGCCGGGAAGGCGACCGCCATCCTCTTCGTCCAGAAAGATGATGGTATCTTCCGGGAAGCCTTCTCTCTGCGCGGAGGCTGCCGCAAGCTTCCCGTCGGCCCTGCCCATTGCGGCCGGATCGGCGGATGCCTTGATCTCGGCGTAAGATCTCGCGTTAAACAGGACGGCAAACCCGAAGCCATGCGATTCCAGCATCGCCCGCTTACCTAGCCATGTATTCGATCGCTCCCCGGGAGGATTGTTCAGCCAGTATCCGGTGAATGAAAATGTTTTGCGCAGCAGCGCCAGGTTCTCGTCGCCGGGATAGAGGTTTCGGTCAAAGCCAAGATAAGCAGTCCGCTCTGGTCGCCGGGCGTGGATATTTTTTGCCGGAGTGACGGCGGAAAGCGAGAGGGCGCACGCGATCACAGCCAATAAAAGCCGGGCGCTAAGTCGTCCCAGGCTGCAGGCGCCAAACATTATAGCTCTCGCCCCGCATATACCGGCAACTCCTCGTTCCGTTTTCTGGGCTGCAGAAAGTTCGGCGCTTCTCCGGCATAGGAGAGGAACAGATAGACAATAAGGATTGTCATCTCCGGCTCAATCGGATGACGATAGCGGGGATTGGTATGAGTGACATAGAAGACCGCCGGATAAAGCAGCAGCAGGAACCAGAACAAGGTCCAGCCTGGGACGTGCATCCGGCGCATGCGCAGGCATCCCCAAAAAGCCAACACGGCGGTGGTAAATAGAAAAGACATGCGGCTGCGAATTTCTCCCGGGATGACTCTGTCTTCATCCGGCGAGCCAGACCAGAAATACACGATGCGCCGAAGGGTATTGAGCGCAAATTCTCCGGGGTGTGAAGCAATGAACTCCTCGGCCATCTTTTTTCGCTTCTGGATATACTGGATCTCCCCTTCTTTACGGTAGCTCTCCAGCTCCCTCTGGTTCCACAGAGGATGGTTCCAGAAAAGGTTATATCCCTGGCCATGATAGTAGTTGCCCAGATAGAGCTCTTCGCCAAAGTTGTCCCGCAATCCGAAGTATCCCAATGCGGAATAATTCCTGAAACACCAGGGAAGAGCTGTGACGAGCAACAGCGCAAGACAAAGCAGCAGGTCCCGGTTGCGTTGCGGCAGCGGCCGCTGGTAGAAGAAAAGCCACAGGACGGCCACCGGCAGCAGGACCAGAAGCGTTGGATTGGTGTTCGCAATCAATCCCCAGATCAACCCAAAGACTGCAAATTCCCGCCATGAGCTGGAACCGCGCAGGCGAAGTGTCCAGTAGAAGGCGAGGCTCAACAGGAAGGCGGAGATGCTGGTGTCCCAAATCCAATTCAGCGCCCATTGCCAGTTGTAGGGGAAGAGCGCCCACACCCACGCCGACCAAAGCGCCGTCCGCCTGCCCACCGTATGCTTTGCAATCCCAAAGATGGTGAGAGAAGTAAGCGCCGAGCAAAGACAATTGATGACCAGCGTAACGATCAGAGACCACTTGGAGAAGACGCCAAAAACTTTGAAGATGCCCGCCAGCATGAACGGATACACCGGCACATACCAGGCAGTTGGACCGGTTGCGATTCCGTAGGGGGAGCTGAACCCCTGGCCCAGTACCAGGGCGCGCGCTACTCGTCCCATCTCATAACCAAAAGACAGGTGGTCCACTGAGGGAGCGATGTGATACGAGCGGACCATGCGCATCACAATCACGCGCAGAAGAAAGGCGGTCCAGAAGATTGCGGTAGGAGAATTCAACGCCCACTCAAAATCTTTTAACTTCGGAAAGCTGCGCAGCAGCCTTGGAGCGAAGCGCAGCGGGGCCTCCGAGTCAGAGCGCGGCAATGCAACTCCCAAATTCTCAGGCATCCGGTGTAGGGCGCAGGGGAGCGAATGTTCTCATCGTTTCCACTCCCCATCATACAAAAGAAAATGCGAACGCGGGCCCGCTGGATAGCGGCGATGCCTAAAGGCAAGCGGGTGCTTCATACCTTCATCTTGCCGGTATAAATCGCCATTCCCACCACTGCATCTATGCCGATGGCCTCCAGCTGGTTCACCTCTTCCGTAGTGGTAATCCCACCGGCGGCGATGATCTTCTTCGAAGTCGCGGCGCGGAGCTGGTCGAGCGCATGAATGGGGAAACCCTGCATCAGCCCTTCGGTCTCGATATTGGTATAGAGAAAGCCGGAGCAGAAATCCTGAAGCTGCCGCACTGCGTCCGCGGGCGTGATCTGGGTTACCTCCTTCCAGCCATGGACGGCAACATGCCCGGCGCGGGCGTCCACCGAAAAGAGCAGACGGTCAGGACCGACAGCCTGCGATAGCCCGCGGGCGAACTCTACGTCCACCCCGGTTTTCGTAAACAAAGCGGAGCCGATGATGACCTTCGCCGCTCCATAGCCCAGCACCTCCTGGGCGCGGGCAACGCTGCGGATGCCGCCGCCGACCTGGCATGGCAGCTTGCCGCAGAACAGGCGCAGGAGCTGGCGATTGTCGCCCGTCCTCATCGCAGCATTGAGGTCTATCAACTGAATGATGGGATAGGACTGGAATCGCTCGATCCAGGACTCGAAATCCTCAGACTCCAGCGCCTTGCGTTCGCCCTGCACCAGCTGGACGATCTTGCCATCCATCAGGTCGATGGATGGGATCAGCATGGCCACCTCATGGGAATTCCGGCGGCGCTGAGCTGCTGCTTTAATTCCCGGATGTCCTGGGTGCCAAAATGGAAGATCGATGCCGCCAGCGCCGCGTCCGCCTTGCCCGCCTGGAAGACGTCGGCAAAATGTTGCGGAGTGCGCGCCCCGCCGGAGGCGATGATCGGGATCTGTACCGCCTCGCTCACCGCGCAAGTCAATTCACAATCGAAGCCCGCGCCCGTGCCATCGCGGTCCATGGAGGTTAGAAGTATCTCGCCTGCGCCGCGCTCCTCGGCCTCCCGCGCCCATTGCACCGCGTCGCGACCGGTGGGCTTGCGTCCGCCCGAGACGTAGACTTCCGGCTTGCCCTGAGCATTGCGCTTGGCATCGATGGCAACAATCACCGCCTGCGCCCCGAAGCGTTTGCCGATCTCCCCGATCAAAGCGGGGTTCGCAATCGCCGCCGAGTTAATGCTGATCTTGTCCGCCCCCGCCTCAAAAACCGCCGAGGCCTCGGCCAGCGAGCGGATTCCTCCGCCTACGGTGAATGGGATGAACAGCTCGCGCGCCGTCCGGCGCACCGTATCGATCAGCGTGGCCCGCCCTTCGTGGGTGGCCGAGATATCGAGCAGCACAATCTCGTCCGCGCCCGCTTTGGCATGGGCCTGCGCCAGCTCCGCAGGATCACCCGCATCGCGCAACCCGACAAAATTGATTCCTTTGACCACCCGCCCCGCATCCACATCGAGGCAGGCGATGATCCTTTTAGTGAGCATGTCTTAAGATTTTGTGCTGGAATAATTATCGCAGGTGTTCTGTGAGGAGCCGACGCGAAGCCATGAATGAGCGGCATAAAAATTTTCAATCGGCTTGAGGCCGATGCAGCCGCCAGCGATGCCGCCGGGCTAGAGCTCGATAAAGTTTTTCAGGATTTGTAATCCCGCCGCGCCCGACTTTTCCGGATGGAACTGCACTCCAAAAGAATCGCCGCGCTCGACCACTGCGGAGAATTCTCCTCCATAATCGCTCACCGCAACCGTCTCCTCCACCACCGGCGCGCGATAGGAATGGGAGTAGTATACGAAGGCCCCGGAGCCGACCCCGTTCAACAACCGGGAGGCCTTCACCGCTTTGATCTGGTTCCAGCCCACATGCGGCGATTTCACGGTGGCCGGAAAGCGTTCGCAGGCGCAGCTCAACGTGCCCAGCCCTCGGACTTCGGGTGCTTCCTCGCTGCTTTCCAGCATCCACTGCATGCCCACGCAGATACCAAAGAACGGCAGCCGGGAGGCAAGCGCATCTTCAATCGCCCGCCGCAAGCCGGATTTTTCCAGTGTCTCTGTGGCCGCGAAGTGTCCTACGCCGGGAAGGATAATTTTTTCGGCTTTGGCGACTATCTTCGGATCGTCGGTAATCTGCGACTCCGCCCCAAGCGCGTCCAGCGCCTTCTTTACCGAGGCTATGTTCCCCGCCTTGTAGTCGATAAGGGCGATCACTA
The DNA here is from genome assembly GCA_964581225.1 of uncultured Terriglobales bacterium. Lineage (GTDB taxonomy): Bacteria > Acidobacteriota > Terriglobia > Terriglobales > Acidobacteriaceae > CAYTQA01. Next base: position 5,269 of record CAZONJ010000030.1, on the reverse strand, counting down.
GAACATCATAAACGTTTTATGCGGATCGCAGCTCGGGAACGTTTTTCTGCAGCCCTGCGGCAGAGATCACAGCGTTGGCCACCGCCTCATGTCCGACCGCCGAGTTGATCATCAGGTCGTAGAGCTTGCGGTTGTCCCATTCCAGCCCGAAGTACTCCCGGATGTAGGCGGCGCGCTCTTTATCCACGCGCTCCAGTTTTTCCGCGCTGACCTCCGGACTGATATGCTGGCGAGCGTACTCCAGCTTTTCCGTCCGGCAGCCGTAGACGAAGCAATGAAAGGCATCCATCCGCCGGGAGAGGATGCAGGCTGCGCCTCGCCCCACGATCACGCAATTGCCCCGCTCCGCTGCCGCTTCAATCAGTTTTCGCACGTGCCCCACCATCAGGTCCGAATCGAAAGCCTGGGACTGCACCGGCTCCAGCACCACCTCCGGCGAGCCGCGCCAGAAAGCCTTGCCCAGCCGGTGATACCACGGGTCGCGCCGCTCGTCATAGCACTGCGCCAGCGAGGATTTCACCCGGCATTGCTCCGCCACCTTCTGCACCAGAATATTGTCCACCAGCTCCCAGCCCAGGCTCTCCGCCAAGCGCGAGGCAATTTCCAGTCCGCCGCTCCCGTACTCGCGTTCCACTGTGATGACCCGAATCATAGATGGCTCCTATTGCCCCGATAGCTGAAGCTTTTAGACCCAATTCAGCGTCTATTACATTACTCTCTTAGTGGTAAGATTTGCCATGCCCATCAAATCCATGCCGATCAAAGCAAAGACCCGCCGGCCCAGCTCTGCCGAACACAATGGGCGCCGGGGCCCCGGACCGACGGAGCTGGTCATTATTACCGGCATGAGCGGCTCCGGCAAGGCCTCTGTAATGAAGGCCTTCGAGGATCTGGGCTTTTACTGCGTCGATAATCTTCCCGTCGACCTGATCCCCCGCTTTGCCGAGCTGGTCAAGCAATCCTCTGAGATTGAGCGTGCCGCGCTGGTGGTCGATGTGCGGGAAGGGCAGGGGCTGGACCGCCTTCCCGGCATCCTGAAGAGCGTCAAGAAGGAGATTGGCACCAAGCTCCTGTTTTTCGAGGCCAGCGATGAGGCCCTGGTACGCCGCTTCAGCGAAACCCGCCGCCCCCATCCTCTGGACAAGAATGCCCCAGTGGTCACCGCCATCATAGCCGAGCGGAAGCGGCTGGATTCAATCCGCAACCTGGCCGACGAGATTATCGATACCTCCAAGTTCAACGTCCATGAGCTGCGCCAGCATGTGATCGACAAATTTGAAACCGGCAAAGCGGAGAAGACCATCATGATCTCCTGCGTAAGCTTTGGGTTCAAGAATGGCGTTCCCCCCGACGTGGATCTGGTCTTCGATGTCCGCTTCCTGCCCAACCCGCACTTCATTCCTGAATTCCGTCCGCTTACTGGCTTGCATCCCAGGGTCGCGGCCTACATCCGCAAGTTTCCCCAAACCAAGGAGTTCATCAAGCGCATCTCCGATCTGCTGGTCTTTCTGCTGCCCCACTATATCCGCGAGGGAAAGAGCTATTTGACCATCGGTTTTGGATGTACCGGTGGGCAGCACCGTTCCGTGATGATTGCCGAGGACGTTCGCAAGCATCTGGCCGCCGCCGGCTATAACGTGAAGAGTATCCATCGCGACAGCCCAAAGACTTAAAGAACAGGAGCAGCTTTCGTTTACAATGAGGCTAATCCCCCCGGCTGATGAGGTCCATTCCATTTGATTTGTAAAGACGATCAACGGAGTTTATGCAGCGAGTAGGACGGCTCTTTAAATATGTGCGTCCTTATACGCTTGCTGTACTGGCATCTGTGGTGCTCATGGCTGCCGTTGGCCTCCTGGAGGCCTTTCGCCTCATCCTCATCCGGCCCATCTTCGACCGCGTATTGCCGGCCGGCGCCGCTTCCTCGGGACTCGTACTATTCAAGATCCCCCATTATGGAGCGGTGGACCTGCAGAACATCGTTCCCGCGCATTTTCATAACGCCTGGACCATCGTTGCCTTTTCCCTCATCGCCGCGACCCTCCTGAAATCCCTGTGCGATTACCTGGGCACCTATCTCATCAACTATGCCGGCTTCGGCATGATCACCGACCTGCGCAACGAACTGTACACCGCCATCCTTCGCCGCTCGGTGGGATTTTTTCACAAGCACTCGACCGGGACGCTGCTCTCCACCATCATCAGCGATGTCGAGCGGGTGCAGTACGCCATGTCGGCGGTGCTTGCCGAATTTCTCCAGCAGCTCTTTACTTTGATCTTTACCGCTGCGGTCGTGATCGTCATTGGCGGCAAGCTGGCCTGGGTCCTGCTCCTGTTTGTCCCTATCGTGATCGGCTCGGCGCGCAAGATCGGCGGCCAGGTGCGCCGCACCACTCGTCGCGGGCAGGACAAGCTGGCCGAGATCCAGAACCTGTTGCAGGAGACCATCGCCGGCAATCGCATCGTCAAGGCCTTCAACATGGAGTTATGGGAGGCGATGCGCTTTCGCGGCGCTTCAAGGCGGCTCTTCCAGGCCAACCTTCGCGCGGTCCGCGCCCAGGCCATCAGCTCTCCGCTTATGGACCTGATCGGCGCCGTGGCCATCGCCTTATTGCTGCTGCTTGGCCGCGACCGCATCCGCACCCATTACTTCACGGAAGGCGCATTTTTCGCCTTCATCATTGCGGTATTCAAGCTTTACGATCCGGTGCGAAAATTCGCCCAGTTCTACAACAATTTCCAGCAGGCTGCCGGGGCTTCCTCCGCGATCTTCGAATTTATGGAAGTGGAAGACGATGTAAAGGAAAAGCCCAACGCCATCGTCCTGCCCGCTTTTCATCGCAGCATTTGCTTTAAGGACGTAAATTTTTACTATCAGGAAGAAAACTGCGAGAAGAATGTCTTAAAAAACATCAATCTGGAAGTCAAAGCGGGTGAGGTGGTGGCGATTGTCGGTCCCAGCGGAGCGGGGAAGTCCACGCTCGCCCGCCTGCTGCCCCGGTTCTTCGATGTGACTTCAGGGGCGCTGCTCATCGATGGGCACGATGTTCGCGATGTCACCGTGCAGTCTCTGCGCGCGCAGATCGGGCTGGTCACCCAGGAAACCGTGCTGTTCAACGATTCGGTGCGCAACAATATCGCCTATGGCCAGCCGCATGTCCCTTTGGCGAAGGTGGAGGAGGCGGCCAAAGCGGCGCTGGCCCACGACTTCATCATGAACCTGCCCGAGCAATATGAGACCGTGATCGGCGAGCGCGGGGCACGGCTCTCGGGAGGAGAACGCCAGCGCATGTCGATTGCGCGCGCTATTTTGAAGGACGCCCCCATCCTGGTGCTGGATGAGGCCACCTCTTCGCTCGACAACGAGTCGGAAGCGCTGGTCCAGTCCGCATTGCAGAACCTGATCGCCGGACGCACCGTATTTATCATCGCCCATCGCTTGTCCACGGTGCGCCGGGCCGACCGTATTGTGGTCCTCGAACGTGGGGCGATCACCGACATAGGCTCGCACGAAGCCCTGGTGGGACGCTTCGGCACCTACCAGCGGTTATACAATTTGCAGTTTGTAGATCTTGAGCCGGTCGAGAGCGAAAAAGAGGCGGCCCGCCCGTAAATCCATGAGGCTTTTCTAGATCGATGCCGATACGTTCCATGACGGGTTTTTCCCAGGTAAAGGCGCAGGCCGGCGACCGGCTGGGCTTTTCCCTAAGCATGAAATCTGTGAATCACCGCTTTCTGGACCTTCAGCTTCGCCTTCCTTCCGACTCCGACGCGCTGGAGATGAAGCTGCGCCGGCTGCTCAAGGAAAAGCTGCACCGAGGCCACGTGGAGGTCACGCTCTCCTTCGATCGCGGCGGCAGCGCCCTCTTCCAGGTAAATCAGGAACTGGTGGAAGGATACGTCCATGCCTTCCGCGCCGCCATCGAGCAATTCGGGCTGACCGGCGAGCCTGACCTGAATGCGGTATTGCGCATGCCCGGCGCGCTCTCCACCTCCACCTCGCTGATGAACGGCAGCTTCGAGACGGTCGTCCTGGAGCAGCTCGATCCGCTGATTGAGAAGCTGAACCACATGCGCGAGGAAGAAGGGCGGGCGCTGGAGCGGGAGCTGCGCGAACGCATGAAGCGGCTGCTGCAGGCCAACGAAGAGGTAGCCAAGCTGCGCGCCAAGGTCTCGCGAGCATATCTCGAAAAGGTGCAATCGCGCATGAATGAGCTGATCGGCGCCCACGCCGATCCCGAGCGCATCATGCAGGAGGCCGCGATGCTGGCCGAGCGCAGCGACATCCAGGAAGAGGTCGTGCGGATCAAGACCCATATCCAGCACTTCCTCGGGCTGCTCGACCAGGGCGGCGAGGTCGGCAAGAAGCTTGACTTCCTGCTGCAGGAGCTCAATCGCGAGGCCAACACGCTCTCCTCCAAGACCGCCGGAGTGGCGGGCGAGGGACTCCGCATCACCGAATTAGGATTGCTGATGAAGTCGGAAATCGAAAAGGCGCGCGAGCAGGTGCAAAACATCGAATGAGCGGCATTCTTTTTATCATCTCCGCCCCTTCGGGCTCGGGGAAATCCACTTTGGTGAATGAGCTTCGCACCATCGTTCCCGACCTGGAGTTTTCCATCTCCTACACCACCCGTCCCCGCCGGGGAAGCGAGCAGAATGGGCGCGAATACTTCTTCATCTCGCGCGAGGAATTTGAAACCATGATCGCGCGCGGGGACTTCCTCGAACATGCCGAGGTCTTCGGCAACTACTACGGCACCGCCAAGCGCTTCCTGGGCGAGGCGCGGCAGGCCGGCAAGGACCTGCTGCTCGATATCGACGTGCAGGGTGCGGAGCAGGTGCGGCAGAAGATGCCGGAGGCGGTCAGCATCTTCGTGATGCCCCCCGATAAGCCTACCCTGGAGTCGCGGCTGCGCAAGCGGAGCCAGGCCGAGAATGTGCCGCCCGAGGTGATCCTGCGCCGGCTGGAGACGGCGACCAAGGAGCTTGGAAATTACCAGAAGTATGGATACCTTCTGGTGAACGACCAATTGGAAGAGGCGGTCGACGAATTGAGGGCCATCGTCCTTTCGGAGCGGATCAAGCGCTCCGGCGCACCCTTACCCCCCGGCGCCCCGGACTGGTTTGCAGTCGCGGAACGCTGCCGCCAGAAGAACGCCCAGGAGCGGATCCGCCCTGTACTGCGCTCTTTCGAGCAAGACGCCTCCGGCGTCACCCCGGCAAAACTCTCCCGCTGAAGGTATTTCCGGTGGGAGCGTAGGCCTTT
>CAZONJ010000029.1:26548-35581 GCA_964581225.1 uncultured Terriglobales bacterium | reverse complement strand
CGGCTGACTTCGAATCAGTAGGCCGGGAGTTCGAATCTCTCCGGGCGCGCCATTCTTCCTGCATAAATTTGATCGCTGCGATCCATTCTTCACCTCGATGCCGCTCTTCTGGGTTGCCTAAGAAATCAAGAGTGGCCGCCTGCGATGCTGGAATGCTGTTGCTGGAATGCAACTTAGAACCGAAGTGGAAAAGCGATACTGAGCGGCAAGCCTATGAAGCTGGATACAATCATGGCGATCGCGGCGAGCAATGGCAGGACCCAAACCGTCGAAGGAACTATGACAATGATCGCGATGATGATGGTCGTAGCCGGAACCGCGACCGCTAGACAAGGAAGCGATCAAACCACAAAAGGCGTCCTCAGGGACGCCTTTTCAAGTGCCGCTTTTCTAGGCTAATATGTTGGCGGAAGCCGTGGATCGGTTTGACCGGCGGGCAGGTCAGACGGAAAATCCTTGCGGCAATACCGGAAATCAGCGCCGCACCGGCAATACATTCAGAGTGACAAAGCATCCAAGCCTTGGAGAGTGATTCAGAGGATGTCGCTCTCATTTGCAATCCATATCACCAGACGAGGAGATGCTTGTCCACGCTTGTTTCGTATGCCTGGAAGGAACCCCACGCGGGGCGCAAGTATCGCGCCGGCGTTTCCTTGCACAGCCACACCAGCGAATCGCGCGAGAACCTCATTTTTCTCGATGATCTTGGCCGGCGCATGCCGCTGCTGGGAGCATTTATTCGCTGGCAGCGTAGACGCGCCGGGCGGGCGGGTTACCACGTGGATTGGAGCCGCGGCTACTGGACGCCTCCGCTGACGCCCTCCCTCGCGCTGGAGCTTGAGGGCCGCCAAATCGAGCAGGAGCTTCAGTTGGAGGCGCTGGTCTCGCTTACCGATCACGACACGATAACAGCGCCGCTTCTGCTGAATTCTCTCCAAAGCGGCCAGGCCGTGCCCGTCTCCTGCGAATGGACGGTCCCCTTCAAAGGCATTGCATTTCACCTTGGCGTACACAACCTGCCGGCGCCAGCCGCGCCGGAGATTATGCGTCAACTGGCCAGCTACACCGCAGCTCCCACACCGGAGGCGCTGTGTGATCTCTTCTCTATGCTGCATAGCCTGGCCGATGTTTTGCTGGTCTTCAACCATCCCATGTGGAACTTGTATCGCGCGGACGAGGGCCGCTTCACTGGCCTGGTAGGCGACTTCCTCCGCCTGCATGGAGAATTTATACACGCCCTGGAGCTGAATGGGTTGCGGGGCTGGGCGGAGAACTGCGCGGTGGCCCTGCTGGCCGCAACCTGGCACAAGCCGATGATCGCCGGCGGTGACCGCCATGGATGCGAGCCTAATGCCAACCTGAATTTGACCAATGCGGAAGGTTTCGCCGAATTCGTCCGCGAAATACGCCTGGCCCGGGCCAGCCACGTGCTCTTCATGCCGCAATACCGGCAAGACCAGCGGCTGCGATGCTTCCGCACCTTCGTCGATATCGTCCGCCACGCCCCCGAGCTCCCGCCCGGGATGCAACGCTGGGACCAGCGGGTATTCCATCCCGGTAAGGACGGAGAGGATTGCCCCCTGGCCGCATTCTGGGAGCGCCCTCCCGCCTTCCTGGGCAAGAGCTTTGCCGCGATATGCTGGATGGAGTCAACCGCAGCGGGCAGGAAGATCCTGTCCACTTCAAGCCGCAGGGCGCAATTGACGCCGATCGAATCGGCGTCATAGATTAGCGCGGCAACCAATCTTTCGTCGCTGCGTTGTTCCCTTACGTTGTTCATTCGAGGTGAAACGAATGTTTCCGTTTCGATTGCCCGCGGCGCTGTCAGCCACCGGCGACAGATGTATCCGAATTGTTCATGCCTCCCTCGGTCGAGCGGGATGGTTGCCGGTGCTTGTCCTGGTCGCAGCTCCGCTGTTGGCCCTTGCTCCGCAGCAAGCTGCTAACGCCGCGCAGGAGAGCGTGAAAGCTGCGGACCAAAGTGGGCCGGCGCAGCCGCCGTCATCGTCCCCGATGAGCACGGAGCAGGTGGTGGCGCGGCTGCAACAGGAGAACCAGCGCCGCAGTCAGCAGCTGAAGCGCTACTCGGGGAGACGGACTTATCATCTCGAGTATCACGGGCTGGGCAGCCTGGCAGCGGAGATGGTGGTCGAAGCGCAGTATGACGCGCCGGGGACCAAGCAGTTTCGCATCGTCTCCGAGCATGGCTCCAAGCTGCTGCTCGACCGGGTGCTGCGAAAACTGCTGGAGGCGGAGAAAGAGGCCGCCAATCCGGCCACGCAGGAGAAGACTGCGCTCAGCCCGGAAAACTATAAGTTTGAGCTCGTGGGAGAGAAGACGATCGGGGAGAGGCACTGCTATGCGCTCGCCGTCGAGCCGCTCATAGACAACAAATTTTTATATCGCGGCAAGATCTGGGTCGATGACCAGGACTTTGCCGTCGTCCAGATTGAGGCCGAGCCGGCCAAGAACCCGTCATTTTGGATACATCGCACCACCATCCATCATGAATACGCCAAAGTGGGCGATTTCTGGCTTCCAGCCCAGAACCGCTCTGTCAGCAATATGAAGGTGGGCGGCACGGCAACGCTGACCATCAACTACGGCAATTATGTGGTCTCGCCTGCCTCCTCTTCCTCTACTGTGACTTCCAAATAGCTGCTGCGCCTGAAGGCTGGATGCGCAGCTACTCCGACCAGAATCTCGAAGATTCAGAGATTCGCAGATTCAAAGATTCGCAGATTCAAAGACATGTGCGCCAGTGGGATTGCGCTTTAGCGCTGGCGCAATTTGAACCTGCGCTGCACGGTAAAGGCAGACAATGTGTCACCCCTCCGGGGTTTCACATTTATAACGCACTCGTACCCAGCGCTCGCGCGCTGGGCTAACCTGTGTCGCGCCCTTTGGGCGCTGAACACAATGTGAATTACGTTCTGGGCTAATGTAGGCAAAATGACCGCCGCCCTTATGCAATGGGTGGAAGCGCAGGCAATGGGTGGAAGCGCTTTTATTGTGTAACTTTGAAAGCGCTGCCGGGCAGGACTAGACTTATTCTTATGCGTCAGAGCAAAGTAGCTTCCGATGTTGGCTTCGTCGAAAAGCTCGATCTCGAAGCGGAGATCAGCGACCTGGAATCACTCATGCCATGGCCAAAGGGCCTTACCTCCCGGATGCTGTTGAAGAGCGCCGACCTGCGAATTCTTCTTATCGCGATGCAAGCCGGCGCGACCATGAAAGAACATCATAGCGACGGGCGAACCTCGATCCATCCGCTGAGGGGCCGGATACGAATCCGCGTCGCGGGGCAAGTCCAGGAACTCTCCCCACAACAAGTGCTCCTCCTGGACCGCTCCGTCAAGCACGACGTTGAAGCAATTGAGCCGTCGGTATTTCTTCTGACCATCGCCTGGCCCACCGATCAGGATTTGATCGGAATGGAACATCGCGGCTATGGCTCGTAGCTGCTCGTAGCTTTCGCCGGCTTCGAGATTATCTCTTCGCCTTCACCTTATTCACCACTTCCTTTACATTCGGGACGTCTTTGGCCAGCGCCTCCAACTGCGAACGCACTGCGTTCGACTTTACGCCGCCGCTGATCTCCAGCACCTGGTTTACGCTCTTGTAATGCACCGAGTATCCATTCAGATGATGCGCGATCAGCGCCGCCTTGTAGTTCTTTTCGATGCCGTCGTCGAGGTTCTTGCTCACGTCCTTGGCATCGCCCTTAGCGTTTTCCGGACGGACGCCGATCTCATTCGCTACCGCAAAAGTGGTGGCATTGTCCTTGGCGATCTGCTCCGCCTTGGCCTTTGAAGCTTCGTCCTTTACATCGCCGCGCAGCGTGACCAACTTTTTGTCCTTATCGACATCGACCTTCACGTCCCCAAGGTTGGCCGCGTCGAGTTGCTTGCTGACCGTGGACTTGATGTCATCCACCGCGATCGGATTGCCCGCCGAGGTTGTGGTTGTCTCCTTCTTGTTGTTGCATCCGACGACGAGCGTTAGCGCCATGAGCGCCACGCTGAGTTTCTTAAGGTTCATATCTCTCCCTGCCTCTCTGAAATTGACTGGTTGCTTGGATGAGCGTTGAAGTGTCCATGCTGCTTGGAGCGCCAGCAGGCACGTTGGTATGAGTGTGGCGAACGGAATAAATCCAGAGAATTCCCGGTTTTGCTTGCTGCTGAGGCCCGCAGCTCCCATGCTTTCCTAAATAGGGGCAGTCTTCGTTCCGCCTGACGGGGTGAGGGAGAGCCCGTGCTGGCGATTTGAGTGGCAACTTCCAAAATTAATATTTATTTCTGTTCTTTTGCTCCCATAAATAATATTATTCCGTTTTGTGAATTGTAAGTTGTTGAAAATTCAGGGCGGCACCAAAGGCCATTTACGTGCGAATTAAAGTTTAGTTTCCGCAATCGCCATTTCAATCCCAGGAACGGGCATTCCCCTTTGCCAGGAGCCACCATTCCGATGGAATACACATTACGAGGAGGACCACGATGAACAGAAGAATTATTTCAGCAGGGCTGCTTAGCCTGCTTTTGTTACTTTCAAGCATTGCATTCGGGCAGGCCACTGCCAGTTCAACGATACAAGGTGCCGTCAACGATAATAGCGGCGCGGCGCTGGTTGGCGCTGAAGTGACGGCCACCAACACCGCAACCGGGGCCACGCGCACGGTGAAGACGGCTTCCGACGGGAGTTATCGCATCGATCCTCTTCCCGTAGGCGTGTACAGCGTAAAGGCGACCATGGCCGGATTCACCACCGCCAAAGCCGACCGGGTTGAAACTTTAATCGGCGCCACCACCACCCAGAACTTCGGGCTCGCAGTCGGCTCAACATCGCAGACCGTAGAGGTTACGGGAGAGGCTCCGCTGCTCGATCAGCTGAAGACCGATGTAAGCCAGAACATCACTCCTAAAGAAGTGGAAGAGCTGCCGCTGATCGGCCGCGATGTCGCCAACCTGGCCTATCTGGCGCCCGGCGTGAAAGCGGCTGATTCTTACGATCCCACCAAGAACCGTTACGCCATCCTCTCGGTAAATGGACAGGGCGGACGCAACGTAAACGTCACCGTGAACGGCGTTGACAACAAGGACAACACCGTTGGCGGCCCGGTCATGCAGCTTCCCATGGAAGCGGTGCAGGAGTTCGTTATCTCGACGCAGCGCTTTTCAGCGGCAAATGGCCGCTCCGAAGGCGCCGCGATCAATATGGTCACGAAATCCGGAAGCAATAACTATCACGGTTCGGCGTTTGGATTTTTCCGCGATCAAAGCATGAATGCAGACCAGCATCCGCAACCTGGGCAGACGGCCAACCCACCCTATACCCGCCAGCAGTTTGGCGGCAGTGTTGGCGGCCCGTTCATTAAAGAGAAGCTGTTCGGCTTTTTCGCCTATGAACGTCAGCGCGAGCACACCAGCCTGCAGGAAAACGCCTCCTCGTTCTCTCAACTGCAACTGGCGAAGCCGCTGGGCGCGCAACCGGCAGCGGTGGTGCCGACCCCGTTCTTTGAGACGCGGTACAACGGCCGTATGGACTGGCGAATCAACAACGCCAATAGCGCCTACATTAGCTACAACTCCCAGGGAAACAATGGCCTGAACGACCAATCGGACGGTAATGAGGACTTGACCTCAGGCAATTTCACCACCAATCAGATGCAGCTGGCCAACATCACTCTGAACTCCACGCTGTCGCCCACCACGGTGAATACGCTCACCCTGGGCTTTCAGTACTGGAACAACGTGATTGACAGCAAGGTGCGCGCTCCACTCTTCACCTTCCCGGGTGGCAGCAGCTTTGGAACCAACGGCAACGTTCCGCAGCAGTCCTTCCAGCGTAAGTATCAATTCAAGGACGACGTTTCGAAGACCTGGAACACGCATACCTTCAAGCTGGGCGCGGACTACATCTGGAACCCGACCCTCGGCGGGTACTTCGAATACAACGACACGCTGGAAATCGATTTCACCGCCGACCCGAGCGACATTCTGAGCAACAAAAGCGCCTATCCGAATGGCTTCTCGTCGGCCGGAGCGGTATCGGGCATGTCAATCTCCAACGGCGATCCTTCGACCAACGTACCGGGCGGGACCAAGCAACTGGGCTTGTATTTCCAGGACGACTGGAAAGCCACCCGTCGCCTTACCCTCAACCTGGGCCTGCGCTGGGACAAGGACTACAACATGGTAGGCGGTTCGGCGGTGCACAACAGCCGTACCTACCAGGAAATGCTTGCCATTACCCCGTACAGCGCGCTGGCGCGGCAGTACGCGTATAAGCAGCCGGGCGACGATAACCTCGACTTCAGCCCCCGCATCGGATTCGCCTATGATCTGACCGGATCGGGCAAGCAGGTCCTGCGCGGCGGCTACGGTATGTACTATGGAGACGTTTTCCAGAACATCCCGATATTCATGGAGCAGCAGCACAACCCCACCATCTTCCAGACCCAGTTCTCGGTTACCGGCACCGATCTGGTACCGGGCACAAACATCGAGGTGCAGAACTGGCATTACGGTGTGGATCCAATGCCGACGATCGGCGCGCCCTCGGCGTTGCTCGCTCCCGGCAGCACCGGCCGTCTGATTGATCCCACTTACCGCAATCCAGTCACCGAAGAGATGAACATTGGCTATAGCATGCAGCTCACTCCCGCTTCCGTGGTTGAAGCGGAGTACGTCCATGTGCTGAGCCTGCACGAAAACAAGACCATGAATATCAATCCTAAGTTGCCGATCAACGGCGATCCCACGCAGGGCTTCGCGCGTCCGCTGAGCGCCGCGTTCAAGGCTGCCGGGGTCCCGGTACTGGCCAGTGTGCGCGACGATGCCTCGATCGGTCGTTCGCGTTACGATGGCCTCAACCTGGCTTATCGCCAGCGGCTGAGCCATCGCTTCAGCGTCAACAGCAATTACACGCTGGCACGTGCCTACGGATATAACAGCGGTGGCGGTTCCTTCCGCAACTACCCCCGCGACCCCCGGTCCCCGTTCTCGAAATATGAATTCGGCCCATCGTTCAACGATGAGCGGCATCATTTGACGACCAGCGGGATCATCGAGCTGCCCTGGGGCCTGCAGATCTCGCCCATCCTTCAGGTGGGTTCGGCGCGGCCTTATAATGTTGTCCCCGCGTACGACACGCTGAATTTCGGCAGCGGCGAGGCGCGCGCAGTGATCGTTCCCAACAACGCTCCGACCAACTACACGTTGTACGCAGCATCATCTACAGCTTCCGCGGCGCGGGTCTGCTACTTCGGTGGGCAATGCCACATTGCTCCCTTCAATCCCAAGCGCGGGCGGCCCTTCTTCCAGATGGATACCCGCGTTGCGAAAAACATCAAGCTGGGCGAGCAGCGGAACCTGCAGTTGCTCTTCCAGGCGTTCAACCTGACCAACCACGCCAATTACGGAAATGACTTCGATGGCAACATCGGATCGACCACATTTGGCCAACCGCTTGGATTCATCAATCCAACCAGCACCACTATTCCCCGGTCGTTTACCGGCGAGTTTGGCTTCCGCTTCAGCTTCTAAGCTGCGGCAAATCTGAAACATTTGAGGCCGGCGCCAAAAGTGCCGGCCTTTTTTATTGGGAGGAGTGATTGGGAGCGGGCGATGGATTCTGCACTGAAGCGGGAGAGTCAAGCTTAAACCGAGATTCTCCTAAGCGTTAATTTCGCGCTTCTGCGAACGACACCGTCCTCGCTTGGCGAAGGTTGCGCCCTGTGGAAACTAAACGCTTCAGCCGCTTCAAACAAAACAGGCCGCCTGATGAGAGCGGCCTGTTTGTTTTTTATCTGTTCTGGTTCCGGCGCTTTAGTTCGCGTAGCCCACTACATGCGAATGCCCATCACAGATCGCTTGAATGGCCGCTGCATTCTCCGCGCCGGCGAAGAGCGCCCTTGGATAAGCGCAGTGGAGATGGAAAATGCGATCATTGAGCAGATCGTTCCACAGGGCTTCTAACTGCAATGCGCCGGCCTGGTTGCCCTGTTCCCAGAGGACCGCAACCATTTCGCCAAAAGCGGTCAAGCCCCGGCTTGCGTTGCGGGCCGCCTGTTTTGCGGACAAGACCAGCTCACCCACAGAACGCAGGAAGCGTTCCCGGTCCGGCAGGCCATTGACCATGAATTGCGCCAAAGTTTCATGGGCGTTGAAAAACATGAGCATTCCATCGTTTTCCAGCCGGAAAATATCCAAGCCCCGCTTCTTCAGGGCGACGGTGAGCTGCGAGCGATGAGCGTCCGTGGCGATCACCAGGATTGAGTTTCCCGCTACAACTGAGGATGTAATCACGCTCTGCAATCTTTGAATGAGCGCCTCATCGGCATCGTAGAAATGAACTGAGTGCACAGCCGGGGAACGCAACCTTGAACTTGACATCCGTAGCTCACCTTCAGAAATTAGAATACGCCATTCTCATGGAATAAACCGCAGCTTACCCTGTGAAATCCCACTTACTTCTTTTGCGAATCTTAGATGCAACTCCGCTCGCCGCCGTTGCATCGCGAAATGCTTGACAGTACCTTAGTCTCGTCCTATGATTTGCCCGGCTTTCAAAGGAGGCTTTCCATGAAGAGGGCCCTATCCACAATGTACGCACTGCTGGCATATGTCATCTTTTTTGCCACTTTCCTGTATGCAATCGGATTTGTTGGAAACATGGTGGTCTTAAAGTCCATTGATTCAGGAGCAGCAGTACCGGTCATTTCAGCGCTGGTTATCAATTGTTTGCTGCTGGGCCTGTTCGCCATTCAGCACAGCGTGATGGCCAGGCAAGGCTTTAAGAAACTTTGGACCAGGTTTGTTCCACCCGTAATCGAACGCAGCACATATGTGCTCTTCGCCAGTTTGATTCTCGATCTGCTTTATTGGCAGTGGCAACCGATCAAAAATGTTGTCTGGAACGTCCGCGGCGTGGCGGCAATTACAACTCTTCACGCCTTGTTCTGGTTGGGATGGGCCATAGTGCTTTCAGGCACCTTCCTGATCAACCATTTCGAACTTTTTGGATTGCAGCAAG
>CAZONJ010000029.1:0-26448 GCA_964581225.1 uncultured Terriglobales bacterium | reverse complement strand
GTGCTTTCAGGCACCTTCCTGATCAACCATTTCGAACTTTTTGGATTGCAGCAAGTCTTCCACTATGGCAGATCTACGAAGCAAGTCTTTCGCACGCCGCTGCTCTATCGCATTGTGCGGCATCCTATCTACCTCGGTTTTATTATTGCGTTCTGGGCGACACCAATTATGACAGCGGGACATCTGCTCTTCGCAATTGCAACCACGGGATACATTTTCGCCGGCGCATTCCTGGAAGAGCGGGACCTGATGCGCTTCTTTGGCGATCAGTATCGCGAGTATCGCCGCCGAGTACCGATGATTATTCCAGGGCTTAAACCTGCCAGGCCTGCGGCTAAAAAGATGGCTGCTTCCGGCAAATAGGCGGTCGCGGCATACGCCCCGACCGCCCGCACCTTTACTCCGCCACTGGCCCCATCGTGTCATAGAGCGGCTGGGCGGGATGCACCTGCGCCCCTTCGTCCGCCACCGTGACGGCCAGCACCCTGATCTTGCTGTTGTCCGGCAAGGTCAAGGTCCGGGTGTTCGCAGGCAGATCGATGGCATAGGCATACAGATAGCTGTACGAGTATGGCTCGTTCTCGCCCTCGGCGGTATGGCGATGGTCGGAGTACCAGGCCACTGGCGAACGTTTGATGAACGCCGGCTTCACTCCGGTGTACTCCAGCACAGTGCGCGGCTCCTTCCCCGGCGACGAAGGTTCTTCTTTCTTGTTCCAGGTACGCGCCCACCACTGTCCGATGAACCCGCCCCAATCCTGCACCGTCAGTTCAACTGGATCGGTACCCACTTTGAGGGTGGCATTCTGGTCGCCATCGGCTGCTGCGAGGATATATACACGACGATAAGCCCCTGCCGGCAGTTGGATCGACTGCCCTTTGGCGGTCACCGCATTGGCTTTTCCCGGCTGCGCGAGTTGGAAGCGGATTCCTCCAAAGTCGATCTGCGGGGGCAACATCTCAGCCGCGAGGCTGCGTCCTTCACCGTCGAAGCCCGGAGCTGACTTCTGTCCTTTGCTCGTAGCAACGTTCAGGTCGTAGTGCAACGCGACCGGCTGCGAATGGGCGACGCCCAACCTGGCAGGCGCTGCGCCGAGTTTTACCGCGTATGTATGCACCTCGAAGGGCTTGAAGGAAGCGACTAGCTGGCCGTTGCTCACGCTGGCGGCGCCTACAGGCTGTTCCTGCCCATTGACTTCGCGCGCCCCAACGATGCCGCCGGCAAAGGCCAGATGGACGTCCTGCGCCGCATTGCCGTCGGTCTCAACCAGGCGAACGATAATCTCATCGCTCTCTTCGGCTTTCTTTACCGCAAGAACGCGCACGCCGGCCTTGCTTAGATGCATCAGCGAAAAGCTTTTGCCCAGCGGGCCGGAGTGCTTGGCGCTTTCGAAGGCGATGAGCGGCTGGTTCAAGCGGTAGGCCTGCCAGTCGGTGCGGCTCTGCCGCCAATCGCCCGCATGGCTGGCCACCCCATAGACGAATTCATGGCGCCCCCAATCCTGCGTGGTCTGGTCGCTATAGTTGCGGCCGTTGCCGCCGCCCAGGCCAGGGGTATAGATCAGCGTAAGCCGCAGGTCATTGTCGTTCGGCTTGTCGGAGCCGTACTTGCAATCGGAGAGCACGGTCACGCCGTAGTTGCCGCTTTTGTCGGTGAGATCGAACCACTGGTGCGAGGCAACTTCGAACTTCTTCTCGTTGTTATTGCCCCGGCGGATGGTGCCCACGTCCCAGTTGTAGGTCGCCTCGGGATTCGAGGCGGTGAGGGGGAAGTCGGCTTTCAGAGCAGCTTCCGAGCTCTTCCAGTCGATGGCGTTGGCAAACTCCACGCGATTGCCGGCATCGCCCGCCGAAAGACGGACGGTCTGCACGAAGTGCGAGCCTTCAGCGTCGCGCTCTATCTGGACCGCGACCCGTGCAGGACCGTTTTCGACAACGCTGATCTTCGCCGGACCTTGTACATAGCCGCGAGGAGGCTTCTGCTGGTCGGCCCAATCCATGTTCCAGGCTGGCCAGTCGTAGGGCTTTTCGGTCTGGAAGGCCAAACGGGCTGGCGCGGAAAGCAGCTCTTTGTTGATTGCCTTATCAAAGATGCTGGTTACATCGCCGTTCTGGTCCAGGCGGAGGCGATACCGGGCATTTTCCAAACCCGACTCGCTGACCTTGAGCGTGGAAGTCGAGGCAGAGGAAGCGGCTTCCGCAGGCTGGACATCATAGACGGCAAAGCCGACCGAGGGGACGGTCGCCAGGAATAGCACCTGGGCGTTGTTGTCTTTACCCGCGCTCACTTGTGCGGGGACTTGCTTTCCATCCGGCCCTACGACACGCACTGCTTTGGGCACGCCATTCTGGAACTTGATCTGAGCTTCTACCAAATCCTGCCGCATGATGTTGAGCGGGTTATAGACCACAATCGAGGCGCCTTGCGCCTGGGTGTTGAGGCCGGCAGCAATGCCTTCGGTGGCGCTGGTGAGGACACCGGCAAACTGGTTCATCGCAATTACATCGTCATTCCAGGAGAACTCATAAGCCTGCGGAGTCGCAGTCCCGGCAGCGATGTCATGGAACTGGCCGCCCATGACCAGGGTCCAGGCATCGTTCAACCGCTTCATAGGATACGGTCGCGCTCCCAGCCATTCCGCCGCGACAGAGGCCTTCTCGGCGGCATCGGCCAGCAGCTCGTTTTTGCGGTTCCAGCGCTTCTGGTAACTCTCCGAGGTGAGCGAACCTGCGGAGTGGTTGGTAAGCTCCAGCTCGCCGGTGTACTGAGGCAAGCGGGAGGCCTGCTCCGGTTTGATATCGAGAAACATCTGCTCGGCGTTCGCCGAAACCACGTTCACTGGACCATCCCCGACGCGCACCGGCGTGGTTGGCTCTGCGGGCGGCGGAGTTTGATCGGAAGAGCGCCTCCGAGGCGGCGGCAGCACCGTCTCGCTCTTTGCCAGGATCGCTTCCAGCAGCTTTACCGATGGCTCACGGGCAGAGCCTCCTGTGTCCCCGGTGCCGTAGTAGTGATAGTCGGTGAACAATCCGCTGACCTGGCCGTTGTTCTGGACGCGTGTCGCCCAGTCCTGCTGATAACGCTTCAGCTCCTGCTCGGGCGTAAGCGGAGTCGTGGGAGGTGGAAGAGGCTTGCTGAGATCGGTGGTGATGTCTCCGCTGTAATCGCCTGGATTCAACGCCGCCAGGACGCTGCTGCCATCCGGGCCATACCAGATGCCGACATTGAATGGAGTGCCCACCGGGGTCTTCTCCGGCGAATTCGGGCCGCCTACGGGCGCAGCCGATCCCCATGTGAGCTTTTGCGTCGAAAATCCCTTGACGCCGCTGTGCGCCAGGATGCTGGGCAACGATGCTGGAAATCCAAAACAGTCCGGCAGCATGTATTCGGCGCTGGTCTTATTGAACTCGCGGCGAAAATATTCATTGCCGTAAAGGACCTGACGGAAGATCGATTCTGCCGACGGCGAATTTACGTCGCTCTCTTCCATCGACGAGCCCGCCGGGAACCATCGTCCCTCGGCGATGTACTGCTTCATCCGCTGGTACTCGTCGGGATAATATTCCTTCATCATCCGGTAGCGGTTGGCGCCGCTGAAATTGAAGACGTAGTGAGGATACTTCTCGAAGAGCTGGAAATTATCATTGAGGGTCTTCGACAGGTACTCGCGGATGACCTGCGGATACTCCCACCGCCATTGAGTATCGAGATGGGCGTAGCCGACGACGAAGAGCGTCGGCTGCTTCGTCAGGTCCGGCGCCGGTGCGGACGGCGCCGTCGAAGGCGCAGTCTGGCCATAAGCCACTATCCCGAAGCACAGTAGAAGCAAGGTTCCCCACTTTAAATGTCGCTGCACGTCTCCTCCTATAAATGAAAATCAAGCGCCATTACGACGGCTAGAGAAATGTACCAGAATACGACAGGTTTTTTAAGCGCAGGCAATAAACAGCAACTCTCATACCCCGAGAAATTTGCGCAAGGGCAAGAATTCTGTCATATTTGTGAGGTTTCCCATGGCGCTGTTTTGTTATAGCTGGTCCTGCTCTCCCTCACGAACGGCGCTTGAAAGGCGTTGTAATCACGCCTGAACTTTTTCACCGTCCCCGGCGCGAAGTCGATCGCGCAAAAATAAACGCAGCGATTCGCAACCTATCTACTCTTCTAAAGGGGAGTGGGCAGGAATTAATAAAATAGCTGGTGCGTGCCACGCTCGACTTGTCCGGTGCCGGGAGCGCCGGTCTGAGCATGCTGCACCAGACCGAAGACGGCGGAGAAGTCTTTCGATGGGAGGCCCTGTCGGGCGTGATGGGAACATGCATTGGGCGGCGCCACCCCAAGAGATTGGAGTCCCTGCGGAACTACTCTCGACCGTCGTACGCCGCAATTGTTCTCCCGCCCGAGCCGTTGTTTTGAGTACTTCAACGATGCGACGCCAGCGATTGTAGAAGGGCTGGTGGCCCCAATCTACGTTGAAAGAGTCCCGCTCGGCACTCTCTGGATCGCCTCCCACGACGAAGACCGGAAATTCAGCGTCGAAGATCTGGATGTGCTGACCCGTCTGGCAAATTTCTATTCCGCGGCCGTTCGCATTATGCGCCTCCGGCAAAACAAGGAAGCGACGGGGCAACCTGACCCTGCCAGCTCTGTCGCAAACTCGAAATGATTCCAAGTTTCCTTCCGCTATCCGCAGAATAATTGCTCTTTTATCTCGCAACTCAATCCATTTAGACTTGCTACGCTTGGCGAGCATAGACAGGGTCGATCCAATCCTCAGCAGGAGCATCATAATTGAAAAACCAAAGCCGTTTCGTTTTGTTGTTCATCGCACTACTTTCCGTTCCCTCGGTTGGGCAATGGACCGCCCCGAATCCGGTCACAAACGCTCAAAAGACATCGGATGGGGCGATTGTGGAGTTCCAATCCGGCGGCAAGCTGCGGCTCCAGGTGTGCAGCGATTCCATCATTCACGTCCTTTACTCGCCGGTATCTTCCTTTTCCGGCAGACCTGAATATGTAGTTATAAAGACCGCATGGCCTTCGGCCACGTGGGACTTTCAAGCCACGGAGAAGGACGTATCCGTTTCCACTTCTCTTCTGAAGATCACGATCACGCGCAGCAACGGCGCTATGGTCTTTGCCGATGCCACAGGAAGGACGCTGATGCAGGAGAGCAAGCGCATCATGACGCCGGAGACCGTAAACGGCGAAAACACTTATCACGCCGAAACCGTCGTGAGCATGTATGGATCGCACGAGGGCTTCTACGGATTAGGACAGCATCAGGCCGGGGTGTGGAACTATCACGGCGAATCGGTGGAGCTCTCCCAGGAGAACACCAACATTGCCGTCCCCATGTTCCTTTCCACCAACGGCTACGGCGTGCTCTGGAACAATGACTCGCGCTCCAAGTTCAATAATCGTTTCATCCATGTTTTGTATATGAGTTCGGAGGTCGCGGATGCAATCGATTATTACTTCATCTACGGGCCGGATTTCGACACGATCATTGCCGGCTACCGCGAACTGACGGGAGCTGCCCCGATGTTCGGCCGTTGGGCCTATGGCTTCTGGCAATGCAAGAACCGCTATAAGTCGCAGGAGGAGATCCTCGGCGTGGCCCACAAATATCGCGATCTCCACATTCCGGTGGACGACATCGTGCAGGACTGGTTCTGGTGGAACCGCAAAGGGGAGCATGTCTTCAACACCAATTATCCCGATCCGAGGGGGATGATCGACCACCTGCATCGCAATCACTTTCATTTCATGATTTCGGTCTGGCCATTCTTCGAGCCGGGCTCCGCTGTCTATGACGATATGGAGAAGAAGGGTTACTTCATCGAGCACACCCGGATCGCCTCGCCGCCATATCATGCCAATCGCATGGCGGTGTACGATGCCACCAATCCGGCGGCCCGCAAATATTATTGGGGGCTTATGGACAAGGCCCTGTTTCAGATCGGGGCAGATGCCTGGTGGCTGGACACCACTGAGCCGGAAACGGAGGGCCAGGAGGAGAACATCCTGCTGGGCCACAAGCTGTTCATCGGCAGCGGCAATCGCTATGCAAACATCTTTCCCCTGATGACGACTGCGGCCGTCTACGAAGGGCAGCGCAGCGCCTCGGACAAAAAGCGCGTCTTCATCCTCTCCCGTTCGGCATTCGCGGGCGCGCAGCGCAATGCGGTGACGGCGTGGTCGGGAGACGTCCTCTCGGATTGGCTGAGCTACAAGCGGCAAATCCCCGCCGGCCTCAACTTCTCGCTCTCCGGCCTCCCTTACTGGACGACTGACATTGGCGGATTCATCTCCGGCGGCAACTTGAACGATCCGCAATTCCGCGAGCTGTTTGTGCGCTGGTTCCAATACGGGACGTTCTGCCCCATCTTCCGCGTCCATGGCACCCGCAATCCGGATGAAAACGAACTTTGGTCTTACGGGCCCGAGGCCCAGAAGATATTGGTCAGCTATGACCAGCTCCGCTATCGTCTGCTGCCCTACATCTATTCGCTTGCGTGGATGGTCACAAAGAACAGTTACACGCCGATGCGGCCGCTCGTGATGGATTTCCGCGCCGATGTGAAGGCCCAGAATATCGGCGACCAGTTTATGTATGGCCCCGCGCTGCTGGTGAATCCGGTGACGGAGCAAGGCGCAACCATGCGTCGGCTGTACCTGCCGCAAGCGAAGTGGTATGACTTCTGGACGGGCGCCGCAGTAGATGGCGGCACAACCCTCGATTCACCCGCACCCCTGGACCGCATTCCGCTCTATGTTCGAGCGGGTTCCATTCTTCCCCTGGGACCGAAGGAAGAATATTCGAACGAGAAGCCTGCCGATCCCATTGAGCTTCGCATTTATAAAGGCGCGAATGGAAGCTTCACCCTGTATGAAGACGAGAATGACAGCTACAACTACGAGAAGGGGATTTATTCCACGATTCCTATTTCATGGGACGAAGCCATGCAGAGGCTGACCATCGGCGATCGCCAGGGATCTTTTCCAGGCATGCTGCAAAGCCGCAGCTTTCATGTTGTCTTCGTCGGAGAGAATCATGGAACAGGCATAGAGCCAAGTGAGCGGGCGGACAAGACCGTCAGCTACTCCGGCAAGCAAGTCGTCATCGGTAACCAGTGAATCGGGTCAGGCAAAAAGGTCGGCGGAAGAGAAGAGTCATCCGCTCGCGTCACTTGGCCTTTGGGGCGGCATTGCGAATCGCGGCAGGGGCCTCAAATTTCTCGAAGTTTTTGCGGAAGCGCGCAGCCAGATCTTCGGCCTGTTTATCGTAGGCAGTCTTATCGGCCCAGAAGCTTCGCGGATTCAGCAGCTCGGAGGGCACCTCCGGGCAAGACTTGGGGATGCGCAATCCAAAAACGGCTTCCTGCTCATATTCGATGTTCTTCAAATCCCCGTTCAGGGCCGCCCGCACCATAGCGCGGGTGAAGGGCAATTTCATCCGCGTCCCAATGCCATAAGGTCCGCCCACCCATCCGGTATTCATCAGCCAGCACTGCGCATTATGAACTTTGAGGCGGTTGCCAAGCATTTCCGCATAGAGCTTGGGCGGCAGGGGCAAAAAGGGAGCGCCAAAGCAGGTAGAGAAATTCGGCTGCGGCTCCTTGCCCACGCCGGCTTCAGTGCCCGCAAGCTTGGCCGTGTAGCCGGACATGAAGTGATACATGGCCTGCTCCGGCGTAAGCCGGGAGATCGGGGGCAGCACGCCAAAAGCGTCGGCGGTAAGGAAGATTACATTCTGGGGATGTCCGCCCACCCCGGGGATTACAGCATTATCAATAAAGTCGATGGGGTAAGCGGCGCGCGTATTCTCGGTATATTTTTCGCTGTTGTAGTCGGGCGTGCGGCTCTCCGCATCGATCACCACATTTTCCAGCACTGCCCCAAAGCGGATGGCCTTATAGATCTGTGGCTCGCTCTGCTCGGAGAGGCGGATACATTTCGCATAGCAGCCACCCTCGAAGTTGAATACCCCGGAGGCGCTCCAGCCATGCTCATCGTCTCCAATCAGCCCGCGCGCGGGATCGGCGGAAAGCGTGGTCTTGCCGGTCCCAGAAAGGCCGAAGAAGAGAGCGCTCACGCCGTCCGCGCCGATGTTCGCCGAGCAATGCATGGGGAAGACATCGCGTTGCGGCAGGATAAAATTCATCACTCCAAAGATGGACTTCTTTAGCTCGCCGGCATATTTTGTGCCGCCAATCAGCACGATCCTGTGAGTGAAATCGGTGATGATGAAGGCCTCGGAGTTAAGGCCATCGCGCGCCGGGTCTCCAAGAAACTCGGGCACCCCAATCACGATGAATTCCGGCTGGTGGGCGCGCAGCTCCTCCGCCGAGGGACGCACGAAAAGCTGCTTCACGAACATGCTGTGCCACGCGTATTCGGTGATGATCTGAATGGGAAGCCGGTACTTCGGGTCCGCGCCCGCAAACAAGTCCTGGACGAAGAGATCGCGTCCGCCGAGATAATCGATCACCCGGGAATAGAGCGCCTCAAACTGCGGGGGCGAGAATGGCTGGTTTACGGTGCCCCAGGCGACTTTGTCGGCAGTGGCTGCGTCTTTTACGATGAACTTGTCTTTGGGGGAGCGTCCGGTGCGTTTGCCGGTTGTGGCAGCCAGGGCCCCGTTGCTGGCGAATTCAGCTTCTCCCCGCCGGATCGCCTGCTCCGCTAATTGCCCGCTGGAAAGGTTCCTGAATACGTTCTCCCGATGCAGAACACCTGCAAGATTCCCTATTGCCGCCATAACAGACATTCAAATACTCCCTGCGAAAGCCAAAAACTACCAATCTTCCCACAAATCCTTAGGCTTGGCAATGGCGAACCGGCAGGGATAGATGCAGGGTTCCCGCTCTTTTGCTAATTGATTTTGGATTGAATGGGAAGAGACGAAGTTCGGGCCAACTAACCCACGCGCGGCATCATGGGCAGGTCGCGGGAGTGCTTGAATTCCGACATCACGGCGTCCAGGTGCTCCAGGGCCTCGGGCGGGGTGAGGGTGTACATCTCCCGTCCGTTGTCGTAGCCGGATTCGATGGCCGATTTCAAATAATGTCCCGCAATCTGGACGGCCAGCGGGTCGGTAATCACTTTGCCGGCGCGGGCCTTGTACTCGACCCAGGCGCGGTGTGGGATCGCCACCCATACCGGGCGACCGTTGGCCATGAACTTTATATCGATCGCATCGGCGTGACGCGTGGCAATGGCCACAATGATGGCCTGATAGGTGCAGTGAATGCTCTCACCACTCCAGCGGTCTACGGCTGTAAAGTCATCATACATGCAAGAAAAATATACCAGATAAACTGTGCCGCAATGAAGTATCGTCGCCTTGCCCAGCGAGCGGGGAATCTTTCGGCTAGTCCGGCGCAAAGCCGATTACCGACAGCATTCTTCCCGTGTATCCATCTTCGGCGCGATGCGAAAACAGCAGGTCGGTGCGGCAGGAGGTGCACTCTGGGGCCGCCCAGATATGCCCTTTCTTCACCCCGGCATCGAGCAACTGGCGGCGATTAGCTTCCACCAGGTCCAGGTGGATCTGCGGCCCGATATCGCTATGCCCGGGAGCGCGCGCGGTGAGAAAGAGCATTGGGTATTTTCGCTTCACCGGATCTTTGTCATAGACCTCGTGAAAAAGGTCCTTTGCATAAGCAAACTGCGATTCAAATTCTTCGATGACCTCATCCCCCACCGCATAACAGCAGGAATGGATCCCCGGCCCGATCGCCGCCCGAATGTTTTTGGGGTCGCTGCCGAAGGCCGCCTGCATCGTCCCAACCGCCCTTTCGGTAATGCGCTTCACCGTGCCTCGCCATCCGGCATGGACCGCCGCAACCACGCGCCGGACAGGATCGGCCATTAAGATCGGCATGCAATCGGCGGTCAGGATTCCTATTAATATCCCCGGCAGGTTGGTGATAAGTCCATCTCCCGCCAAAGCTTGACCGGGCGCGGGCATCCGGTCGGGACGGTCGAGAACATGGACGATACTGGAATGGACCTGCTTCAATGTCACCAGACGGAGGGCCTCTTTCCGTTTAGGGGAGACGTTCTTGAGGAATTCCGCTCGATTGCGCTCCACTGCCTCGCGCTTATCGCTGGAAGTAAACCCCAGGTTCAGTTGATTTTTGCCGTATTGCTGGGAATGGCCGCCTGACCGGGTGCTAAATCCATGAAAAAGCGAGGGGATACGCTCCAGCTCTGGAGCGGAGAGGATTGTAAGCACCGGCTGGGCAGCTTTCGTCATCTTGGCTGTGGAACGAGTCATTCACCTAAGTTTAGCGGAAATCGTTCGCATGCAGGAGGTGAGAGGGTTGAAGTTCGAAGGCCGCGAGTGATCGCATCGCGGGACATCGCCCGATACCAGGCGGGAGCACCGTTGAGCAATATAAGGTTTTAAAAAAGGGGGGACCTAACCCGCCGGGGTCTCGCTGGTCTTTTCGGCGGAGGAAGTTGTGGACGTGGCTGTGTTATTCACCAGGTCCCGCAACTCCTTGCTGGGCTTGAAGAACGGAATCTTTTTTGCCGGGACCTCCACGCGGTCCCCGGTCTTCGGATTGCGGCCCACGCGAGGATTGCGCTTGCGGGTGCGGAAGCTGCCAAAACCGCGGACTTCGATCTTGTCGCCGGTTCGGAGCGAGTGGACGATGCTGTCAAAAATCGTCTCTACGATAATCTCACTGTCACGACGGGTGACATCGGCCAGGCGCGAAACTTCTTCAATCAAGTCGGCTTTCGTCATAAGTTGTACATTCCACCTGAGATACCGGGCTTCCGTCAAGTGGCATCCAGCTTACTCCTGTACCACAGATTATGGCACGTCTCGACCCGGAATTTTCAACAAAGACCATCCCCAAAGTAATAACGCCCTGCAAACGGGTAAAAAGGCCTGATATATGGGCCTTTTCAGGCCGTCCTCATGCCTCGCGCGAGAGCCGAAACCGGCCCAACATTCGAGGGGACCGGCAGCCGAGAGGAGAATTTGATTGATATAAAAATTTATAAGGGTTTGATTTCGCGGTTTTTTCTAGCCATAATCTAAATTGTCTACTTATCCGGTCTGCGCCTTGTGAATCTGCCTAACTCCATTACGCTGAGCCGCATCTTTATGGTGCCGGTGCTTATCTGGGTGCTCTCCAGCCATGTAATCTCCGGCCCCCACGGTGAAAAGGAGATTGTGGCCTCGCTGCTCTTCATTGCCGCTTCTATCACCGATGGCATCGATGGCTACCTGGCGCGCAAGCGTGGACAGATCACCACCATGGGCATGCTGCTGGATCCGCTGGCCGACAAGCTCATGATCGCCGCCGCCTTCATCACGCTGGTGCAATTCAATCCCCGGGTGGTGCCGGCGTGGATTGCGGTCCTGATCATCGGCCGCGAGTTCCTGGTGAGCGGCCTGCGCGGCATCGCGGCATCGGAGGGTTTTACCATCGAAGCCAGCGACTTGGGCAAGCTGAAGATGTTTGTCCAGATCTTCTCTGTCGTGGCCGCCATTCTCGCTCACCGCTGGCCGGTCTGGGACTGGAAGATCATCATCATGCCGGTGGATGTGGTGGCCCGCACCGCCATTGGGTTCATGGTGGTCGTCTCGATCGTTTCGGCGGTGGATTACTTTGTGGCCTTCTGGGCCAAGATTGACAAATCATCGGAGCGCCGGCGCCGCCGCTCGTTTGTCTTGAGCCGCCGCAAGCGCAGCGTAGTGCCTGTGCCCTCCACCTCCGGACCGCAAAACCACGTCTAAGGATTCAGCCTGCGCATGGCTCAACTGGGTTGCGGGAGAGCCGCGATTTTTGCTGAAACCCGGCAACTGCGCTCGGCGGCTCAATACCGAAAAAAGTGCAGCCCCAGGACGCCCAGGATCATTGTGGCCAGCGTTACCGGGGACCCCGACGCGAAGGTAGTCCGTAAAACCGATCGGCGTTTCGTGGGCGGTTTTTTCCACCACGATAATATTGGCCACTGAGCCGGTGATGGTGAGATTGCCGGCCAGCGTGCTCACCATGGCGAGCAGCAGCCAGGCATCATGCGGATTGGCGAAACCGGCAATGCTGTTCTTGAGCAACATCACCGCGGGCACATTGCTTACCACGTTGGAGAGCAGCGTCACAACGATGCTGAATACCGCGACCTTATGAAGGTTCCAGCGGGCCGCAAGGCTGAGCATGTGCCCGGCAATGCCCGCCTGCTCCGCCCCTGCTACAACGATAAACAGTCCAATAAAGAACAGCAGCAGTGACCAATCCACCTCTTCGTAGATGCTGCGTGGATCTTGCCCCGGATTGAGCAGCAGCAGGGCAGCGCCCATGGCGGCGACCAGCGCTGGAGGAGGGCCCATGAGAAATCCTATAAGCACCAGGATGCTGACCAGCAGAGGCCAGAGCAGTTTTGTGCGGTCGAGATGAATTCTCTCTTTTGGTAGCGCCGTGCCAGTTCCATTGGCGCCGTTCAACTGGGAGCGCAGCAGCCAGCTCAGGAGCAGCCAGTCGACAAACAATCCGGTGAGCGCAATTGGACCAAGGCGGACGAGAAAATCCGGATATGGAATGTGTGAAATCGAACCGATCAGCATGTTTTGCGGATTGCCGGTAATGGTTGCGGTGCTGCCGATGTTCGAGGCCGTTGCCAGTCCCAGCAGATACGGAAGCGGATGCTTCGAGAGCTGCGTGGTAATGCCCAGTATCAATGGGGCCATCACCAGGCAGACCACATCATTCACCAAAAACGCGGAGAGAATGCCGCTGCTGAATGACTACGGCGAGAATATATTTCGGAGGAACGCGACGGACGATGAGGGCGGTCGTCCACTCGAAGAAGCCGGCCAGACGCAGGCTGGAGGTCACGATCATCATCGCGAAGAGAAGCACGATCGTGCCAAAATCGATGCTGCGAAGAGCTTCGGCGGGAGAGAGCGCGCCAAAGGCGATCATCAGTACTGCCCCGATCACCGCCATGGCAGAGCGAGTTACCTTCGTTCCGGGCAGGCGCCCCAGGGCGAAGACAAAATAACTTGCGAAGAAGACCAGATAAACGGCGAGCAGCCTTCCGGGAGCAAAAAGGGGCCATCGCGCCGCGCTTATTGCTGTGGAGCCTGTGCTCCGGCGGGGATCAGCCACACCTCGGCTTTGTTCCCATCGGCCTGCGCTGCCGGTCGAGTCTGGATACGGCTGGGGTCGATTCCCTTGCTCTTGATCAGATAGTTGCTGGCATTTACCGCACGCTGCTGCCGGAGTTGCGCGTCCTCGTTAGGCGCCGTCGAACCGACCACCAAAGCATTCGCGGTAGGCTGATGCTGCAATAGAAGCGCGACATCGTCGAGCACCGCTTTGGCCTCGTTGTTTACATACGCGCTCCTGGGTTTAAATTGCAGCTCGGTAAGTTTGCTTGCCACCGCGACCTGAGGAGCAGCCTCCACGGTGACGGTAGTCGAGGTAGAGGCGGAGAGCCCGGCGTCATCGCTGGCGGCAGCATTTACCACGATCGGACCGGGAGAGACCCCAGTCGTATCCAGCGTGGCATGGTTGAGACGCGAGGTGAGCTGGCCCGCAGAGGCGGCGCCAAACTTCACCGTGACGGCACGCTCCATCGGGCTGCTGGCATTGCACGAGATGTTGGAGGTTTCGCCGACGCGCACGGTTGCGGGATTCGCCGAGCAGTAGATTACAGGCTGCTGGCCAGCTCCTGCCGCACCATTGGGTGAAGTTTCGGGAGCAGGATTGGCAGCGCCGTTAGCGGATGAAGCGGGATTTTCCGAAGATGAAGGAGCAGTGGAAGCGATCGCGGACGAAGACTCCGGGCGCTCCTCTTCGAGCTCCACGTCATCTCCCACATGGATATCCGCCAGGGCAAGGGTAATGATTGCAGTCGAGGTCCTCGGGGTAACACCAATTACCATCATCTCCCCGTTAGAGTGGCGCGGAAGGTCTTTCGCGTGTTTGCGAAGACTGTATTTATAACCGCCTTTTTGCTCGTCATCGGTGATGTCGGCTTTATCGGAAAGCGACTGCGCGGGATCTGCGTTCACTTCTTTCGGGGAGCGCGCGGTGCGCAGGTAGTCCCCGACCTTTATTCCTTCGTCGCTGCCCACGTTGAGATAAACGACGTTTCCTGTGCTGAGGTAGGTATCGAAGTCCTTGGCCATCACGATACGGCCGGTGGTTTTTCCGTTGGGAGGAGCAAACATGTCGAATTTGGCGTTGCGAAATTTCGGGCTCTGCTTTTCCCGGAACCGGACCGCCATATCGCCGGGCAATATAGTTGTGCAGGAAAGCTGAACATCCGCTACGGCGATGTCGCCGCGCATCGCCCGCACCTTGACCCTGCCAATCTCCGCATAGGGGTGGCCCAATCTTCCCACCATGGCCCGTTGCCGGGGAAAGGCTTCAAACTTATTGGGATCTTGCACCGGGCGGAGAAGAGAAAGAACATCCCCTTCCTTCAGCTCGGGGCCATGGAGATAAATGATCTCGCTCTGGCTGAAATGTGTTTCCTCGGGCGAGGTAAGGCTGCCTACTACATGAACATCCGATTTGATCGAATCATGAATAATGAAGCCGGCGCAATTCAGTTCATTCGAGCTGGGCGCATCCATTCCCTGCGTTTTGCTGGTAAGCACTTTGCCCTCACGCGCGACCGAGGACGTCCGGGGGGCTTCGGTCGTGGTCTGTGCCTGGGCAAGGCATAGGGACGAAATCAGTAACAATAAAGCTGGATTTTTCATAGAATGCGCCTCGTATTCCGCTGGTATCGGGCTTCAAAGCGCACCGATACACACTTCTCCCGCAGGAACCTAGCAAAGGGTAGCGAAGAGTCAATGGCTTGGCTAGTGACGAAAGGGATACACGATAGTTGCGAAGGTAATTTATTCCATCGCAATTCAGCAGTTGCATCTGGCATAGTGCAGCCTGTAAGATGCCGCTCTTTGCCAAACTATGAAACCTGCGCCTATCCAATATGCTCCACGCTTCCTGCGGATGCAGTTACCTCGCATCTGCGTGGCGGTTTCGGCCTCCAACCCGGCCGCCCTGCTGGAAAAGCTGGAGCAGACGTCGCGGGAAAACCAATTCATTGAGATACGTCTGGATTATCTTCCCAAACCTGCGCTGGCGCTCCCGAAATTAAAGCAATTCTTTTCCGCGCGCCGCGAGATTACGGCCATAGCGACCTGCCGCCGGGCGGTGAATGGGGGCAAATTTAAAGGTTCCATGGCGGCACAGATGGAAATCCTGCTGAAGGCGGCGCAAGGCGGCTTCCGCCTGGTAGACGTGGAAATCGAAACTGTTGCCCAGCTCAAACCGGCGGAGATCGAGCGTCTTCGCGGTTCGGCGGGCGTAATCCTCTCCTATCATGATTTCAAAGGCGCCCGGAAGCTGGAGGAAGCCTGGCAAAAAATGCAGCAATATCCGGCAGACTTCTTCAAGATCGTGCCGACCGCAAAAGCGCTCTCCGACAATCTGGCCATCCTGCGGCTGTTACACGCCCATGGAGATCAGCACAGCATTATCGGATTCTGCATGGGAGAGCAGGGCGTCATAAGCCGCGTGCTGTGTATGCGGAGCGGGGGGGCGTTTACATTTGCGGCCGCCTCCGAAGGAGAAGAGACCGCTTCCGGACAAATGACCGCGCGCATGCTGCGCGACATCTACCGCATCGATCGCGTCGATGCCGCCACCAAAATCTACGGGGTGGCCGGGGACCCAATCTCGCATTCCCTTTCCCCGGTCATGATGAATACCGCCTTTCGCCGCGAGAACCTTAATGCCGTATATCTCGGCTTGCTGGTCAAAGATCTGCCCGACCTGCTGCATTGCGTGCGCGAGCTCCCAATCCAGGGGCTGAGCATTACCATGCCGCTCAAGCAGGCGATCATCGAGCACCTGGACGGCAGTGACGCGCTTACCGAGAAGATTGGCGCGTGCAATACGGTGATTCGCTCCACCGATGGCAAGCTCTATGGCTTTAACACCGATGTGGCGGGCATTGTGCGTCCGTTGGAGGAGCGCATCATGCTGCGTGGAGCGCGGGTGCTGGTAGTGGGCGCGGGAGGGGCGGCGCGGGCGGCCGTCTTTGGACTGGCGGAACGGGGCAGCGACGTGCACATCGTGAACCGCACCTCGCAGCACGGGCAGAAACTGGCGCGCGAAGCCAAGGTCAAGTACGTGCCCCGGAAACAGCTCCCCCAATTGGATTTTGACGTAATCATCCAGGCGACGCCGGTGGGCATGAAAAGCTCCAGGCCGGAGGCGCCCCTGGAAGAGAAAGAGCTGCGGGCAAAATATCTCTTTGAAATGATTTATTCTCCGGGGGAAACCAAGCTGGTCAAAATGGCGAGGGCCAAAGGGATGCACGTGATCACCGGGGTAGAGATGTTTGTCCACCAGGGGGCGCGGCAGTTTGAAATCTGGACAGGGAAGCCCGCTCCCGCCGAAGAGATGCGCCGCGCGGTTTTGCATGCCCTGGCCCAGCAGGCGGCTTCTACGGAGCAGCACAACTGATATGTGGCCCCGACTCATAATCCGCGAGTTGCTTCCTTTGCTTCCCCGGCTATTGCGGCTGATACCGCTGCTGGAAAAAAATTTTGGCGAGCCCGTTCACTCGCCGAATGTCTCTCCATCGCCTGATTTTATGCCCGAGCTGCAAGCTCAAATCGCGCAGGTTGCAGCGGAAGGTCGTCGCGACCGCCGGGAGATGCAGTCCCAGCTTGAGGACATGCAACAGCAGATGGGGATGCTGCGGGGGGAATCGGAGCTGATGGAAAAGAAGCTCAACCAACTGCAGGACCGCACCCGGCTGATTTTTATTCTCAGCTGCGTACTGGCGGGGCTTTCGGGCGTCCTTCTGGTTTTGGTCGCAGTGCTGATGGCGCGCATTTCGCGCTAATAGATCATTTCACAGAGGCATCGGTAGAGGGACCAGTTGCGGCTCAGAGTGCCCGCCATTCCGGGACTTGCGATTGGCGGAGGCATGGGCATAGACCTCGTCGTAAAGGGCCCCAATCGCGGAGAATCCGCGAGTTCTGCTCAAATGCTGGCGCGCGGTGGCGGAAAGTACGCGGCAGAAATCAGGATTTCGGGCGAGGAAGGATGCGCGCTGCCCAAGCTGGCGGGGATCGTCCGCATGGAACCACACACAGGAGCGGGCCGGAAGCGGCGCCTGGCGATCGTCCGATTCCGCGGCCAGCACAGTGCGTCCTCGCGCAATGGCTTCTAAAATTAAGTCGGGCTGTTTTCCGTCCGAGCCGGGAGGCGTGCAGCCCTCCTTCAAGGCAATCACCACATCGCAGGATGCAATCGCCTGGTCGCGCTCGCCCTGGGGCAGCACATGCATGATCCGCCTGAGGTTGTGGCCCTCCGCTTGCCGCAAAATGGCCTCGGGATTTTTGTCGGCAACAAAAACCAGCTTGATCGGTTCAAATTCGCCCAGCGCCAGTGAAAAGGCGGACATCAATATAGAAATAGAGTCCTCCGCCTCGGCCGGATCCACGGCAAGCGGAACTAAAAAGATCACGCTCTGCGCGGTGGCCCCAATCCGCTGCTGGATCCATTGCCGGCTGGGAACAGACTCGAACAGCGCGGAATCAATCGGATACGGGACCAGGAAGAGATTCCTCTTCTCCACCCCGCGCTCCAGACATTCACGCAGAAGGCGCTCCTCATGGACTACTACCGCTCCTGCATGGGAGAGCACGAATTGCTCCGCGGCCCGGAAGGAGCGCCCCAGCCAGGATTGTCCCGATTGCACCGCAATCTGCTCCACCGGGCGGGACAGGTCGTAGACCACCGCTGCCGCGTCAGAGCGCACTGCCGCCATGCCGGCGGAGAAAGAATGTGCGTGGAGAACTTCAGCCGAGCCGTCAGGATTGCTCTGATTCAGCAGACGTTTCCAATTGCGGACATGGCCCCAGGCCTGCAGCAGAGATATTTGAGGGGCCTGCTCTTTCGGTGGCTTGCTTAAATAGGTGGACGCGGCGCCGAAGCCTCGCGGGGTGACCAGAAAGGGCCGCATTCCTACCGCCAGTTCGGCCTCCACCAGCATGAGTACGTCGCGGGCCTGCTCGCACGCATGCACCACCTTCCAGGGGAATACCTCTCTTCCCCGATGGGCAGAACCATCGGAGTGCGGTCCAGTCGTTTTCTCTGGAACTACCACCGGCCGCCCCCGGGCGTGAGCGTCTAATAGTCGATCCAGGGATGCCGTCCCTGGCTCCGCGGCGGCCCTGGCTGGAGCTAAAAACCGATCACGGGATGCTGGACTCATCGGCGGCTTCTCAGGAGACTTCTTTTTGCTGTTGCATAATGTGCGAGTAGGTCAACACCTGGTTCCTGCCGCCTTTCTTGGCGGCATAGAGCGCGGCGTCGGCGGCCTCGATCAGGGAGCGCCGGTTCTGCGCGTCTGAAGGATACATAGCGATCCCAATGCTGATGGTAAGCTGCTCGTTCCCCTGGGGAATGATGGCCTCGTAGCGCGCCTGCTGCACCGTCTTGCGCAGGCGCTGGGCCACATAGATGGCCTCCAGCTCCGTGGTCTCGGGCAGGATAATAACGAATTCTTCTCCTCCGTAGCGCGCCACCGTGTCCACTTCTCTCATATCGGTCGCCAGCAACGAGGTTACTTCCCGCAGCACCTTGTCGCCAACGTGGTGCCCATAGCGATCATTTAAGGTCTTGAAGAAATCGATGTCAACCATCAACAGAGCGAACCCCTGGTTCTTGCGCTCCGAACGCTTGAACTCCAGCTCCAGCTGCTGCTCGAAGTATCCCCGGGTGCGCAGACCGGTCAGATAGTCGGTAAAGGCGAAGCGCAGCAACCCTTCATTGGTTTCTTCGCGGGTCAGCAGGTTGTCGGCAACCAGGCTCATGATCCAAAGCAATTGCGCGTCTTCCGCGCTGAAAACGCCTGTCTGCGCGTGAAAAATCTGCAACGAGCCGGAGACGCGGCCGCGCACAAAAAGAGGGACCACCAGGGCGGATTGCGCATTGGCAGAATCCAATTCGGCGTCCGCCAGAGGACCAAGCCCATGGGTGACCAGTAGCGGCTTGGCATATTGACCGGCCCATAGATTCAACGTGCTGCCGCGTCCGCTGATAGGAGTGACCCTTTTGATTTCGCCACGCTTGATCCGCAATTCCATGTTTTCTTCGACTTCGTTCCAGAAATAAACCCGGGCGGCGGAATACGAGACGATCTCGGCTGCCAGGTCGCATAACAGGTTGAGGGTTGGCTCAAGCTGCATTTGCGAGCCGGTCAACATGGCCACGCGGAGGACCACATTCACATGCTGCCAGCGGTTCTGGACGATATTGCTGGTCAGCTCCGGCGCTGCGTCTACAACAAAGTGTTGCGCCGAAGTCGCGTCGGGCTGAAAAGGTAGGGCCATTGTAGTTGAGAAGGACAGGCGTAATCTTCCTCTGGT
Organism: uncultured Terriglobales bacterium; assembly: GCA_964581225.1. Lineage (GTDB taxonomy): Bacteria > Acidobacteriota > Terriglobia > Terriglobales > Acidobacteriaceae > CAYTQA01. The sequence goes on along the minus strand of CAZONJ010000029.1, from coordinate 7,022 downwards.
TCGGTTGCACGGCTGCTCTCGCAACGTAAGATGCCGTTTGCAATAGAATCGCTGGTCATAATCTTTGTAAAAATTTGGCAAAGGCCGCCGTAATAAGCGAATATGGGGCGAACGCCAGCGCGTGATTGCTTCCATAAACGTAGTAACCAACGCAGGTTACCTCACTTAAATGTTGCAATTTGTGTGCAGCCAGAGCTAGGATGAACTCTGCCGTACATGTCCTAAGGTCATGTCGTTTCGCCTTAAAAATCAGTTCTTCCAAAAAGAAGTTTCGGTAACACCTCACCTTAAACCCCAGGATGATCGCTGTCCTTGGCGAATTAACCGGAGCTGACAATACTATGTCCTGGTACGCATACTGCATTACTGAACAAAAACCTTTCCAAGGCAGTAACCGCGCACGCCGTCCTTTCCCAATTGAAAATCTCCGAGGCATTCAAGATGCCCAGGTATTTGGCTATCCCAATGGAGAATTTGCCGTTATCGTAAGTGAATATCCAACTGGAAGCAGCCTTACCCAGCAGTCGGTGGTAGAGCACGCCCGCGTGGTGAGCGAGTGTTTTCGCAGTACCACGGTGCTGCCCTTCCGCTTTGGCACTGTTTTCGACTGCGATGAGGCGTTGCGGCGCGCGGTACGCGCCAACCGCAAAGCATTCATGGAAACGGTAGCGCACCTGCGCGGCAAGGCAGAAATGCACCTCAAGCTGGTCGTCAAGGACGGCTCTTTACGGGAGGCGATGACCAATATAGTCCTGCCCTCCACCACCGGCGGCGAATATTTGACCTGCCTGCGGGAGCAGGCCACCCGGCAGCGTGAGCGCCAGACCAAGGCGCGGGCGCTTTCCGTGCAGGTGCATAAACTGTTCTCGCCGCTGGAAGAAGAAATCAGTTGCCGCAAGGCGAATTCGGGGGCGATGCAGCTCGATATCGCGCACCTCATCGACGAGAAGGCGATCGGAAAATATCAGAACCGCTATTCCAAGGCTGCCGAGCAGCTCAAAGGCTGCGAAATCCTCATTAGCGGTCCTTGGCCTCCTTACCACTTCATGCCAGGAAAGCTCCGCAACGCCAGTTAAGCCCCGCTTACATCCCCCATTCCGGAGTAGATGGCTGGTCTGTACTCATTCTCGGTAGTGGCAGAGATGCTCGTGGGCATCCAAATGCCACTCCTGAGAATCAGAGTACGAAGTATTCTTTTGCCCGCATGTATCAGGCCATGCTACCTTGTGCAAAAAGTAATCGTTCCGAAGACAAAAACCCGTTTAGCTGCAAAGGCTGAAGGAGAGTAATGTCGCTGAATCAGAAACTCAGGATCTTTATCCTTGACGACGATTCTCTGCTCGCGCGCAGCTTTGGGGAGCAGCTTCTGCGGCGCAATTTCGAGACTTCCTACGCCTCTCATCATGATGAAGCCTTGCGCCTGCTGCGGGTTGTCGATCCCGCGCTGGTGCTGATGAACTACAAGCTGCCGCCCACCAACGGCGGAGACACCCTGGAACGGCTGAAGCAATTAAGGCCGGAGACCCCGGTGATCGTGTACTCCAGCCAGATGGATCCGGAGATCATCTTTCGCATCTCCAAGCTGGGCGCAGACGACTTTCTGCCTATGCCCTTTCAGTTCAGCGATCTGCTCCAGCGCCTTAGCAAAGCGCTGAGCAAGAAAGCCAATGGAAACAGCGCCCCTTTGCGCGACCAGGTGCGCGGCCAGCGAGACTTTGCCATGCTTTTCGGGACCAGCCCGAAGATGGAAGAGGTCAAAATGACCATCGAGCAGGTAGCGGACACGACCGCGACCGTGCTCATTCGCGGCGAGAGTGGGACCGGAAAAGAGGTTGCCGCTCGCCTGGTATATGCCCAATCCAGCCGCCGCGATAAGCCTTTTGTGAAGGTCAACTGCGCCGCCATCCCGCACGAACTTCTGGAAAGCGAGCTGTTTGGCTACGAGCCCGGCGCGTTTACCGGGGCCAGCCGCCAGAAGCTCGGGAAGTTCGATCAGGCGAACTCGGGGACCATCTTTTTGGATGAGGTCAGCGAGATGCATCCTGCCCTTCAGGCCAAGCTGCTCCATGTGTTGCAGGACGGTGAGTTCGCCCGCCTGGGCGGAAAGCATGACATTGCGGTAGACGTCCGTGTGTTGGCCGCCACCAATAAGCCCCTGGAACAAGCGGTGGAGCAAGGCACGTTTCGCGAAGACCTCTTCTATCGCCTGAATGTGGTCACTATCCACATTCCTCCGTTGCGGGAGCGCCGGGAGGAGATTCCCGTATTCCTGGAATTCTTTCTCAGCAAATACAGCGAATTCTATGGAAAGCAACCGCCGCCATTCAGCGAATTCGCGCTCACCCGCATGATGGATTACAGCTGGCCGGGAAACATAAGAGAATTAGAAAATCTGGTGAAGCGCTATGTGATCGTGGGCAATGAATCCCAGATCATCCGCGAGCTGGCGACCCATAAACCGATCGTCTCGTCGATCTCTCCAACCAACGGGGCCGGCCTGATGCAGGCTGCCACTCCGAGCGCGTTGGCCGCCGTGCCCGAGAAGTTCGATGACGCAAGCGGCCCTTCGTTGCTGGAAATTGGCCGGCGGGCTGCAATGCTGGCCGAAAAGGAGGCGATTGAACGGGTGTTGACCCATACGCGATGGAACCGCCGCCAGGCTGCCAAGATCCTGAAAATCAGTTATAAGGCCCTTCTAAACAAGCTGAAGCTCATTGAAGAGCAGAATTCTTCGTCTCAATCAAAGCAAATATCTGCATAAAAGTGGAACTTTGATTCCACTTTTATAGCTTTCCACGTCCTGTGAAAGCTGTGCAAAAAACTTATTTCACAAGCAGGTTACGGCGTAAAACCCGCATCAATTCTCGATTTTTCTTCTACCCAGTATTCCACACCTGTAATTTCAGGTAATTTGGTGCGGTAAATGCACTGAAAAAGAACAACCGAAGAGGCCAAACTTGACATATATGCTCTTCCCAGTTTTTATGCTTCCAATTTTTGCGCGTTCTGCCTGGCAGGACGGCACCTTGCTTCGTCTCCTCTGACCGACCCCTTCCTCTTGCCTCTTTTAAGGAACCCCCATCGATTTGGGGGTTTTTTACTGCCCAAAACAGCGCAAAGCGCTCCCGATTGAGCAAAACTGCACCATTTGCAAGGCTGCCCGGTTTGACGCTGCTCTGGGGCGGCGAATATTATCTCCCAATGGCACGAAGGCTGCATCTTATGTATTTCCCGCAACGGGCAATGGGCGAGTGCGCTTAATTATGGATAAGAAAAGACTCGAGCAGTTTAAAAAGCAATTGGAAACCCGGCAGCAGGAACTCCGCCGGACAGTTTCACGCACGGAAGAAGATGGGCGTATCGCGGACGCCGAAGCGGCCCAGGATATTGCAGATCGCGCCGCCAATTCCTACACCAAAGAGTTCCTCTTCTCCCAGAGCAACAACGACCGGCAACTCCTGGCCATGGTCAATTCCGCATTAGAGCGGATCCGCGAAGGGACCTTCGGCGAGTGCATCGCTTGTGGCGATGAAATCAACGCCAAGCGCCTGGAAGCGGTCCCGTGGGCGCGCTATTGTATTGCTTGCCAGGAGCGCACCGAGCAGGGAGCGATGCAGGAGAGCAGGACCTAACCTGCACATTGGCTCCCAAGGCTGAAGCCTCGCATTTGGCACCCTGACGCACAGCTGAAGCTGTGCTCTTCCACCCAGCGCGTCCCTAAAGGACGGCTGAAAGTCCTGCTCTTCCACGTTGGCGGACGGCGAAACCAACCCGATACATGATGTCATGTTTTATTAAACATGCCAGAAAAACCATACCCTGATTCACATGCATTTGGTCCGCGACCGCAAGTTATTTTGGCGGCTCCTGTACTGGCGGCGCGGGCTGCTGCTGTTTCTTTTTCCCCAGGCGATTGAGCAAATCTCCTATCGCTCCCTGAGGAGATTGCTGCTGGGGCTGCGCCGCATTGTTATTGTCAGTAGTGGGAGCGTTGTTGTTTTGCTGCTTGCCCGAGAGCGCGCCCAACACCCCCTGCAACCCTCCCTGTCCGCCGCTTGACTGTCCATTCTTGCCCAGAAGACTGCCCAGCACTCCTGAGGTCAGCTGTCCCGGATTGGCTGAGGTGGGCAGCAGATTGTTGATTTTCATCTGCGCGATCTTCTGGACATCGGGCGCAAAACTCGGATGGGCAAAAGTTCCGGTCACAATTACCGGCACAACCAGTTCGCCGCGGTTGTTGGCCAATGCCGTATTCATGAATCCGCCGATCTGGCTTCCACCCACCTTCTGGCTGTAATCCTTGTTAAGCACCGCGGTGAGATGCATGTTGAGGGTCTGGTCGACCAGGTTCATCAGGCCGTCGGCTGCAAGGGTACCGCCATCGATGACCGCCTTCAGATTATTGGTGCTGGCCACACCATTATGGATCGCCAGCGTGCCCGCCATCTGCACAAGATTGGTGAAGTTCTGTGACGAACGCCCGATCTGGAGAAACTTGCCGACGGATGCAATCTCCTTCAGCAGGTCCACATTCGCGAGCTTCCCGTTTTGCAGGTCGATGCTGGCCGTCCCGTTCAATGTTCGCGCAATGTCGCCGCCCGGGACAGAGGTGAAAGTAGTGCTTGCGTTGGCCGCCAGCAATCCGTAGAGCACCTGCTTGAGCGAGGTGGTCGCGGAGAGCAGCTTGTTCGAATCCACCTTTTGCAGGCTGCTGTTGATGGAGTACACCGGGTTCGCCGGGCGCGTATCGACGGTAATGGCGCCGTTCTCCTGTCCGCCAAAGAGCTGCGCGGTCAGCGGGGCCAGCTTGATCAAGCCATGATCGAGATTCACATTGGAGCGCACGTCGGTCAGCAGCAGATCGTTATATTGGACGGAGCCCGCGCTGATGCTGCCTGCGCCGGTCATTTTTGACAAGGCGCCCGGTTCGTTTTTCGCGGGAACTGCGGCCTCGGCCGCGAGAACAACATCGAAGTTGCGATTGGCCGCGCGCTGCGCGGGGGCAGGAGCGGACTTCGTAATCTGCTCCAGCTCGGCGACATTGACCTTGTCGGCAGTAAGCGTGAACTGCAACTGCGGAGCGGCGAAGTTGCGCACTGTGACATTGCCGTTGGCGTTCGTCTCGCCCAGCGAGAGGGCGACGTTTTGCAAGGTCACGGCATTCTGCGCGAAGTTCATGCTGGCGTTGCGCACCTGCAACGGCTTGGTCAATGAAGGCGTGTTGATCACCGCATTGCGCAGCGAGCCATTACCGGAATAGGTGAGCGCGTCGGTGTGCTTGATGGGCCCCTGCACCCGGGCATTGAGCGACAGCGCTCCCGATGCCGTGACTCCCTGCAGCGCCGCCACTCCATAGGCCTTTGCAATGTTGATAAATTCACCGAGTTCCGCATTGCTCGTCCGGATGGAAGCATCCACCGTTCCGTTAGGTTTGCTGTACTGCGAGAGCATCACGTTCATCAGCAGCGCAGTGTTGGCGCTCTGCACCGTAAACTGGTTGGAGCGGAGAACGTCCGGGGACATGGTCAGCTCGATCGCCGGGACCTTCACCGCCTGTGGCAGCTCTTTGCCGCTGACCTCGAGATTGCGCGCGCTTAATGTCCCATCCAGCGCCGGTTGATTGGCCGGACCGCTGGCATGGATGTTGGCATTCAGTGTGCCTGCCACCTGCATTCCAGGGGCAAACGCCACCTTCATCGCCGCAGCCAACCGCGCCAGCTCGCTTAACGAGGCATTTTGCGCAGTGACCTTCAGGTCCATCTGCGCCGGGGTAGGATGCGTGTTCACGTCGCCGGCAATGCTGATGGGGGTGGGCCCCAGCTTGATATCGGCCTTGGCTATGTGAATCAGGTCGGTAGCCAAATCGTCGGAGACATCGTAGTCCGCCGAAATGGGATAGCCCACCTCCGTGCCATTCAGCCGCACATTCTCGAGCCGGACCGTCCCGTTCGATGCCAGTCTTCCATTCTCGTTTTTGAGCGCCGCCTCGCCCGAGGCCACCGCATCCATCTGCGCCAGCGCCTGCGAGTTCAGGAAGTTCTGCAGCCCGGAGAGCGAAACCTGGTTGAGCTTGATAGTGCCGTCCAGCGGAGTGGTAATCATGTTGCCCTGCTGCAGCGGGCCGGCTTTGGCTTCGATTTGAAGAAGCTGCTTGCCCTGTCCCGGCAGATGCGCGGCCAGCGACATGGTGAACGGGCGGCGCGGGGCAAAATCGTTTAAGGTGAGATCGATATGGTCATAGACGCTGCGGCTTTGGTGCTTCTGATTGTCGGTGATCGCGACCTGCCCATCGGTAATCTTCAGCTCGGCCAGCGAGAAGTCCCCGCCAGACGGACCAGGAGAAGAGCTGGACGGCGCAGGCTTCGGCGCGGCTGCTTGCGGCGCAGGCCGGCCCTGATTGGCCGAGGGAAGATGTCGCTGCGACCGGGTTGTTCCCGCGGGACCGGTCGTCACAGTTGCGCCAGCATTCGAGCTGGGAGAATTCGGGCTGGGAGAAGCAGATGCCAGGCTGGAAAAGTTCCAGTTTCCCTGCGGGTCCCGGATGAGTTCGATCTTCGGCTGGACCAGTTCGACGGATTTGATCTGAATGTCCTTGCGCAGCAAGGGCAAAAGCTTGGCGCTCACATCCAGCTCATCCGCCGTGGCGAAGGGGCGGCCCGATTGAAACTGCGGATCTTCTCCGATCACCGCATTATCTACCCGCACTCGCAGCGGAAAGACCTTCAGGCGTAGCTGGCCCAGTGTTACCGGGCGCTTCAGCTTGCTCGAAAGCTCCGTCTGAATCTTGTCATGATATTTGTTCACGTCCACCAGCAACGGCAGGGCGAGGACCGCAATGAAAAGGACCACCACAATGCCGCCGATTATCATTAATGCTTTGCGCATATTTCCTCACAATCCATCCAGTCTTGCCATGCATGGCTGGACGAGAGATGCTGCTCAAACGGAGTTCCGAAGCGCCTGTTCAGTTGGAAGCCCCTCTGCGGCATACTGTTGCACACTGTAAACCGAGGCTGCGCCGG
>CAZONJ010000028.1:0-36868 GCA_964581225.1 uncultured Terriglobales bacterium | reverse complement strand
TCCCGCCCTCGCGTAACTTTCTTCATGCCGCGGAGATTGAATTCGCTCATCCGGTGAGTGACGACCCTCTGCGCTTTTCCGCCCCAATCCCTCCCGAATTGCAGGAATTTTTGAAAACGCTGGAGTAAAAGGACTGGGGATCGGGCGCACTTCCACCGGTCTATAACATCTCCGTTGATACAGCAAATCACGTTTATGGTCTTGACTTGAACTCTAAGCAGAGAGTAAAAGTGGCTGGTAACAAACTTGATGACGACAAGACAAGAGTTGTGACAGGCCTTTTTCCCTTTTTCCTGGAATGAAGATGCGGCCCTGAATGCGGCTTTCAACTACGCTCGATTGTCAAACGCGTTTTCACGCGAGACAGAGCGCTAGGATTCTGATTTTCAAAAGGAGTGATCTATGCGACGTCTAATTTTGTTTTTGTCGGTCATAGTTTCTTTAGCGCTGGCAGCAAGCGCGCAAACCTTCCGGGGCGCCATTAACGGCACTGTGACGGATCCGACCGGCGCATTTGTCCCTGGAGCGCAGGTAAAAGCCACGGAAATCGCGACTGGTGCTGAACATACCACCTTTACCACCGCCGAAGGTCAGTTTGCCTTTCAGGACATTCCGCTCGGCTTGTATAAGGTCAGTGTTACGGCTCCTGGTTTTGCAGGAAGTACCGTAGACAAAGTCGAAGTAACTGCGGGTATCATCTATACCCTGCCCATCAAACTTGCCGTGGGACAGGAGACCAGTGTAGTGGAGGTCTCCGCCGCATCGCTTACTCTCGACACCACGACCCCAACGCAAAACATGACAATCTCCTCCGACGTCGTCCAGGACGCCCCGCTGAATGGGAGGGACTTCACTCAGTTAATCGGCGTCTCCCCTGGATACGGAGGGTATTCCGTGGGTGGCTTCGGGTCACTCAATGGTACGCGCCCCAACCAGATGAACTGGCAGATTGATGGCGTGGACAACAACGACTTCTGGCATAACATTCCGGCCGTCAACCAGGGTGGTGTCTCCGGCATCGCGGGCGTCGTTCTGCCGATTGATTCGATTGATGAATTCTCTTCCCAGACGCAGTCGGGCGCGGAAGCGGGCCGCAACGCTGGCGGCACGGTCAACATCGTGCTTAAGTCGGGCACCAATACCCTGCATGGGTCCGCCTACTACTACAACAGAAACGAGTTTTATAGCGCCTCGTCGCCGTTCTTCATTCCAAGCCCCAGCAATCCGAAGCCGCCAAGGCTCCGCAACGAAAACTACGGATTCTCGGTTGGCGGACCGATCATCAAGAATAAGACATTCTATTTCATTGCCTATGAGAAACAGGACTACATCATTGGTCTGTCGGGCCTGGCTACCGAACCCTCGGATGCCTACGTAAACAACGCCCTGGCGGTGCTGAAGAAATATAATGTAACGCCGAGTCCGCTCTCCGCAAAACTCATCGGACAGGGCGGCTTCTGGCCGAGAAACCTGATCGGCCCTTTGCCGGCGACCGCCAATAACTTCTTCAGCCCCATCGCCTCTACCGGTTACAGCTACAACGGGGTCATAAAGGTTGACCATAACTTTAACGAAAAACACCGCCTTTCCGCCCGTTGGTTCGGAGGTCAAGGTAACCAGACGGCCCCGCTCGGCGGCAGTCCCGCTCTGGGGACCGCCAGTTCCAACCTTCAGTATTACTTTGAAGTCGCTCCCATCCATGTTTACAACTACTCGCTGGTGTTGAATTCCGTGTTAACTTCACGCCTTACGAATCAGATCCTGTTTGGTGTCAATTACTTCAATCAGGTCTTTCATGACTTCAACAACAGCTTCAACACCAAGGCCATGGGCTTGTATTTAAGTCCTGACGCCACCAACCATGGACAGCCGATTCTAGGGGCACCCAACGTTGCTATCTCCGGGTTTGAGCAGACCGGGCTTACTCCTCCGGAAGGGCGCAATGATGTGACCGGGCACCTTACCGATATCGTCTCCTACATCGCGGGAGCACACCAATTCCGCGTTGGAGGCGAGATCCGCCAGGCCCACGTGGACGAGTTCTACCACCGCCGCGGGACAGGGAAATTCTCTTTTGACGGAAGTCAGGGACCATGGGCAGGTGATGTTACGGTGAATTCCAACACCAAGGCCCTGGCTGATTTCATGGCCGGTGATGTGCTGAAATCGACCATAGCCGTTGGCAATCCAGAGCGATTTGTGAAGGTCAACGCTTTCAACTTCTTCGGCCAGGATGCATGGCAGGTCAGCAGCAGATTGAACTTGAATCTGGGTCTCCGATATGAATATTTCGGCCCGGTGCATAGTGACAAGAAAGACCTCGCAGTGTTCGTCCCGGGCAAAGGGCTGCTCATTCAGGGAAATGGCATCGGCTCCATTTTCCCGCCGAATCGAAACGACTTCGCCCCGCGGCTTGGCTTCGCTTACGAGCCCACGGCAAAGGGCGACTTCGTCGTGCGCGGCGGAATTGGCATTTTCTTTGACCAGATCAACATGAACCCGTTCCTGGACTTCCGCCCACCGATCACTGCGGCGCAGGGATTGCAGGGCAATCCAATCGGGCCGTCTTCAGTCTCCACCTTCGCCCGGAATGGCTACCAATGGGATGCTGCGCTGGCCGGCGGGGCCTCGATTTTTCCCGGCGTCAAGGTTTGCACCGACCCATTCTGCACAAATGCGCCCGGGCAGAACCTGTTTTCTGTGAGCCAGAATTTTCGCACGCCCCACTTCGCGAATTACAACCTTCAGCTTGAGAAGGGGCTGGGGCAGGCGGCGGTGGCGCAGGTCGGCTATGTCGGCAGCCAGGGACGCAAGCTGAATATCGTGTCGAACATCAATCAATATGGCGCGTTTCCAACCTTCGGCTCCATCATTCAACTCAACAGCGTGGGCACCTCGAACTACAATGCCCTGCAAACGACACTCAGAATGCGTAGCTGGCACGCGCTGACCTCTCAGGTGGGCTATACCTGGGCGCATTCGCTGGATGAGATCAGCGAGTACCGGGCGGCCATTGCCGACGACGCCCACAACCTTAAGGCGGACTACGGCAACAGCGACTTCGATACTCGTCACCTGTTTACCGTGAGTTTCGATTACCAGATACCTGGTTCGTCGTATGGGCCGCAGATTCTGACCCATGGATGGGAAGTCAGCAGCTTGATGAACTTCCATACCGGCCAGCCTTTCGATGAAGTGCTGCCACTTGGGGACCCATCCTCGCCCTTCGATCCGACGACGCAGTATCTGCATCTCTTGAGCGATCCGTTTGCTGGAGTCAACCACAAATTCTCCGCCGCAAACGGGGGAACGGTGTGGATCAATCCAGCGGCCTTCTGCACCGCGCCCTGCGGGGGCAAGCCTTTTGGCCGTAATAAGTTCCATGCCCCAGGGTACGGAAGCATAGATCTGTCGGTGCTCAAAACAATCCCGATTCGAGAGCGCGCAAAAGTGCAGCTCCGGGCAGAGATGTTTAACCTGCTAAACCGGATCAACCTCGCCTCCGGGCCTGGGGCTGTCTCGGACTACACTTCAGGATTAGTGAATGACACCATCGGCGACTTCAACGGCGCGCCCGGTATAGGACCCGGTGAAGCGTTCAACATGCAACTCGTGGCGAAGATCATCTTCTAATGGCTGTAAGTTTAAACGTCGCGGATGCGTCAGATTGTGGGATATGGCGCATCCGCATTTCTGTGTGTGATCAGCCGAGAACCTTTGGGTTGGGGGTTGAAGTGGACGTAGGCCCCGCCACAGGCGGCTTCTTGGCTTGCTCACTTTGAGCAGGCTGGGGCATCTTGCGGTTTTCACACTCGGCTAGAAGCCGGAACAGCTCCTGGCTTTTTTTGAAAAAATAATCTGTTTTCATCTCAATTCGGTAGGGCACAGTAAGGTAAGGGAATGAACAATAAATCGATTTCATTGAAAATCCAAGAGGTATTGTTGCCTAATCCGCTCTACTACTCTTCCAGCATTTTCCTCTTATAAAATCCGAGGAAAGCCTTACCTTGACGGACTGACCCCCAATCATTTTCGATTCTGCTTGTACCCTGCAGGCTTTTCGATTTACATATACGCATCCGCCATCTGACAGCTGCGATCTGAGGGCTGTCCCGAGGCCTGCTAGCTGCCTTTTGCACTATTACTAGTGCAAAAGGTGAACGTAGTAACATTGTGGCGGGAAGTTGGGATTTTTTTCTTATTTGCCGATTAGCAGTGAGAATTGCGGCAAGCCCAGCCACCTGCAGTCCTTGAAATTTCTGAAATTTTTGCACCACCTTCCAATTTCAATAGTTTTTGTTTTCATTGCTACACAATTCTGTAAGCGAGACTCTGAATTCATACGAAAGACCGATGAATTGCGCATCCCTGGCGAGAATCGAATGGCAGACCGAGTGCTCAGTTAAATTCAATCCACTCATTCATCGGATCTGCCTCTTCGTGTTCAACGACCGAATCATGGTCCACAGGAGAAATGATAAAGATGTTGTTAGAACGGTTTGGCTTTTTGAAGCGGCTGCTGCCTCTATTGTTTTTGGCCGTGGGTGCGCCCGCATTTGCCCAATCAAGCGGCACGATCTCAGGCACGGTCGCAGATCCGTCCGGCGCCCTCATTGCGGGAGCGACAGTTACAGCCACCAGCGTGGCCACATCTACCCAGAGCAAAACGCAAACCGATGCCGACGGAAAATACCAGCTTCCGTCCCTGCCGGTGGGCGCTTATGACGTCGAGGTCACGGCTTCAGGGTTACAGACCCAGGTGGCCAAGAACGTCATTATTGAAGTAGCCAGCAACACCGTCCAAAACTTCTCCATGCAGGTAGGCCATACGGCGACGGAGGTGGTGACGGTGGAGGCCGCGCCTTCCATGGTCGAATCCAACACCGTGACCGTGGGCCAGACCATCGACCAGAAGACGGTGCAGGACATCCCGCTTAACGGCCGCCACTTTGTGGACCTTGGGCTGCTCATTCCCGGTTCGGTGACTCCGCCGCAGAATGGATTTCTCACCGCTCCGCTTCGCGGGCAGGGATCGTTCTCTTTCAATACCGCCGGCAACCGGGAAGATACCGTGAACTTCATGATCAACGGCATCAACCTGAATGACATGGTGCAGAACCAGATCACCTTTCAGCCATCCATCAACACCGTCTCCGAGTTCAAAGTGGATAATTCCACCTACAGCGCCGAATATGGGCGGAACTCCGGGGCGATCGTGAATATTGCCACCCGCTCCGGCGCCAACAGCTTCCACGGCGAAGGCTTCGAGTTCATTCGCAACAACGATCTGGACGCCCGCAACTTCTTCAACATCAGCCCGGTGCCGCAGTCTCCATTCAAGCGGAACAATTTTGGCGGGAACCTGGGTGGCCCCATCCTGCACAATAAGACTTTCTTCTTTTTCAGCTATGAAGGTCTGCGGCAACGCCAGGGACTCACCATCAATACTCCGGTACCCAGCGATACGGACCGGGCCGCCATCACCAGTCCCACCAGCCAGCAGCTAGTGGCGCTTCTTCCTCACGCCAATACCTTTGGGGTGGACGCGAAAGGCAATCCGCTGGCATCCTTCGTAGGCTCGGCCACCGCTCCGGTAAACATCGACCAATGGACGGGAGATATAAGCCACAACATCAGCGACACCGCGCGCCTGCACGGTTACTACGCCTTTCAACGGGACCGCAGAATGGAGCCTACGCTGCAGGGCAATAACGTGCCCGGATTCGGCGATACCCGGCAGTCCCACCGCCAGGTGCTGACGCTGAGCGAGACGCAGAGCTTCGGCGCTACGGTAGTAAACGAAGTCCGGCTGGGTTTCAACCGCATCCACATTACCTTCGCACCGAACTCGCCGCTGAACCCCGCGACTTTCGGCATCAACGACGGCCAAAGCGGTCCGACCGGCATTCCGCAGATCACGATCAATGGACTGGGCACTAACTTCGGCGGCCCCAGCGGCTTCCCCCAGGCGCGTGGGGACACCACCGGCGTCCTCTCTGACACGTTGAACTACCTCCGCGGAAAACACTCCTTCGCGTTTGGCGGCGAGTTCCGCCGCTTCTATAACAACAACACCACCGGCGATCCCGGAACGCTTGGTTTCGCAAGCCTCGCCGCCTTTAAGGCGGGCACTCCCAACTCGTTCACCATCACCCTGGGCAACCAGACCAGTAAAATTGCCACCGGAGAATTGGGTTTCTTTGGCCAGGACAACTGGAAGGTCCTCTCCCGGCTAACCCTGGAGCTTGGCCTCCGCTATGACTGGAACCAGACCCCAACCGATTCGAAGGACCGCTTTGTGAATTTCATCCCCTCCAGCGACTCGCTGGTAAGGGTGAGCACGCCCTACGCGCAGAACGACACCAACTTTCAACCGCGCGTCGGCTTGGCTTGGGACATCTTTGGAAGCGGCAAAACCGTCCTGCGCTCGGGCTATGGCGTGCTGGTAGACCAGCCAATTACCGGGCTGGTGACCCCGCTCAGCACCAATCCGCCATTCGCATTTGCGGAATCGTTTGTCCCCAGCGGCACGAAACCGACGACTACCTATGCCAACCTGCTCAACGATTCTTCCAGCGCATTGACCTTGACCACCGTCGATCCCAAGTTCAAGAATTCTTATATTGAGTCTTACAACTTGAACATCCAGCACCAGCTGGCCTCGCATTGGGGCATGATGGCGGGCTACTTCGGCTCTGTGGGCCGGCATCTGCGCACGCGCGACAATCTGAACCAGTTCATTCTGGGAACGAGCACCCGTCCGTTTGCGGCCTTGTCGCCCACCAGCCCCATTATCCCCGTCACTCCGCAAGGCAAGCAGCTCACCACGCTGGGCAACATCAGCGACAACATGAGCATTGGGAACTCTTCTTACAATGCCTTGTGGATCACCTCAACTATGAGGGCCTGGCACGGACTGCAGTTCAATAGCTCCTATACTTTCTCGAAGTCGCTGGATTACACCTCGCAAAACGGGCAAGGGCTGGTCAACCTCAGCTCCGGCATTCAGAACAGCCTGAATCCGGCAGGGGACCGCGGCCTCTCCGACTTCGACGCGCGGCACCGCTTTGTCGTCAATTTCATCTACGACCTTCCTTACCATGGCAACCGTGTCCTGGAGGGCTGGCAGCTGGGCAGCATCTTCCAGGCACAGACTGGAAATCCGGTCAACATTCTGGCGAATGCGGCCGCGATCGGCGGCTACACCGGTTATGCCACCCTGCGTCCGGACCTGATCGGCCCAATCCAGATCGTGAAGAGGCGGTTGAGCAATGGCAATATCCAATACTTTGCCCCGCTGGTTTGCGATCCGGCAAGCGGCGGGTGCGCTCCGGGGACTACCTTTGCAATTCCCGATGTTCCCGTAGGCACCGGCCGCCAGTACCACTTTGGCGATATGGGCCGAAACGCAATCATCGGACCAGGCTTTCAAAACGTGGACTTCTCGCTGGTCAAACGTACCCGCATCACGGAGCGGTTCACCACCGAATTCCGCGCCGAGGCCTTCGATCTTCTGAATCACCCCAATTTTGGCCAGCCGGGCCGCATCGCTTCGGTGGGCAGCACTTCGCTAGGCGTGATCAGCAGCACGCGCTTCCCCACCGGCGATTCGGGTTCGTCCCGCCAATTGCAATTTGCTGTGAAGTTGCTGTTTTAGTTTGCGGCCCTGACTTACCAACGCACCGGCTGAGAAACCGGTGCGTTTTTTTGCCAATCCTGGCTCCAGAGAGGGCGCGCCAAGTGACAAGACTGCTGGAAATGCAGTATAAAAATAGGTTGGCCTCTCGCGGATGGAAGCCGCAGGAGAGGTGTCAAAGCATCCAATAAGATGGCCCTCGCGATATGGCCATCTCACTACAAACCGAGGAGAAAATGTCTACGATACCGGCCACCAGGGGATTGGAAGGCGTAGTCGCCACAAATTCCAGCATTTGTTATATCGATGGCGATAAGGGTGTGCTCGCATATCGCGGCATTGACATCCATGAGCTGGCGCAGCACTCGACTTTCGAAGAGACATGCTATCTGCTCTGGTTTGGAAAGCTTCCTACCCCTGAGGAGCTGGAGAAATTCACCAAACGCCTCGCCTCGGAGCGCAAGCTCGACCCCCGGATGATGGAGATGATTCGGCAGTTTCCCAAGTCGGCCGGTCCGATGGAGGTGCTGCGCACCGCGGTCTCCGCGCTTTCCTTTTACGATCCGAATGAAAAGGCCGTGGACCACGAATCCAACGTCCGCAAGGCCTTCCAGCTCACCGCGCAGATCCCGATGATCGTGGCCAACTATGATCGTTTGCGCAAAGGCAAGAAGCTGGTGGAAGCAGACCAGTCGCTCTCCCATGCCGCCAATTTCCTCCTTATGCTGAATGGGGAAAAGCCCTCCAGCACAGCCGCCAAGGCGCTGGACATTGCGCTGATTCTTCATGCCGACCATGAATTGAACGCCTCCACCTTTGCCGCCCGCGTTACCGCCGCCACCCTCTCCGACATGCACTCCGCCATTACCAGCGCAATCGGCGCCTTAAAAGGCCCATTGCACGGCGGGGCCAACGAAGCGGTCATGGCGCTGCTCTTCTTGATCGACAAAACCGGCGTCGATCCGGTGGAGCATGTGCGCAAGATGCTGGGCGACAAGAAAAAAGTCCCCGGCTTCGGCCATCGCGTTTACACCACGGAAGATCCCCGGGCGACCCATCTGCGACGCATGTCGGAAGATCTGGGTAAATCGAGCGGCAATGCGAAGTGGTTTGAAATGTCACGTAAGATCGAGAAGTTCATCAACAGCGAAAAGAAGCTCAACGCCAACGTGGACTTTTACTCCGCCTCGACTTACACCACCCTGGGAATTGATGTAGACCTCTTCACTCCTATCTTCAGCGTCTCTCGCGTGAGCGGATGGGCAGCCCACGTGATCGAGCAACTGGATGACAATCGCCTGATTCGTCCGCGCGCGGAGTATGTAGGGCCTGCATACCCCAAGCGGTATGTGCCTCTGGCACAGCGATAATCCTGAGCATTACCGACAACCCTGAAGACCCTGCTCACAAGCAGGGTTTTTGTTTCGGTCCTTCGAAGACATAGAATATGAGTATGCGACGGGTCTACATGGACGCGAATGCCACCACGCCTCTGCTGCCGGAGGTGTTGGAAGCGATGCGCCCATTTTTCCTGGAGCAGTTTGGCAACGCCTCTTCGATCCACCATTACGGGCAGCATGCCAGAGCGGCGGTGGAGCGCGCCCGCGAATCGGTTGCCACGCTGCTGGGCTGCCGCGCGGCCGAGATCGTCTTCACCAGCGGCGGGACCGAGGCGGACAACCTCGCCATATTTGGCATTGCCCGGTCCGGCGACCACATCATCACCTCGGTCACCGAGCATCACGCGGTGCTGAACTCGTGCAAGCGCTTGGAAGAGCGTGGCTGTTATGTAACCTATCTGCCGGTCGATGGCCGGGGCCTCATCAGTCCCTCAGACGTTCGCGCAGTGATTCGCCCCAATACGCGCCTGATCAGCATTATGCTGGCCAACAATGAGACTGGAGTAATCCAGCCGGTGGAGGAGATTGGGCGCATCGCCGCCGAGGCCGATGTTTACTTCCACACCGATGCGGTGCAGGCAGCGGGCAAGCTGCCGATTGACGTAAAGAAGATTGGCTGCGATCTGCTCTCGATTTCCGGGCACAAGATGCATGCTCCCCAGGGTACAGGCGCGCTCTATCTGAAGCGCGGGACCCTGATTGAGCCGCTCCTGTTTGGCGGCAGCCACGAGCGCCAGCGCCGCGCCGGCACCGAGAACCTCCCTGGCATCGCAGGCTTGGGAAAGTCAGCTGAGATCGCCTATGAATCCTTGCAGCAGGGCGGGGTCGAGCGGCTGCGGGCGATGCGCGACCGCCTGGAGCAGGGCATCCTGGCTGCGGTCGAGCATATTGGAGTGAACAGCGGCGAGGCTGCGCGGGTCCCGAATACGAGCAATATTTACTTCGACTACATCGAAGGCGAAGCCACGGTGATCGCGCTCGACCTGAAAGGGATTGCGGTTTCCACCGGGGCCGCATGTTCGTCGGGAGCGATCGAGCCATCGCATGTTCTGACTGCCATGGGACTGTCAAACGAGCGGGCGCGCGCCAGCATCCGCTTCAGCCTGGGCAAGCACAACACCGAAGACGACGTCGATTATGTGCTTTCCGTGCTGCCCGAGAGCATTGCCCGCCTGCGGGAGCTCTCGCCGCTCTATCCAAAGCAGCCCGTCCTGTAAACCTCTATAATTTAACAATGCCTGCACCGACCATCGCCGTTGCCATGTCCGGAGGGGTGGACTCGTCCACCGTCGCCGCCATGTTGCGCGCCGAGGGGCATAGCCTGGTCGGTCTGACCATGCAGCTCTGGAACCAGCGCCGCCTGGCCGGCAGAGAAGGCATGCCGGAGCAGGTGCAGGGACGCTGCTGCTCCATCGACGATGTTTATGACGCTCGCCGCGTCGCTGAGGAGCTGGGCATCCCGTACTACGTAGTCAACCATCAGGAGCGCTTTGAGAAGGACGTGGTCCGTCCATTTGTCGAGGAGTATCTCTCCGGACGCACTCCAATTCCGTGCAGTCTCTGCAACAATCATCTCAAGTTTGACCAGCTTCTAGTTACCGCCCGACAGATTGGCGCGGAGTTGCTGGCGACCGGGCATTACGCCCGCATCCGCTATGACGAGCAGCGCGGCCGCTGGCTGCTGATGCGCGCCCGCGACTCGGTGAAGGACCAGACTTATTTCCTGTTTGGGCTTACCCAGGAGCAGTTAAGCCGCACGCGGTTTCCCCTGGGCGAGATGTCCAAGCCGGAGGTGCGCGAGCGCGCGCGGGGTTATGGTCTGGCCCTGGCGGATAAGCCCGATTCCCAGGAGATATGCTTCGTTCCTGGCGGGGATTACAAGCGCTTCATCGACGCCTATCTTGCGGAGCAGGGCGACGAGCTGCCGGACACCTCCGGCGAGCTGGTCACCGCTGGCGGCGAGGTAATCGGCCAGCACTCCGGCATTCACAATTTCACGGTTGGCCAGCGCAAGGGGCTGGGAGTGGCCACCGGCAGCCCGCTTTACGTAATCGAGCTGCGCGGGGACAAGCGGCAAGTGGTGGTGGGTCCCAATAGCGATCTCTCGTCGCGCACCATGCGAGTGAAAAAGATGAATTGGATCGCCTTCGATGCGTTGAAGGATCCCATGCGCGTGAAGGCCAAGATCCGCCACAAGCATGAGGCCGCCGATGCGGTGATCAGCATCGTTAGCAGCGATAATGACGAGGTGCTGGTGGACTTCGATCAACCGCAGCGGGCGATCACGCCCGGCCAGGCCGCGGTCTTCTACGATGGAGATATTGTGGTGGGCGGCGGCTGGATCGCCTAAACGAACATTCCGTCATTGCCATCGCCGCCGCGCTCGCCGGCGCGAGGAGGTTGCTTGCGGCCCAGGAACGCTCCCAGTCCTGCGCTCAATGCCTGGGCGATGGTGCCGATGCGCCGCACCGGAGAGAGCACCGTATGCTGTACCCTGCCGGCCGTCTCCATAGTGCGGGTAAGCATCTCGTCGGCGCGAATCACCTGCAGGCGGGCCCGCTCCGCAACCTCGCCGACCATCACGTTCAACTGCTGCGCCTGTTCTTTCACCACCTCGGAGGTTTCCACCAGGTTGCTGGTGGCTTCCTTGATCTTGGGCGCGGCATCGGTGAGGATCTCGCGGGCCACCTCCAGGATCGGAGTGGCGCGCCGCTGCACCTCCAGCGCAAGAGACTCCATCTGCGTCGCCGTCTTCCTGAAGCTGACGTAGAGGGCGATGAGGATCCCCATCTGGATCACGACCGCGATGGAGGTGACTGCTACGAATATGACGAGAACGGTAGGGACCATAAGATCGCAGGCTGAAGTCCTTTCGACTTCAGCCGCAAAGATCGGGCTTTCTTAGCCTTTCGGGCCGCCTTCTGAAACAGCGTCGCGATAGGCCTGCTTGCCGGCTTCCATCGCGGAGTTGAATTGGTCCTTCTGGCGGTTCAGGGTTTCACGGCCCTTGTCCACCCACTTCCCTACCTTGCCTGACGCCTCGCGGCCACGGTTCACCACGAAATCCTTGCCTTCATTCGCTCCCTGAAGGATGGATTCGCGCGTCTCCTTGCCCGACTTGGGGGCATACAGAACCCCAACCAGCGCGCCCAACCCTAATCCGGCGATAAACCAGCCGATGCTGCTTCCGTTGCTATCTGCCATAAGGCCTCCAAAGCCATGAAATCACTGAGCAGGAAATGGTAGCACCGCGACAGGCCTGTTATCAAACCAGGGGGTGGTGGACCTTTATCCGGCAGCTTTGCGCTTTTTGCGGAAATCTTTAAACTGATTTATGGCTACTTTCCCATCGGGAAAGACCGCTTCGATTCTAAGATCGCCGCCCATTGCCTTGACTACTGACTTTAGCGTGCTGATATACATATCGGCGCGCCGTTCAAGCTTGGAAATAGCAGACTGATTCACATTCAAAATCGATGCCAACGTATCTTGCGTCATTTCTCGGGCTTCCCGGAGCTCATCCAAGGCCATCTCTGCGCTATAACGCCTGGCTTTTTCCTGAGAACGCGCTAAAGATTCGGGGGACATTTTCGACTGTAGGGTCTTAAAGTTTTTTGCCATATTTCTCCTCCTCTCGTTTGACTTGCGCCAAGTGGCGATCGAATAAATCGTCGGCAATGGGAACAAATTCTTCATACCACTTCTTGTTTCCCGTTTTATCGCCTCCAATGAGCAGAATTGCCGTCCTACGCGTATCGAATGCGTAGAGGACCCTCAGCTCCGCATCCTCGACACTTCCCCGGAGTTCCTTCATATTGGAATGCCTGGAAGTCACGATTACATCCGAATGTGGGCGGGGGAGAACAGGGCCGCGTTCCTGCAAAAGAACCACCTTGGCGTTGATTTCTTCCTGTTCTTCATGGCCCAGGCTGTTCCACCAATGCTCAAATTCATCGGTATATTCGACTTCCCATGCCACAGATAGAATATATCCTGCAAGGAATATGATGTCAATGGAATACTTTGGTTGCAGAATAAAGAGCGTTGATGATGAGAGTCACACGTCTGCAGACAATCGCGACAGATATCCTCTTATCAGCCTGGAGATAGAACCCGGAACCGAATCTCCGTTCCTGCTTTACTCTCCCACCTTCTGGAAGAAGCGGATAATCGACTCGATGCCGCGATGGAAGTTGGCGATGTGGAACTTCTCATTGGGGGCATGGAGATTGTCGTCGGGAAGCCCAAAGCCCATCATTACCGCAGGGATCTTCAGATATTTCTCGAAGTCTCCGACCACCGGAATCGATCCGCCGCTGCGGATGTACACCGTGTCTTTCTGGAAGACCTCTTTCATCGCCTCGGTTGAGGCCTTCACAAATTTATTGTCGGTGCGGATCACGATCGGCCCGGCCTGGCTCCAGGATTTGATCCGGATGCGAATGCCTTTGGGCGTGAGGGACTTCACGTACTCGCTGTAAAGCTTGAAGATCTCTTCAGGACGCATGGCTGGAACCAGCCGCATGGAAATTTTTGCTGCAGCCTTGGCCGGGATCACCGTCTTCGCCCCCGCGCCGGTAAAGCCGCCGGGCATGCCATGCACATCGAGTGTAGGCCGCGCCCAGGTGCGCTCCATGACCGAGTAGCCTGGTTCGCCGGTAAGCTGGCTCGATCCTACTTCGGTCTGGCGGTAATGCTCCTCGTCAAAGGGCAGCGACTTCCAAGCCTTCAGCTCATCGGCGCTGGGCTTCTCTACCCGGTCGTAGAAGCCCGGAATGAGGACCTTTCCATTTTCGTCTTTGAGACGGGCGATAATCTGCGCTAATGCGATAAAAGGATTAGGGGCCGCTCCTCCGTACATGCCGGAGTGCAGGTCGGTCTTGGCGCCCACCGCTTCGAGTTCGGTGTAGACCATGCCGCGCAACCCCACGCACAACGTAGGCAGGTCGGGGGCGAACATCTCGGTATCGGAGACCAGCGCGCAATCGGCCTTCAGGCGCTCGGGATGCTCGCGCACATAGTTGGCGATGCCCTCGCCGCCGACCTCCTCCTCGCCTTCAATCAGGAAGCGAAGATTCAGCGGCAGCTTGCCCTTTCCGGTCTTCATCAGCGCCTCGACCGCCTTCAGGTGCATGTACATCTGTCCCTTATCGTCGACTGCGCCCCGGGCGTAGATGTTTCCGTCGCGCTCCGCCGGCTCGAATGGAGGCGAATGCCACTCATCGAGGGGATCGGGAGGCTGCACATCATAGTGTCCATAACAGAGCACGGTCGGTTTTCCGGGAGCATGGAGCCAGTCGCCGTAGACCAGCGGATGTCCGGCGGTCGGGATGAGCGCGACGTTTTCAATTCCAATGCGCTTAAGGTCGGCGGCGACAAACTGCGCGGCGCGCTCCACGTCCTGCTTGTGGTCGGGAAGGGTGCTGATGCTGGGAATCCGCAGCAGATCCTTCAGTTCATTTAAAAAACGCTGCTGATTTTGTTTGGCGAAATCAATGGCCGCAGATGACATAAAAATGAAGGCTCCCCTGGAGGCCAGAATCAAACTTCACAGTATACAAGGGCCGGGAGCGTGGCAGGGCTGCCGGAAAATTCTAGAAACCAACTCGCCTCTGCAATTCTTCTGCCGCAACAAAGCGCTGCGGCGAGAAGGCGGATAAATCCATCTGCGGCTGCCGTCCCTGGATAAGATCCGCCATGCAGAGAGCGGTGATCGGGGCCAGCAAGATGCCGTTGCGATAATGTCCGGTAGCTGCAAAGTATCCGGGCAAAGGGGTCGCGCCCAGGATCGGCAGATCGTCCGGGCTGGCGGGACGCAGCCCCGCCCACGCCTCATGGATGCGGGCTTCCCCTAATTTTGGAACCAGGTTGGCCGCCGCCTGATGGAGCTTCTGGATGGCCTGCGGCTGGACGCTTTTATCGAAGCCCGCCTCTTCCACAGTTGCGCCGATGACGATGCGTCCGTCCCTGCGTGGTACCAGGTAGACCTCCGGCGTCCGAACAACATGCGTGAGAAGCGGATGCTGCGCGGAGACCACATCCAGCATCTGGCCTTTTACCGGGCGTGTGGGAATTGCAAAACCCGCAATTTCCCCAGACCAAGCCCCGCAGCAATTCACGACCACGCCGGAGGAGTAAGAGGCGCGCTCGGTGCGCACGCCGCTGACGCGTCCTTTTTCGAGGAGCAGATTTCGTGCGGCGCTGCCGCTGTGGACATCGACGCCAAGGTGTTTCGCGGTGACCAGGACCGCTTTGACCAGCAGCCGCGGATCGACCCACTGCTCTTCCACGGAACACCATGCGCGTCCGTAAGATTCGACCTCCGGCTCGAGCTGCTTCACATCGTCAGAAGACAGCTCTGCCGCCTTAGGCCCAATTCCGGGAGCGCCGGCAATGGTAAGAGCGCGCCCCTGTTGGAAATCAACATGGATTCCGCTAGAGTCTTCCAGCTCGCGCACAAACTCCGGGTAGAGCGCCGCGCTTGCCTGCGCCAGTTGGAGCACGATGCCGCCATCATGGTCGATGGCGGCCAGCATTCCCGCTGCCGCATACGAGGCCTCCCGGCCCGGCTCGCCACGATCAAGGACGAGGACCGAGTATCCCGCCCTCCGCAATGTAAGGGAGAGCGAAAGGCCGATGATGCCGCCCCCCACAATAATGGCGTCCCAGGTCCGCACAAATTCATTCTAATTCTTTTGTTCTGTCGTTAGAGCGAAGCCCAGGAACGAAACCCAGGATTGAAATCCCGACGAAGGCTAAGACGGGCTAAGGAGTGCGCGTGTGGAGAGATATAGCGGTGTTGTGCGCCTGATCTTTCGTGGCAGCGGCTTCCGCTACAGGTTCCACTAACTTCGAGGTCACAATAAGCCGCTCCGGGGCAGGCCCGATATAGTAAGTGGGATAACAGGTGATCAGGGTCAGCTTCGCCTCTTTGGAGGGGGCGAGCACAGAAACGTCATTAGGCTTGACGATCTTTTTCCCGGTGACCTCGTAAGTGTAAGTGTGTCCTCGCCTGCGCACCACGATCTGGTCGCCTTTGCTCAATTCGTAAATGTGGCGGAAAAACGTGTCACGATGGGCGGAGATTACGGAATTGCCTATTTCGCCGGGAACCGGAGTGCTCTTGATATGTCCCGGCCCAAGTGACAGTTGCTTGTGGGATGTCCCTTCCACAACAATGGCATCGAGATTGATTTTAGGAATAGAGACCCGGGTAAGCCCGTCATCATGAAGTGCGGCGGGCGTCGCAGTTGCGGACGTCTGCTTTTGTTGTTCTTCCCATTCCCGGGCCAGCTTTCGCTGCTCGTGGTACATGGAGAAGTAAGAGAACCCCACGTAGGCGAGCAGGCAGAAGCCTATCACCACCATGGCCAGAGAGAACGAACGCCTGCCAAGCAGCTGCTTTATGTTCAATCCGGCCTCCTTGCAAATTGCGGCAAAGAATTATGATGCGGAAATCCTGAGCACCGCAACCGGGTTTACCGGTTACCGGCAGGCCGGGTACGCAGGGCAGAGATCAGCCCGCCGATAAGAATTCCGAAACCAATCACCGAGAGCAGTGGAAGCGAGCTCCTCGCCTCAGGCAGCATGGCCAATTCCGAACCCCGGAGGAAAGTTCCTTCGCCAAGGCTACCCTGCTGCCGGGGCGTGGTCTGGGTACCGGGCTGCTGCCCGCTGCTTCCATTCTGGGCAGGTGGAGGCAGGATGGTGAAACGCACTTCGGTCTGGGTACCAGCAACTGGAACATTGTTGGCATCGACGACTTGCACGATCAGATCATGCGGGCCGGTCGTCAGCCCGGTAAGGTTTAAGGTGGTGTCGGTGGTATGAATGGGGTCCTGCCCGTCCAGCCGCAGCTCGAATGTCGGGATGGAGGAGCCAGCAGCCGGTTGGAGCTGAACGTACTGGACCGCCACAAAATTCTGCTGCAACCGCTCCCCATCCTTTGGAGAGACGATCCTCAGGGCAGCAGCTCCATTGGGGGCCGTAGCCCGGGTCTGTGACCAGGCTTGGGTGAAACTATGGCGGGTAAGGAAGGCAAACCCCACCATCAGCAGAAGCAGGAGACCGATATTACGCAGACGACGCATTTGGCAATGACCTTTTGGTGCAATTGTGGGAACTGGTTTACGCACTATCAGCAAACAGGTACACGTCCATTTGCCGATTGTGGGCTGGAACTAAGGTGTCAATTCGACGCTCCCTCTTAGTAACTCTTTGATTAACACCAATATAGATGCCGAACAGCAGCATTCATGCTGGCCAGCTTCAAAGATATATGTGCAATTTCATAGCCCAAGTTGCTGTCCTGAGTTGATTTTAGGTGATTTGAACCCAAGTAACGCAAAAAAAGATGAAAGAAATTGACCTACTCACGTTCTTCCACAAGAATATAGCCAGCAGCTCATAACGAGGAACGATTATGTCTGAGCAGGAATATCAGGACTACCAGCCGGCGGAAAACCGCCTGCCTTTGTTCGCATATATTGCCGGAGCAGTGATTGCAATCTTCATGGTTGCCTCCTGCTACACCAATTACAGGCTGTATAGCCATATCGCTAATCTGGAGCAGCGGCAATTCGTTGCCGAGGACATTGCGCAAAAAAGCCAGGCCAAGGTGGATGCGGCACAATCCTCGGCCATGGCATTGGCCCAGCGCATTGGCATGACGCAAAAAGAGCTGACCCTCCGCACCCGTGAGATACAGCGGCAGGCCAAGGCGGCGGAAGATCGCCTGGCGCGGGAACAACAGTTGCAGGAGCAGCAGTTAGGGACCATGTCCGGAGATGTTGCCGGGGTGAAGACGCAGGTGGGCGGCATGAAAACCGACCTCTCCCTGGCGCGGGGCGATATTGAGGCTACCAAGGCGAAGCTGGACCGCACCATCGGCGACCTTGGCCTGCAAAGCGGCCTGATCGCGCACACCAAAGACGAGCTGGAGCTTCTGAAGCACCGCGGCGATCGCAACTATTACGAGTTCACCTTGAACCGGAAAAAGAGGACGCCGGTCTCGACCGTCAGTCTTCAGTTGAAGAAGACCGATCCCAAGCATGGCCGATATACCCTGATCGTGATGGCGGACGACAAGCCGATCGAGAAGAAAGACCGGACGATGAATGAACCGGTCCAGTTCTATACCGGCCGCGACCATTTTCTTTACGAGCTGGTCGTCAACTCGGTGGAAAAAAACCGGGTGATCGGATATCTTGCCACCCCGAAAGGCGCGCCGGTCCCGCTTACTCCGTAATCAGGGCTGCGTGCTGGCGGGCGCCTGGGCGCTGTCGAGTATCAAGGGAGCATGATCGTAGAAATCGATTGCCACCTTGAATGACTTGCGCTTGTCCCATGCGTCCTTCGCGACCTGGAAGCTGAAGATTGCCATTCCATCCAGTTTTTCGCCGGCGGCCATTTTGGTCTCGGGCTGAATGGGTGGAATGGCATTTTGCTTTAACGTGGGATATGCCTGGAAGAGCCGGTCATAGTCGCCGGCATTCGCGGCATCGTCGGAATACTCTCCCTGGCCGGTCACCAGCTTCGCCTCGATGTCCTTTATGTACATCGGCTTCCCGGTGGCATTCTTGATATCGAGATGGACGGCCACAACCACCTGGTCGAATTTCTCTACATCCGAACCGGCCATGCCCTCCTGTCCGGGGGCCATGGACTTTGAGGATTCCACATGCACCGGCACCACTTCCATCCGGGTGATGGAGCCGGAGGAGGTTGGCGGCTTGCGGGAAAAATACAGATAACTGGCCAGAACGGCGGCCACCAGCGCCAGGGCAATCGCCACCGGGACGATGGGAGGGAGCGTCCAGCGAGCGGAATCCATTTCTTCCGTGATCGGCACATGCCCCGCATCATAGGATGGTTTGGTGTTTTCTTTGCGTACGACATCAGCCATGACGGATACCTCGTTTTTCGAATGCAGGCGCAGCGGCCTTTGCTTTCCCGGAATGTAAGATGCTCATTTTTTAGACATTGTGCAGTAATATTCTGCCAGACTCATGCCCGTTTCATGGCCCTGGCGAACTCCGCAGTGGAACGCGTATTTAACACGTCGGCCGGGGTAAGCCCTGCCCGGCGCGCCTGAAGGATCCCATACCGGATCTTCTCCATGTGCGAGGTATGATGCGCGTCGGTGTTGATCACAATTTTTACGCCTCGCTCCTGCGCCATCCTCAGGTGGCGGTCGCATAAATCGAGCCGGTCCGGATAAGCGTTGTGCTCCATCGCCACCTTCTCGCGCGCAGCCGCTTTGAGGACCGCATCCATATCGTACTCGTAGGCATCGCGGCGCAGCAGGATGCGTCCGGTCGGATGACCGATGATCGAGGTATTTTTGTTGCCGATCGAGCGCAGCAAGCGGTCCGTCATCTTGGCGGGCTCCTGCTGGAAATAAGAATGCACGCTGGCGATCACCAGGTCCATCTGCTCAAGGACGGGATCGGAGAGGTCCAACTCCCCATCGGCCAGAATATCCACTTCAATGCCGGCAAATATCTTAATGCCCTCGATGCTCTCATCCGCCTGGCGGATCTTCCTGATGTGCGCTTCCGCCCGTTTGTCGTCAAGACCATTGGCAAAGGCAAGATTTTTGGAGTGGTCGGTAATGGCCATGTACTTGTAGCCCCGCTCTCGCGCTGCCAGCGCCATCTCTTCGATGGTGCAGCGTCCGTCGGTCTCGACGGTATGCATGTGCACATCGCCCTGGATGTCTTTTTCTTCGATCAACTGCGGTAAGCTGTGCTTTTCCGCCGCTTCGATCTCACCGCAGTTCTCCCGCAACTCGGGCGCGATGTAGTCAAGGCCGAGCCGGGCATAGATCTCCTCTTCGCTGGCCCCGGCGACCCGCTCTCCTCCCTCCAGACGAGTGAGGCCATATTCGTTGAGGGTGTAGCCCATCTTCAAAGCGCGCTGCCGGATGGAGACGTTGTGGGTCTTCGATCCGGTGAAGTATTGCAGGGCCGCGCCGAACGATTCCGGGGCAAGCATCCTCACATCCACCTGCATGGAGCTGCGCAGCTTGAAGCTCACCTTGTTTCCACCCTTGACCAGCACATCGGCGATGCCGGGAAAGGCGAGGACCTTGTTGCTGAGCTCTTCTAAACGCCCGTCGGTGCAGCATGCGCCGGTGATGAGGATATCGAGGTCACCGACCGTCTCCCGTCCGCGCCGCAGCGAACCCGCCGGAGTGACTCGCTCGACTCCGGGCATCTCTGCCAGAAACTCGACCAGTTTGTTGGCTATCTTCTCGGCATCGTCGAGGTGAAAACGCCCGGAGATGCGGCGGTATTCCTCAATCCCTTTTAGGATCTTCTGCTCCTGCTTTTCCCCCATGCGAGGCAGCTCGCGTAACTTGCCCTCACGCGCAAGCTGCTCCACCCCGGCAATATCGCAAATCTGGAATGCGTCCCAGATCAGGGCGATGGTTTTCGGACCGAGTCCCTGGATCTTCAGCAGCTCCAGCATGGAAGGGCGGTATTTCTGCAGGAGCTCGGTATGCATTTTGAGCCGGCCTTCGCGAAAGAGCTCCTGGATATTGGCGGCCATTCCCTTCCCGATCCCGGGGATTTCGAGCAGCTTTTTTGTCTCAGGAACGAGTTCTGAAAGAGATTGCGGCAAGGCTTCCACAGCTTCGGCAGCACGGCGATAGGAGCGGATGCGAAAAGGATCGTCACCGCGGACCTCCATCAGGTCGGCAGTCTCATAGAAGATGGCGGCAACGCTCTTGTTATCCATTGGCTCAGGCTATAGCTGCACCTGCCATTCTAATCGGTCGAAGGCGCATGATTGGAGGAACAGCCGGGGGATTGTTACAGTCCTGTTAAAAGTACTGAATTCAGGGGCCAGGAGTAGCGATAGCAGCTACAATTCAGCCATGCAGCCACCCATCTTCCTGGTTGAAGACGAAGCCGATATCGCCCGGTTGGTGCGTCATCATCTTGAGTCGGCAGGCTTTACCGTCCGGTACTTTGCCTCCACCCAGGGCGTAATCGCGGAGGCCGAGCGCCATACGCCCGCCCTGCTCCTGCTGGACATCATGGTGCCGGGCGGGGACGGGCTAACGTTGTGCCGCCGCATCCGCGAAAACAGAAAGATAGGGATGACTCCCATCATCTTTCTTACCGCCAAGGCGAGCGAACCCGATCGAATCCTGGGCCTGGAACTTGGGGCCGATGACTACATCACCAAGCCATTCAGCCCGCGGGAGCTGATCGCCCGGGTCAAAGCGGTGTTGAGAAGATTTGAGCGGCCTTTGCCGAAAGAGACGCTTCACATCGGGGATTTGGTCATCGATACCGGGGCCATGATTCTTTCTGTGGGCGGCAATCTTATGGGAACGACCGCAACGGAATTTCGTCTGCTGGAGCATTTCGCATCGCATCCTGGCCGCGTATTTACCCGGGACCAGCTTCTCGATGCTGTATGGCGGGACACCAGCTTTGTCACTCCACGTTCCGTGGACGTGTATGTGCGCCGGATTCGGGAGAAAATAGAGAATGACCCGGAGAACCCGCGTTATATAAAGACGGTGCGCGGGGCGGGGTATCGTTTCGAGGTCCCGAAGTGAGAAGTGGAATATTTTTTAAACTGATGGCCGCCTTTCTGCTGGTAATTGGCGCGGCCACAGTGACCCTGGATTTCGCCATCCGTCGCGCATGGGAAAACTCGCTTCGCGAAGAGATAAAAACTGCGCTCCTGCAAAAAGCCAACATGCTCGCCCTTCGCGTGGAAAACGTTAGAAGCGGGGCGCTCAAACAGATCGCCGACGATGAAGCCCGGGCGGCAGACGCGCGCGTCACGATTATCGATTCCGCCGGGGACGTTCTCGCCGACTCGGAGGCGAATCCAAGGAAGGAAGGCCGCGCTACTCATCCTGAATTTATCGAGGCGCTCAAAAATCAGCAAGGAAATGCCATCCGCCACAGCGATACGGTAGGCATGGACTTTGTGTATGTTGCTGTCCCGATCAAGGGCGGGGCGGTACGGCTGGCCTATCCTCTCGCTTCCATTCAGGCCACTACCGCGCAGGTGCGGCAAACGTTATTGAAGGGCTCCGCCCTGGCGCTGGTGCTGGCCACTCTCATGGCCTGGTTTGTTGCGCACTCCATGACCAAACGCCTGCAGCACATCGTACGGTTTGCGGAACGGATCGCGGCCGGGGACCTTTCCGCGCGCATTGCTGAAACGTCATTCGATGAGATTGCCCAAGTCGCTTCCGCGCTGGACAAAACCGCCCGCAAACTGGAGCAGAGCTTTACCGAGCTGCAGAGCAGTCGCAGCCAACTGGAGACGGTGCTGAACAGCATGCAGGATGCGGTGATTGCAATTTCACCGCAGCGGAAGGTGCAATGGGCGAACCGCTCCCTGCAACGCCTGCTTCCCGCGGAGGCCCGCCCCGGAATCTCGGTGGTGGAAGCTATCCGCGATCCCGATTTCTTGAATGGGTTGAAGCAGACGCTGGAGCAGAACACGGTCACCACCGCGAAGGCTCAGTCGTTCATTCCGGGACGCACTTTCAACATTATTACCGCGCCGCTTCCCCATGGAGGAGCGGTTGCCGTCTTTCACGATATTTCGGAAACCGAGCGCGTGGAGAAGACGCGCCGGGACTTTATCGCGAATGTCTCCCACGAGCTGCGCACGCCGCTCACCTCCATCCACGGCTACACCGAAACTTTGCTGGACAGCATTCAAGAGGAGGACCATCACCGGGAGTTTCTGGAGATCATCAGAAAAAACACCGCCCGGATGTCCCGTCTGACAGAAGATCTCTTGACGCTGGCCAGAGTCGAGTCGGGCGAACAGCGCTTCCGCATTCATCCTGCCCCCGCCCGCGAGCTGCTGCATGACGCGCTCCAGAGCTTTACCGGCATTGCCCATTCCAGGGGAATCACGCTTACCGTGGAGCAATGCGAGGACAAGATGGTAATGGCGGACCGTGAAGCCATTCATCAGGTGTTTTCCAACCTGATCGAGAACGCGATCAAGTATGGGGCGGAAGGGCGGACCATCCAGCTAGGGATGCAGGAGAGCAGGTATGGATGCGAGTTTTACGTTCGCGACTTCGGCTCCGGCATTGGATTCGAGCATCTGCCCCGTCTCTTCGAGCGCTTCTATCGCGTGGATAAGGCCCGGTCACGCGAAACCGGAGGCACGGGACTGGGGCTGGCCATCGTGAAGCATATTGTCCTCGCCCATCAGGGCAAAATCAGGGTAGAGAGCGAGCTGAACCGCGGATCCACCTTTTATTTCACCCTGCCCCTTGCCCCAGCCAACGTAGAGACCCCGGCTTTTTCCTAGATATTCATCCGCTTTTAACATTGCCTTCATAATCAATCTCCAAAGTCTTGTATGGGGAGGTGTTATGTCTGCCGGCCATGAAATTAGCTTGCCAACCGTATGGAAGGCCGATCGCGATGGCGACCACCTCAGCATTATGTCCCTGACTGCGCAGGCTTTTGAACTCGCCAAGACTGCCATGGGATATACCGCCGATGCCCTCGGCGCCTATTCCAAAAAGTCCCTGCAGATGGTCCTGCAATGCGAAAAACAGCTGGATGAGCTGGACCATGAAATCGATGAGCATATCGGCTTTGCCGTGAGCCATGCCTCACCCGCGAAGACGCGGGAGCTGCTCGCATGCCTGAAATGCACCATCGATCTGGAACGGACCGGAGACCTGCTCTGCTCGCTGATCCATATTTATGGGGCCACCCACTCAAAAATGGAGATGCAGGACGTCACTGAGCTGATCCGCATGGCGTCGGTGATCGAAAAGATGTTGCGGGACGTCCACCAGGCGTTCACCAGCCGCGATGCGGAGGTTTCCTTATCCGTGCTGCGCGCCGATGCCGAAGTAGACCGCCTTCGCAACCTGATCTATATGCGTCACCTGGAAATACGGGAGCCTTACGCCAGCTCCAGCATCCATGTTCTCCTGATGGCGCAGGCCCTGGAGCGGGCCGGCGATCACACTAAGAACCTGGCTGAAGAGGTATGCCACATGGTAAGCGGGCACAGCATGCGCCACCTCGCCCAAGGGCTCGAGCAGTCACAGGAGCAGATGTATCTGCGATGGCTGCGGCAATCAAAAACAGCCGTCAATTGTTGAGAGAAAATACGTCTTTGCTGCGCAGTTTTACGGGCCATTCACAAGACTGTAACCCGGCGTTAACAAACCCGGGGTTAAATATACGTATATGAGGAGATACTCTCGCTTGAAACGTATTGTTGCGCTGTTATTCGTAAGCGCGCTCACCACCATCGGATCGGCACAGACCACTCTGAATGGCGCGGGCGCTACCTTCCCTTATCCCATCTATTCCAAGTGGTTTAGCGAATACCACGCCAGCCATCCGGATATTGAGATCAATTACCAGTCGATTGGCAGCGGTGGTGGCATCCGCCAGATAACCTCAGGCACCGTGGATTTTGGGGCCAGCGATGGCCCGATGAGCGATGAGCAGCTCGCCAGCTCCAAGGTGAAGATCGTCCACATTCCCACCGTGATGGGATCGGTTGTTCCTGCATATAACGTGCCTGGCGTGACACAAGAATTGAAATTTACGCCGGAAGCGCTGGCTGGAATCTATTTGGGAAAGATCACAAGCTGGAACGATAATGCCATCCAGTCGGCCAACAAAGATGTACAACTGCCCAATACGCCGATCATCGTGGTGCATCGTTCCGACGGTAGCGGCACCTCCTATGTCTTCACCGATTATCTTTCTAAGGTAAGCCCGGAATGGAAGAGCGCTGTAGGCAAGGGGACCTCCGTCCACTGGCCGGTAGGGCTGGGAGCCAAAGGCAATGAAGGCGTTGCCGGAGAGATTCGCCAGATGGAAGGGTCTATCGGATACGTGGAATTGATTTATGCCCTGCAAAACAAGATTAGTTATGGAACCATGAAGAACGCCGCCGGGAACTTTGTAAAAGCCTCGCTTGAGAGCACCACAGAGGCCGCGAAAGGGGTGAAGATTCCGGCTGATTATCGCGTCTCCATTACCAACGCCTCGGGAAAGAATGCCTACCCGATTGCGACATTTACATGGCTGCTGATTCCGCAAAAGGCCGCGGACTCCAAGAAGGGCAAAATCCTGGTGGATTTCCTGAACTGGATGCTGGTGGATGGGCAAAAAGAAGCCTCTTCGTTGAGCTATGCGCCGCTCCCCCAGGAGCTTGTAACTAGGGTAAAATCCACAGTCCAGCAACTGCACTGAGCAGGCCTCCCCAAGTTTCTCACTCAAAAGCACGCCTCCAGACTGCCGGGAATTCGGATCGTTCGAATTCCCGGCGTTTTTATTGGATCCCCCTGTAACAGTCCTTTAACACGTCTTTGCTAGCTTTTCAGCATGGGCTTAGTCTCACCCCAGAGTAGTACCCGATCGATGCTTTCGGTCTCTTCCAGCTCTCTGCGCGAAAAGATTCGAAGCTTTCAGACGAAGCCCCGATCGTTCAGCAAGATTGCGGACAACGCTTTCAAATTGCTGGTGGTCGCCTGCGCTCTTTCCGTTCTGGGGATCCTGGGGCTGATCACCTATGAATTGATCAGCAAGTCCAATCTTTCCATCGCGCGCTTCGGTCTCAAATTTTTTTCCGGCGAGAACTGGGACCCGGTCTCCGGCGATTTTGGAGCTCTTCCGTTTATCTACGGCACCCTGGTCTCATCCCTCATTGCCCTGGCGCTGGCGGTGCCGCTGGGAGTCGGAGTAGCCATCTACCTCACCGAGATGTGCCCGCGCCGGCTGCGCGCGCCTCTTTCTTTTACCACCGAACTGCTGGCGGCGATTCCCAGCGTGATTTACGGACTTTGGGCCATTTTCATCCTGGTGCCGCTGGTCCGCTTGCATGTGGAGCCCTTCCTGGGGCGCTATCTGGGGTGGACGGGATTATTTACCGGCCCGAAATACGGGATCGGAATGCTGGCCGCGGGAATAATTCTGGCTATCATGGTAATACCCATCATTTCTTCGATCACCCGGGAGGTCCTGGTAGCTGTCCCACAGCACCAGCGGGAGGCTGCGCTGGCAATCGGGGCCACGCGATGGGAGATGATCCGCGTGGCGGTGCTGCGCAATGCCCGCGCCGGCATTTTCGGGGCCATCATCCTGGGCTTAGGACGCGCTCTTGGTGAAACCATGGCAGTCACTATGGTGATCGGCAATCGGCCCGAGATTGCCAAGTCGCTCTTCGCTCCTGGCTATACCATGGCCAGCGTCCTGGCAAATGAGTTTACCGAAGCGACCGGCGATCTCTACTTCAGCGCCCTGGTTGAAATCGGACTTGCCCTGTTTATCGTGACCATTATCGTCAACGCATGCGCGCGCCTGCTGGTCTGGTCGATCACCCGCGGGGTCCCAGCGAGGGTCCATGCCCAGTGATGTAAGCGCAGCGTCGGTTCGCAGCACTCCTCTCGATCGCTATCGGGAGTTTAAAAACCACTTTGCCACCGCTATAGCTGGAGCGGCGGTAATTCTGGTGCTGGCCCCGCTGATCGCCATTCTTGCTTATTTAATCCTCCGGGGCATCGGCTCTTTGAATCTGGCGTTCCTCACCCACACGCCTCGCCCGGTCGGCGAAACCGGGGGCGGAATGGGAAACGCAATCGTCGGTTCCGGCGTGATTCTTCTGATTGCCAGCCTGATTGGGGTCCCGCTGGGAATCGGCTGCGGGATCTACCTTGCCGAGTATTCGCGTGGGCGCTTCGGACGCGTGGTGCGTTTTACCTCCGACGTGTTGAATGGGGTGCCCTCGATTGTAATTGGGATTGCAGTATATTACCTGTTGGTTGAGCATAGGCACTTCTCGGCTTTTTCCGGCGGCGTGGCGCTTGCGATTATGATGATTCCCACGATCGCCCGCTCTACCGAAGAAATGCTGTTCATGGTCCCACGCGCGGTGCGGGAGGCGGCCCTGGGACTGGGTATCCCGCAATGGCGCAGCACGATTTCAATCACCCTGCGCACCGCGACATCGGGAGTGATCACCGGCGTGATGCTGGCTTTCGCGAGAGTGGCCGGTGAAACCGCTCCGCTTTTATTTACCGCCTTCGGAAATCAGTTCTGGAACTTTCATATTCAACAGCCGACGGCTGCGCTGCCCCTGCAGATTTTTGTGTATGCAGTCTCCCCGTTCGATGAATGGCATCAGCAGGCATGGGCGGGAGCGCTGGTGCTGATCACGTTAATTGTGGGCACGGTCGCGGTGGTGCGGGCGGTTGCCAAACGCGGAACCCTGGCAGGAGCGCGGTAGGATCCATGGGCGTAGGAATCGAAGTTAAAAATTTAGATGCCTGGTTCGGCAAGTCCCAGGCGCTGCATGACATTAATATCGACATATCCGCCAATCATGCCACTGCAATAATCGGGCCTTCGGGATGCGGCAAATCCACCTTTGTCCGCTGCCTGAACCGCATGCATGAGACCAATCCGGACGCCAGCGTGAAAGGCCAGGTAAGAATCGGCAGCCTGGACCTTTATGCCAATGGCACTTCTCCGGTGGAGGTCCGGCGCAGGGTGGGAATGGTGTTTCAAAAACCGAACCCTTTCCCCGCCATGTCGATCTATGACAATGTGGCCGCCGGGCTGAAATTAAACGGCTTTCGCAATCGCCGCGAATTGGACAACGTGGTGGAACGGTCCCTGAAGCGCGCCGCCCTGTGGGACGAGGTGAAAGACCATCTGAAAAAGAAATCCGGGGCAAGCCTCTCCGGAGGACAACAACAGAGACTCTGCATCGCGCGTGCACTTGCAGTCGAGCCCGAGGTCCTGCTGATGGATGAACCGGCTTCCGCTCTCGATCCGATCTCCGCCTCAAAAATCGAGGAACTGATCTTTGAACTCAAAGAGCAATATACTGTAGTGATTGTGACCCATAACATGCAGCAGGCCGCCCGGGTGGCGGAGTACACCGCATTCTTTCTGCTGGGCAGGCTCATCGAGTTCGATAAGACCGCCAAAATTTTTACTACTCCTTCCGACAAACGCACGGAGGACTACATTACGGGAAGATTCGGATGACACGTACAAGGTTCCATCAGGGGCTCGAAGTTTTAAAGCAGAAATTGCTGGCCATGGGCGGTCTTGCCGAGCAGGCAGTGGACCGCGCCGCACACTCCTATCAGGAGCGGGACCTGCAGCTTTGCCAGTTGGTGCTGGAGGCGGAGCGCTCCATCAACATGGCGCAATCGGAAATCGACGAGCTGGCGACCGACCTGCTTGCCATGCAGCAGCCCATGGCGATCGATCTTCGCTTTATCCTGGCGGTCATCAAGATGAACGAAGACCTGGAGCGGGTGGGAGACCAGGCGGTGAATATTGTCGAACGCGTAATGGACATCAGCACGCTCTCTCCGGCGGAGATTCCCGCCGACATCCCCAAGATGGCGGCGATTGCCGTGGGAATGGTCCGCCAGGCGCTGGAGGCGTTTGCCCAGGGCAGCCCGGCGTTGGCCCAGACCGTGCTTCAAACCGACGATGCGGTGGATGACATGAACCGCAACATCTTCTTTGCCATGGACAAGCTCATGCACAACTCCCCGGAGTACGCGCGGCATGCCCTCGATGCCCTGCTG
Source organism: uncultured Terriglobales bacterium (assembly GCA_964581225.1). GTDB lineage: Bacteria > Acidobacteriota > Terriglobia > Terriglobales > Acidobacteriaceae > CAYTQA01. The sequence continues at coordinate 8,253 of CAZONJ010000028.1, read as the reverse complement.
ATTGCGCGGAACCTCGAACGCGTCGCCGATCACGCCACTAATATCGCCGAAGACGTGATCTTTTGGATTGAGGGAGCGGACGTTCGTCATCGTTCCAGCTCTTCCGGCCGGCACAGCTAGGCAAACTTCCATAAAAAGAAATGCTGGGTGTTGAGGAGCGCCTCAATGCCTCTTCTTTGCAAAATGCTTGGCCGCAATCTCGCAATAAAGTTGCGCATTCCTCCACTCTCTTCGCCAGAAGATGACTCTACGATTTAGAATGTACGTTCTGAATCATGGCAAATAACACACCATTAGTGCTCATTATTCTTGACGGCTGGGGTTTCCGCGCCGAAACCAAGGGCAACTGCATTGCGCTGGCGCGAAAACCTGTGTACGACCAGCTGCTGCGGGAATATCCGAGCACGCTGGTCCACACCAGCGGACGCTGGGTCGGGCTGCCCAATGGGCAGATGGGCAACAGCGAGGTGGGGCATCTCAACATTGGCGCCGGACGCGTAGTTTACATGGACATCACCAAGATCGACCTTATGATCGAGAAGGGCGATTTCTTCTCCAATGAGACGCTCCTGTCGGCGATGACCAACGCGTGCTCCGGGGGAAGGCGGCTGCACCTTTTCGGTCTTCTTTCCGATGGCGGCGTGCACTCCCACCAGAACCATTTGTACGCCCTGCTCAAGATGGCGAAGCAACAAGGAGTGGATCGGGTCTTCGTTCACGCATTCATGGATGGCCGCGATACGCTTCCCACCAGCGGCGCGGGTTATCTCGAACAGCTTGAGCAAAAGATGCGCGAGATCGGCGTGGGCAAAGTCGCCAGCGTGAGCGGCAGATATTACGCCATGGACCGCGACCGCCGCTGGGAACGCGAATTGAAGGCCTTCGATGCCATGGTGAAGGGCAAAGCGGAGGGCGGAACTTACACTGACGCGGTGCGCGGCACCAAAGACTCTTATGAGCGCGGGGTCACCGACGAGTTCATCATTCCTTTTGTCTGCGTGGATGAGCGCGGCCAGGCGCTGACCACCATCCGCGATGACGACAGCTGCATCAACTTTAACTTCCGCGCCGACCGCGCGCGCCAGATTACCCGCGTGCTGGCCCGCAACAGCGGCCTGACCAAAGAAAACGGCCGAGAGCTGCCCGACGCGGATGCGCTCGATATTGCGATTCCGCGAGAAAGCGTGCCCAAAAGCCTGCGTTATATCTGCATGACGCAATATGACAAGCAGTTCACATTGCCGTATGTAGTCCCGCCCGAGTCGCTGAACAATCTTTTGGCCAACGTGATGAGCGCGGCCCAGCTGCGCAACCTGCGCGTTGCGGAAACCGAAAAGTATGCCCACGTGACCTACTTCTTCAACGGCGGAATCGAAAAGCCTTTTCCCGGCGAAGACCGGGTGCTGGTCCCGTCGCAGAAGGTGGCGACTTACGATCTTGCGCCCGAGATGAGCGCTGCAGGCATTGCCGACGCGGTGGTGAAGGCCATCGAGGACCGCACTTTCCAGGTTGTGATCGTAAATTTTGCCAACGCGGATATGGTGGGACACTCCGGCAAAATCGAGCCTACAGTGAAGGCCGTCGAGACGGTGGATGCATGCCTGGGACGCATCTACACCGCAATTCGCCAGCATGGCGGATCGGTCATCGTCACCGCCGACCACGGCAATGCCGAGATGCTGATCGATCCGCAGTCCGGCGGTCCTCACACCTCCCATACCTTGAATCCGGTGCCGTTTATCGTAATTACAGGACAGGGCAACGGCTTCAGCCTGCGCGATGACGGCTCCCTCCAGGATATCTCTCCGACAGTTCTGGGGATGCTCGGCATTCCACAACCGAAAGAGATGACCGGCAAAGATTTACGCATCAAGCCGTAGAAAACGCGATGAAAATACTCATCGTGGTGCAACACCGCTTCGAGCTATGGAATGCGCCGCCGTGGCTGGCGTCGCGCCTGAAAGAACGGTTCCCTGAGCACGACTTCGTGCAGCTGGCTTCGCTGGAAAATATATCGGATGAGATCAAAGACGCGGACATCCTGATCGGTTATCAATTTCGCGCCGAGCAGCTGCGCCAGGCGCACCGTCTGAAATATATTCATGCGACCACGGCGGCGGTGCATCAGCTTCTGTTTCCGGAGGTGGTGCAGAGCAACATACGAATCACCAACTCCACGGAGGTGCACGGGCCAGTCGTCGCCGAGCACGCCATCGGCATGGTCCTGTCACTGGCAAAATCCGTACCGGCGGCGGTGCGACACCAGCTCAACGCGCATTGGGGACAGCAGCAGATGTGGGCCGAAACGCCTCCGCGCGAGGTGGCCGGAGCAACGCTGGGCGTGATCGGCCTGGGAAGCATCGGCAATGAAGTTGCGCGGCTGGCCAAGTCCCTGGGGATGCGCGTCGTCGCAATGCGGGAGCATCCCGAGCGCGGGCCGGGACACGCCGGCTTAGTCTATGGACCGGCGGAGCTGGACCGCCTGTTGCGCGAAGCTGAATACATCGTCCTCGCCGCTCCACTCACCGAAAAAACCGAGGCCTTGTTCGACGATGCTGCCTTTTCCCGGATGCGGCGCGATGCCTATTTGATTAATGTTGGGCGCGGCAAACTGATCGATGAGGATGCGCTGGAGCGGGTGCTGCGCGAGCGGCGAATTGCGGGAGCGGCATTGGACGTATTTGTCACCGAGCCGCTGCCTGCCGAATCACCGCTGTGGAGGTTGGACAATTTACTCATCACGCCTCATACCGGAGCGGTCACGGACAAGCTTTGGGAGCGGCACTTCGCCCGCATCAGCGAAAATCTGCGGCGCTTCTTCGCCGGCGAGCCACTGCTGGGCGAGGTAGACAAGCATAAAGGCTATTAAGCGCGAGCAGCCTGTTGCGCCCGCAGCCGCTCACAGCGGGCAACGCGCTCGATGCCCATCGAATATGCGGCAGTACGCAGCAACTGCTTCCGCTCCCGGGCGCGCGTGGTGGCCGAACGATAAGCGCGCAGCATCAATATCTCCAATTCCCGCATGACCTGCTCTTCACTCCAGGCGGTCCGTTGCAGGTTCTGCGCCCACTCCAAATAGGATGCGATGGCCCCGCCGGCGCCGGCAAGAAGGTCAGGGACCACAGCGACTCCGCGGGCATACAGCACCTCATCGGCGGTGGAGGTAATGGCGAGGTCTGCGCCTTCCAGAATCAACCTGGCCCGCACTTGATCGGCATTGCCACTATTGACCACGGACTCAACCGCTGCGAGCACCAGCACATCACATTCACATTCCAGCAGCTCAGTATTGCTGAGAGGAGCGGCCCCGGAGAAGCGGGCCAGGCTTCCATGTTTCCGCACATGCTTTTGCAGGTCGCGGAGAGAAAGGCCCTTTTCCGAGTAAACGCCTCCATGGATGTCCGAGAGGGCCACGATGCGGCATCCCATCTCGGCGATGGCCTGGGCGGCGTGCGAGCCAAGATTGCCGAATCCATGGATAGCCACTTTTAAATTTTTCAGTTGCAGGTCAAGCTCGCGCGCGGACTCCCGCAACATCAATGCGACGCCGCGTCCGGAGGCACGTTCCCTGCCCGCGCTTCCTCCACATTGGAGTGGCTTGCCGGTGATTGCGCCCGCAGTATGGCCCTGCGGCGAGCCGGCATATTGCTCAAACATCCATCCCATAATCTGGCTATTGGCATTCAGATCGGGCATGGCGACATCCTGATAAGGTCCGATCATTCCATGAATGTGAGAGACGAATTGCCGGGTCAGCCGTTCCAGCTCCGATTTTGAGAGCGCCGGCGGATCGCAGCTTACGCCGCCGCTGGCCCCGCCGAATGGGACCGCCATCAGCGCGGTCTTCCAGGTAGTAACCTCGGCCAGCGCACGCGCCAGTTCAAGGTCCAGATTGGGAGTGAACCGGATGCCACCCAGGACCGGGCCGCGCGCATTGTTATGTTGAATGCGAACACCGGTAAAAGGCTGCGTCCTGCCATCGTCCATGCGGACGGGGATTTCGACCAGCCTTTCACGCAAAGGAGTGGTGAGCACAGCCTGGATATTGTTATCGAGTCCCAGGGCAGCGGCGGCAAGCTGGAAATTCAGCTGGGCCGTGTGGCTGGCGGTTTCGCGAGGCCGAAGTGCAGGAGTTGCAACTGCCGATGCCATAGGGGCGTCTCCCTTTCCTGTTGAAAAAGACAGGTCCGGATACCTGTCATGGGGAGTGAAGCAGGTACTCACGTTTAAAGTTCGATGCTGGGTGGGTGAAGCAGGGCTGCCCAGTTCATTATTTTCTATTTTGACGCTTCTGCGCAAGTACCAGCCCGCGAGGCGTCGGCAGGAGCAATACTGAGACCAAACCCTCGGCTTCCAGGCCCAAGGCGGCTTCCCTGACCACCTTTAAATGCGAACTGGCGTCGTGCATCAGTATGAGCCCAAAAGGGTTCATTTGCGGCAAAAAACGGCGCACCTCCTGCTCCCGCAACCTGGGTTCGCTGTCGCTGAAAAGCAGGTCCACGGTCCCAGGGACGGCAATGTCGAGGCTCGATTCGTTGCGGCAGTCGATCCAGCCTTGCAATCCCGACCTGTCGATTCGTTCCTTGGCCCTGGCAAAGACCACCGGATCGTATTCGCAGGTGATCACCTTGCCAAAACCATTGGCCTTCAGCCCTTCGGCGATCCATAAGGTGCTGATCCCCATAAAAGTGCCGGTCTCCACCACGACCTTCGGCTTTAATGTGGTCACCAGCGTGCGCAGAAACTCCAGCACCTCGATTTCGGCGGTCATGGAGTCGTACATCCGCCAGCGCTCCGGATTGGGGCACTCCGGGGTAGGACGATGGTATTCCGGCTGCAAAACGTCGCCCCGGATGCTGGCGTGCTGAAGAATGCGGTGCTCACCCTTCAGGGAGCGGAATTTTTTTTTTACGGTCACGATCAGGAGCACACCGACGATCATCGAGACCAGCCCCATCATCTGCGCGTTGGACATGCCTAAAAAGTCTCGCGGATTGATGCGGATAAATTCCACCAGAAAGCGCGCCAGGCCGGTCAGCGCCAGATACTCCCCGGTGATCAGCCCGGCGGGACGCGGCCCGCGCAGCTCTTTTGCTCCCTGCCGCCACAGGTACCAGCAGATGAGCAAAGCCACAATCGCCTCATAAATCGGCGTAGGATGGACGCGCTGCGTGGTGGGCACAATGCCGTTGGGGAAGCTCATGCCCCAGGGGAGCGAAGTAGGAATGCCGTAATCGCCATCGCCGGAGATGAGGCATCCAATGCGTCCTATGGCATAGCCCAGCGAGGCCGCAGGGCTGCACAGGTCGAGCATCTGCAAATAGGTGAGGCGGGAATGCCGGGCCAGCAGGAAGAGCGCCAGCAGGACGCCCAGGACGCCGCCAAACCAGGCAAAGCCGGCCCGGCTGAAGATGCTGCCGATGGGGTCGGCGACCAGGTCGCCCGGCGATTGCAGCACATGATAAAGCTTTGCCCCAACGATGCCCAGCAAGGCGCAGGTGGAGATGACGTTCTGAACATCGACATTGATATGGCGGCGGCGAATGTCCGCGCGCAGCAGGTAATAGGCGGCGATGAAGGCCAGCAGGTTGAGGAGTCCAAAGGTTCCGATCGTAAGAGGACCAATATGGATGTAGGGGAGCAATGATGTCCTTAGTTATATTTAGTTTTTCTCAGTATAAACGGCGCGCATTGTCGCCATGAACCGCCGGGGATCTGTCCAAGAGCCCGTTCACCGGTCGTTCGATGACTTGAAACAGCGAAAATCCCAACTTCCCGCTGCAATGTTCACCACGTTCACCTTTGCCATGTAACGTATTTTCTTTCAGTAGCTTACAGCGGTGAACATTGTAACTTACCATGTTCACCAATGTTCACCACGTTCACCTTTCTGCACCGATATTGGTGCAAGCATCCCAAATTCCCCGCCCTTCGGCTACGCTCAGGCAGGCTACGACACAGAGACGCTCAAGCCCACTCATCGAAAGCCGCGATGAGTGGGCAGCCTCGGCGGTCTTTCTTCGCTCTATTTGGAAGCAGCGCCCGTAGGCCCAGCGCTTCGCACGGAGATATCGACCCTGGCATACCTGACGGCTTGAAAATCAATGGTGTGCTGTCCTTCATACGTTAGTTCCAAATGCGATGGGCTCAACCAATCCATCTTCACCTGCATACCGTCGGGTGGTCCCTCGGAAAAAGCAAAAATCAACATGGCCTTCTGTGGTCCTGTTGTCTGCTTCAGGTAGACAAATGTGGTCGAAGGACCCGGTGCGGCAAATCCTCCGTTCGTAAATGCCTCCGCCTTTGCGACCATTCTGCCATCAGGGGATCGAGATTCTGTCGACCACGTGGGAGCGGCCTTGCAACCCGAAAACAAAAAGAGCGCACCAAGAATTACCGGTAAAATCATCGTGAGTACTAAAGAGGACCTATCCCGGTTGCATCCGCTCATCAAGTTCATGATTGTTCCGAATCGTAGTTACCCTGTAGCTTATCCGCCGGGTTGGCGGCGGCACCACGTGAGCCCGGCGTTCCTTGTTTTTCTCCGGAATCGTTGTGCTGCTTTGCTGCGCTGCGCAGCCGCCTTCGGCAGAGAGGTAGATGTTTCTTCACAATTCTTCCCAGGGCTCACGCCCTGGGCTAACCTCTTCCGCCCCTATGGGGCTGGACCTTCGAGATAACAAACTTCTCACAACATTAAGAAGATGTTCCGTGCTTCCCTGGAATTCCCACTCATCGAAAACCGATGAGTGGGGCAGCTGGCAGACACTCTATTTCGCCGATGCCTTAGAAGCGATAAGATTGCATAATCGCTTCTCCGCTGATGGACAATTCGAGGTCGCATTCTCTGAAATCTTCTGTAACGTATCCGCCGGGATTGTTTCGTCAACATGCTTTATAACGAATTGCTAGAATCCATGATCTACACGTGCAAGCTCGGTAAATTTTGAGAACTCCTCCCACCTATCCGCCAGCAACTTCCCTACCGCATCGCTATAACCTTCTCCGATGGCCCCATCATCGCAGTGCGAGAAATGTTTGTAGGACTTATAAAGAAGGCTCCAACTTTTCAACCTGTCAACGTCGGCCTCAGCGCGCATAGCCTGCTCCCGAGTGCAAGGTTTTTTGCTGTTGCGCGAGTCATGAGCGGGAGCTTCTGGCGCATAGGCTGCAACCGACAGGAATACTAAAAACACAATCATTTGATTCATCACTTCACATTAAGAGTTTTTAGAAGATGGCCCAGACTAAGCGCGGCGAGCGGCTGGTCCACACCAGGCGTAGCCAAAGACGCTTGTACACCGTTATTCATCTTTCAGGATTTCCAGCCGGTACTGTGTATCTTCCGACGGCCTGTCGGGTGTCAACGAACTGTAGAGCATGCGCCTTTTCACCTTCGTCAAGTCGAAGTACACGCGAATGAAATACGATTCAGCGCCATCACCCCCGCTAATGGAAAGGACAAACACTCCCTTCTGCGATCGGAGAGACGCCTCGCGTGGATCCAGTAAATCGGCAAATATCGAGCGGGGTACGAAGAGATCATTCCCATCAATGGAGATGCTCAGGCTCTGAACCACAGTCACCGCTTTGCCTCCCGATTCCGTGCTCAATGGGAACCCGCCCTCAGGCCGGGCTGTATGAATCGTGACGTTGGCGGTTTTCTTCCCCATCTCCGCGCTTACTGTGGTGCTACCCGACGGCACTATGGTAGTTTTCGCCCGCAACTCGCGCGAGTGAGCAGTGTCCCGAGCAATCAGCATTATCCACAGCAAGCACCAAGCTACAAAGTATGCCCTGCGCTTCATGGCACCACCCTTAGCACGTTGTCACCGCTATTCCCAATCGTTGTTCGGACATCAGGTGAGATAACAATACATCCTTGCGAAGACCCCCGATTTTTCATGTTACCCCCATGAATAAGGAAACCAGCACGGCCAAACATCTCGTTGTTCGGGTCGGGAATCAATCTTATAGAATCCGGCAGAACAGTACCATCTCTGAAACTTTCCTGGGCCTTCCGCTTGCCTTTCAGCGCTAGGGCTGACCCGATCGCTTTTCTCGGGCAATCTCAAATTTACGAGCTATATCATTATCTCTAAGAACTTTGAGGTGATCGATAATGTTCTGATACTCCGGGTAAGCGGCTGGATTCTCAACGTCGGCCAGAAAAGCAATCAAGTGTTCTTGCTTTTCAGGCGTAAGACTCTTTAGAAGGTCAGCGAACATTTGTGTGTGTTGGCTGCCATAAGT